>NZ_JACUUD010000148.1 GCF_014859505.1 Halomonas sp.
GCGCCTGCCGCCCGAGGTGGTTCGGTTCGAAGTCACCAGCCGACAGCGCCTGCTTGCCAATGCCTATACTCGTCCGGATGACCTGCCCCATCGCACCCGGGTACCGGTGGACTACTACGCTTGGCGTGGCGATGGCGAGGGACAGCCAAGCTGGTTCCTCCTGCAGCCATCGGAAACTCGAATGCAGGAGCAGTCCTCGGCGCAGAGAGCGCCGGATACCAGCCGGGTACTGCATGTACAGTCGCGCCCGCCGGAGCGCGATCCCCAGCTCCTGGCAGGGCGCTACCAGTGGCAGGCACTCGACCCCCAGCTCTCGGCCCGTGGTGCCCGCATCCTGGTTCCTTTGCGCGGCGAAGAGCGCCTGCGCCCGAGCGGGCTTCCCGCCTACTTCCAGCCCCTCGAACCTGGCACCCAAACGGTGGAGATCGCCACCCCCGGGGTCGCTCGCAGCCTCGAGCCGCAACTCATCTACCTGCGCGAAACCTCGGAACCCTTCCGCCTGCACCTGCGCATCGACGGCAATTCGATGCGCCACGAACTGATCGGCAGGCGGGGTGACATCAGCCTGCCGCCGCTCTCCGCGGGCCGCCATGAGGTGGAACTCGACGCCAGTACCTCGGGAACCTGGCTGATGAACTATCGCTACCCTGATGAGTCCGGCTACCTGCGCCGCATGGCATTTCGCCTGGACGAAGCAACTCTGAGCTATCCCGTGGACAAACGCGAAGATGGCCAGCTTGTGGGTGCACGCTTCTACTCTCTCGGCGATGCCGGGGACTCGAGCACGGTTCGTGTACGCGTCGAATCCGCTGCTCTGACCTCCCGGCCGACGCGGGAATGGACGCATCTCGAGCGCTTCTACCAGATGACGCCTACAGCTGAAGAGGCTGGGGTCGGTTATGTGCTCGACCAGCAACGCGAACGGCTTGCCCATGGCCAGCCGATGCTGATCGATCTGGGCAGTGATATACCCGATGGCTCCGTTACGGTGGAGTTTTCTCTCCACAGTGGTGCCCCAGGCTATGTCGTTTTCCACGAGGTACTGCCAGGGGAACACGAACGTGCACGCGGTTTTCGTGAGGAGGGCGAATGATGGTGGAATATGCTTGACAAGGGCTATCTCAAGGGCTGCTTGCTGCTGGCAGCGATGCTGTTGATCACTGACGTGATGACGCTGGCCTCCCCGTCGGCGCATAGCCTTGACTCACTGCTCGAGCAAGCCAGAAGCGAGGTGTACGCCGTGCCCGAGAGACCCTATATCGTTCAGGCAGAGGAGGGGTTCAGGCACTGGCTTTTCATGGATGATCGCCGCGAGGCGGCGCAGAGTATGGAAATCCCTGGCGTCGAGCCGGTCGCCCTGTCCCAGCCGGACATCGTCGTGCTGATCGAAAAGCAAGACGATCGTCTTGGGCGTGGGCTCTATGCCGCGCGCGTCCAGGGCAGTACGCCACTGCTGATCCAGGCACCTCACCAGTACTACGACCTGCACACCGGAACCCTTGCAAGCCAGCTCTTCCTGGAAAGCGATGCCATGGCCTCGGCCTGGAACACCATGCATCGCTACCACGGCGATGACAGTGATCTCGTACATATCTCCGACAGTTACCTGCATGCCCTGAGCCGGGCCTTCGCCGACGTGTATCCCGGTGGGCGGATACTCCAGTTGCATGGCTTCAGCAGCGCCAAACGCAAGAGCCGGGCCGGGCGTGAAGCCGAGGCCATCCTCAGTGACGGTAGTCGCAAGCCACTCGAGTCCCTGTCCCAGTTGACCCGTTGCCTCTCGCAGCGCCTCGGTATCCGGGCGATGCTCTTTCCCCGGGATGTCCGTGAACTGGGTGCCACCACCAACACTGTCGGCTCCAACCTGCGTGCCAGGGGCTTTGATGGTTTCGTGCACCTGGAACTTGAAAGTGAGCTGCGCAAGCGTCTCATCAGCGATGCCGATGCCAGAAACAGCCTCATCCAATGCGTGACGGAGACCAGCCCATGAGATGGCTTGCCGTGGTTCTGTCCTGTGCAGTGGTACCTCCCATTGCCGCCAGCGAGAACCTGCCTTATCCCTATCCTGCGGATCCGCTGATCGAGCGCGAGCGGGCAAGCCAGGCGCCGCGCCTTTTCTGGGAGGAGCCACAGCTCCTGGATCTTTCGGAGCAGAGAAGAGGGCGAGTGACTCTCGATGCCGGCGAGATGGCCACCTTCAATCTGCCGGAACAGGGTCATCTTCGCCTGCAGCTGGATGAGGATCAGGCACCGCCCCTGCTGTGGCTCTCCGGTGACGGACGGCTATGGAGGCAGGAACCCTGGACCCCTGGCACGCAGAGCCATGAATGGTTTCATGTGAAGGACAAACCATCTCCTCTGCTGGCTCGCCTGGAGGCTGAGGTGGCCTTCAGTGGCCGATTGCTTGTCGCGACGCAGGATCACGTGGATTCGCCAGACCCCTTCCGCGAGGTCACATTGTCGCCAAGGCTCGAACGGGTAGCGCTTGGCGACGCTGACGGCGAGCGGTTGCCCGTGCATCGCCTGGCGCAGGGCGAGATCCTCGAGATGGCGATCGAAGGCCCCCGCGTGCTCGCCCTCGCCAGCCGCCCGGCCGAGGGTGCGGAGCACCAAGGGCGCTATTCCCTGAGCTGGACCCTCGATGATGCTCCCTGGCAACTTCTGACCATCAATCGAACACGGTTCAGCACCCTCTACCAGGAACTCGGCGCCTCCCGGCTTCACGGTGGCATGGACCGGCGTTACCTGACGATCCCCGAAGGTGAGCATCGGCTTAGGCTCAAGGCGTCCCTGCCCCTGCTGGCGAGAATCGAGAAGGCCGATAAGGCCTACTTTCTCGACCTCAACGACCCCCAGCCTGGCCTTGTCGAGCGTACCCAGTGGCTTCTTGACACTCCTCCGGGCGCCGGTGGCAAGCCACTCGTGGAACTTGACGCCCTGCGGCAGTCGAACCATATCGAGGGAGCCGCCGACATCGCTCTGGGCTTTCTTGAACAAGGAGTTCTCGAAGCCGATAGTCCCTCCTGGCCCGGGGCCAGGCCTCATCCTGCCAGACAAGCCCTTGCCGGTAATATCGAACGCGACCAGCGCTTCTTCCGCAACCTCTTCCCGGACAGAGACAGTGAGCCGCTAGCCCTGGAAACGGCCTGGTTCGCCACCACTAGTCCGCTGGAGCTCGAAGCGGATGAGCGCTACTTCCTTGATGCCGACGATGTGCTGGACCGACTGGGCCGCGGTCTTTTCGTCGAGCTTGCTGAGACGCCTCTGACCTATCCGCTGCCGGAACGCTTCGGCCCTTCACGTCTGCGGCTCTCTGTTGCGCGCTTGACGCCCGAGGCAGAGGCAGCGCTCTGGGTGCAGTACGACGATGCGCCGGCCCAGCGGCTGAGGCTGAGTGCACCGGCGCTGCACGCCGATCTGTCCACGCCAGAGGACGCTATTCTCTCTCAAGAGGCATTGGCCGTGATCCCGACGCTGGGAGGCGCCTTCGCGGCGCAGCGTGAGGCGGACCACTACTGGCCGACGGACATGGCGACTCTGCCCTTGCCCGCGGATGTCGGCGAAGTGCGTGTCTGGGGCGATGTCGCTCTACCGGTGTCGCTTCAGTACCGGGCCAGCCAGCCATACGATGCCGGCGAAACCGCCTATCGCGAGCTTCTCGAAGAGGTGCCTTACCGCTCTCTCGTCGCTCGCCTGCACAGCGCATTCGGCGGCGCTCCAAACCCGGACTCGTCCCCCCTGGAGCCTGTCATCCCCCCGGTACGTGCCCTGGAGAACCAGTGGTACCCGATGCTTCGCTATCTTCATGCCTCCCAGGCGGCCTATCTGGATGACTTCACACCGCAGGGCCCGGCCCAGGCGCCTGCCGACCTGGAGCAACGCCTGGCGAGGTCCCGGACCCAGGCACAGCGCTCTGACTGGCTCGGGGTGCTGGACACCTTGGGCAATGCAGGCTACGGCCATCACCCCGACGCCTATCGTTTGTCACAGCAGGCGCTCGGCGCCCTGGGTGAGCACTATCTGGCAGGGCGTCAACGCCAGGCCGTGGCGGTGTTCGGCAGCGCTGCAGGCACAAGGCAACTGGCCACACAGGACCTCTTGACGGCCTACGCGGAAACCCAGCGCTGGGAGAGTCAGGTTCGTCTGCTGGCTGCACGCTTTCTGCGTGAGGGCGACGGGCAGCTCCTGGAGCCTCTGGGCGAGGCGCTGCATCGCGCGGGTGAATCCCTCTGGGCAACCCAGCTCGGACTCCTGCTTGCTCGGGAGAGAGCGCCGCCGTCATGGCTGCCGGAGGCAGCACAAGAGGCCGGCTGGTCGCATACCGCGGATACCCAAGACTTCGAGCGGCCTGCCAGGGAGCGAGCCCTGCGACAGGGTGATCTGGCCGCCCGAAGCGGAGACTTCGAAAAGGCAATCGATCACTGGCGTCTGGCAGGAGACGCCGGTGCCGAACGTACTCGCCGAATGTATGACGCCCAGGCCATCGCCAGCGAGCTAGGGAGCCGGGATCGAAAACAGCGCCTTGCTGCCGTGGAGCGCTGGCTTGCCTGGTCGCTGTCGACGCAGCAGGCGTTCGAGTGGGCCTCTCTTGGCCATCGCATCGAGAGCAGCCGGGGTTTCTCGACCCTGTTCAGCGAGGTCACGCAAAGGCCCCTCTCCCTTCCCCATGCCACTGCCGACTCGCCGCTGGAACTCGAGGTGGTGGGGCCTGCAATACTGCGTGTCCAGCTGCGCAGAGTGGCACCGGAGTCCCGCAAGCCAGGGGAAATCGACTGGCTATCGACCGAGCTCGTCGACGTTGCGGGAAGAACGACGACGCTTCGGGCACCGATCCTCAGCCGTGCAGAGAATCCCTATCTTGCGACGATCAATCGCCGAACGGCGACCGCCACCGGTGATGACATCCTTCTCGAGGTGCCCCCGGGCCTGCACCGTCTTCGCCTGCGGCCCCGGCACCATGACTACCTGGCGCAGCTGTGGCAGTGGCAGCCAACCCATTCCTGGGCGGTGCTTCCGCCGCTGACGCCACTTGTCCTCAAGGATCTGCTGCAGGGCCCCGTGAACGCGACGGGCTGGCTGTCGGACACCTCGCCGGATTACCTGAGGGTCCATGAGGCAGAACTCGAGCTGTTGCCTGTCCTGCCTTCCCAACGACTGCATAGCCTCGATCTTGTCTCCCTGAACGCCACTGCTATCAAGGACGCCCTGGAATCCCTGGAGTTTCCCGTCATGGCAGTGGCTCCGGAAGCGTGGCCGGAGGGTGGCCAGGCGATTCGGGTGGAAAGCGTCGAGACCGAGGTCGCCGGCGTCCCGGAATCTCACGGCGAGGCCTATGCGCTTGCGGTGGCACTGCTCTGGGAGCTCGAGCAGAACCCCGACCTCATGGATCGGGTGAGCGCGCGCCTGGCAAGGCTCGCCCAGGTTCATGCCGAGGTGGTGGCCCTTCGACAGCTTGCCGACAGGCTGCTTCAGGGGTATGGCTGGCGGCACATCAGCAGTAGTTTCGAGAGTGCCGGAGTGCGCCAGCTCCCCCTCCAGGAGGCGATGCACTCCCCCTTCAGGCGCGCGCGCCAGTCATTGCTTCCCGTTTTTCCGGCGTCGTCCATGCGGTTGAGCGGCAGGGGCGTCGAGGGCGTGGAGCTCTCGACGCCCGACCCCCTGGTCATCGAAGTCAGGCTTATACAGCGCGTCCTGCCCCACGAGGCGAGAATCCCGGCTGAGGTGATGATCCAGTTGGGCGATCGCAGTCCCCGGCTGATCCGTCTGTCGGAGGAAGAATCGCTGGAGCGGATTCGGCTTGACCCGGGAGAGCACGCCTTGCGGCTGTGGCTCAAGGAACCCAGGCAGCAGCAGTTCGTCACCGCGCGGCTGACCCTGGCGGGTAGCGGGGCACCACTGATCGAGGACGAAACACGCACCT
>NZ_JACUUD010000149.1 GCF_014859505.1 Halomonas sp.
CCGGCGAAGCACCACAGCAATACGCCGCCCACCATGGGTACCGCCACCGTGGCGACCAGCACCGGCAGCAGCTCACCGGACCAGAACTCGCCGACATTCGGGCCGAGCAGCGCCGGCAACACCGAGAACAGCGTCTTCATGAAGAGATAGAGACCCAGCAGCCGGATCAGCAGGATGGAGAAGGGCTTCATGGGGCCTCCCGGGAAACCGCCAGTCCGCCTGGCAGGTGCAGCGTCCCGCCTCCCACGATCACTGCCGCTCCTGCAATGCGGATCGAAAGATCATCTTCGGTGCGTTCCGCCTCGGCATGAATCCTGCTCGGGCGACCCATCTCGATGCCCTGCTCGATCTGCCAACGCCATCGGCCAACCCCCTTGGTCTGGGCCAGGTGCCCCGCCAGCGCCGCCGCCGCACTGCCGGTCGCCGGGTCCTCGCGCACGCCTCCCGGGGTGGAAAACATACGGGCTCTCACGACCTGTGTTGCATCAATCGCCTCACAGGCGAAATGGAGATAGATCTGATCCTGGCCGCTGGGTGACACCCAATCCGCCCAGGCGCCTGGCGCGGGCTGTGCCCGCTCCAGTGCCTCATACGACGCGAGCTCGATCAGATGATAGGGCAGCCCGCAGGAGGCGAGCACCGGCTCGCTCAGGACCTGATGCGCCTCCAGCCCCAGCAGTTCCGCGGCGGTGGCCTGGGTCAGGGTGCTCGCCAGGATGCTGACGGGTTCTGCCGTAGTCAGGCGAGCCAACGCCTGATCGAACTCCACGACCAGGGGACCGACGCCGGCCTCGAGCACCAGCGGGCATCCCCGCTCGGCCATGCCTCGCTCCACCAGCAGGTGAGCGGTGCCTATCACCGGATGGCCGGCGAAGGGCAGCTCCCTGGTGGGGGTGAAGATGCGGATGGGATAGCGATGCTGGCCGGTTGCCTCGCCGACGAACACCGTCTCGGAGAGATTCAGCTCGTTGGCGATGGCCTGCATCATGCCGGTATCCAGCCCCCTTGCCTCGGGGAATACCGCCAACGGGTTGCCGGCAAAGGCCCGGTCGGTGAAGACATCGAGCAGGAAGTAGTCAATCATGCTCCCCCGCCTGAGCCCCGATGAAATTCCTCCGGGAACCCTCGTTGACTTGAAACTGATCCGGATGCCGCATTGCGCCTCCTGGTTTTCATGACACCAATCTCATTCCAGCGAGCGATATGAGCCCTCTCTTTCCTGCTCATCACCCTATCATTCTCACGGTCTAGGCTGAATATCTCATGGCGATTTCCAGCGTGATGCACAGGGAGTCCAGCTCCTCCTGCAATGCCGCACTCCTGACCTCTTTTATTGACCTGCTCAGATCCCCAACCAGCATTTCGAGCCAAAACCTTTCGATCATCAGCCGATGAAAACCTGCCTTTCCTGCCACCGCTTCAAAGGCGGGAGCCTGGTCCTGGAACGGATATCCATACCGCAGAATCAGCCTCGCCTCTCTCCCCGAAATTTCAATCTCAACGTCATCCGACAACCTGGATCCCTCCCATTTCTATAAAAAACCAGATGGAAACAAGGGTGAGCCCCCGATTCTCCTCATGGCGGAAAGGCCTCGTTCAGCCACTTGATGAAGTTGCGCTTCTGCCTGAATTCGGTGCGCAACTCCTCCAGAGCCGCGGCAAATGCACGATGCTGCTCCAGCGTTTCGAGCGTGCCATGCAGCTCACGCAGCTGGGCGATGGCGCGGCGATAACTCTTGTTGTCGGTGTTGCTCACGTCGCTACGGGCCAGGCGAACATAGAGCGGTAGGCTCTGGTCGGGATTGCCCAGCTGCTGGGCCAGCTTAAGCAGCAGGCCAGCGGCCACCGGCCGGTCCGAGCTGAATGCCAGCGCCTCCTCCAGACGGTTCTCGTAGAGGTAGATCTCAAGCAGGCTATTGACCACCTTGGGCGCATAGCCCCAGGGCGCCTCGGGTGCCTTGTCGATCTGCTCCCTGAGCCAATCGTGGGCACGCTGCCGATAATCGGTGGCCAGGCCATGCTCATCGACCAGCTCGAGCAGATGCCGATAATCCTCCAGCTGCTGCGTCTGCTGATAGATCTGCCACTGCAGCTGCCCCGCCGTTTCGGTTTCGCCGCGATGCAGCAACAGGCGTATCTGCAGCCGCTCGTGCTCGCGCCGCCAGTGCGGGTAGCGCTTGTCATCCGCCCTGGCCGCCCGGGCCAGCCACAGCTCCACCTGATCCCAGGCGTCGTGCGCGATGCACAGCTCGGCGATCTTCAGGTAGTCCTGCACCTCGGTGGCGCTCTTCTGATGAAGCGCCAGGATGGTGGCGACATCACCGTATGCCTCGGCGCGCTTCAGCAGTGGCTCGCGCAGCCGCTGGTAGCGGAACTTCTCCGACCAGCGCGCCTCGGCGGGCAAGCTCGGCAAGGCGTCCCAGACCTGCTGCAGCAGAGCAAGGTAAGCGTCCATCCCCTCGCTGCCCAGGGCCTCAGCGTAGGCATCGGGAATCTCGGGATAGAAATCATAATTTTCCCCGAAGGCGATCTCGTAGAGATGCGCCGCGAGATCCTCGCCGGACCAGTCGAGCCTTTGTGCGGCCTGCATGTGCAGCCTCTGCAGCGTCTCTTCGCAGTAGAAGCGAAAGCCGCCCGAGTCGTCGATGGTCTCGAGCGCTCGTGCCAGGCGCGACAGGGCGTACTCCACCAGGGTCAGGCAGGTGTCGGGTGGCAACTGCGGCGCCTGCTCGGCAAGCTGTTCGACCAACGCCTCCGCCTTGGCGAAATAGGGCCGCACCTGGCCATAGCGGTGCAGGTGGCGCTTGAGGGGAAAGGCCGCGGTGATGCGCTTCTTCAGCGCCTTGTGGTCGAGTACGCCGAGCACCGCATCGGCACGCAGCGACCACTGATGCCGCCGCACCGGGTCCTCCTCGATCAGCTCGGCCAGTGCCTCTACCAGCGAGGCCTTGTCCAACTGCTGCAGATAGGCGAGCAGGCGGCCTCTCTCTCCCCCCGCCATCAAGCGCTGCTGCTCCTCCTGTTCCGCCCGATAGGCCAGGGCGGTGGCCACGCAGTGCTTGCAGAAATCGATGCCCTCGGAGGCCGGGCAGTCACAGCCGCCCTCCAGACCGCGTGGGTTGAGGCGCAGGATCACCTGATAGCTTTCGCTGCCCACAACCTGCGCGGTGACGGTATTCCCCTGCCGGTTCCAGCCCAGCACCTGGCCATGCCGGAAATAGGCCACGCCGCGCTCGAAGGCGGCCTCGCCGGCGAGCCGCACGAGCTGCTCGTCGGCAAGTAGTGACTCGTCACCCTGCATAGAAACCTCCTTGATATCTCGGCCCTTATCGGGCTCAACTCGTGTTCCCCATGGGGCCATCCCTTGCTTTACCAAAGCTGGACGATGCCATTCTGGGTCATGAGGGGTCCTGATTGAGTATGTCGATGTAGGCCCGGTAGGCGAAGATCCGGTTGCGCTTCTGCCCGGTTAGCTCCTGGACGATGCCGAGCTCGGTTTCCATGGCCGTTAACAGCTTGCCGACCGTGGCGGGTGTGAGCCCAGTACGCTGGCAGAGATGGCCGATATTGGCGATGGGCTGCTGGAAGAGCGCGTCGAGCAGCAACGCCGCCGAGCCGGCCTGGCGACCCAACTCGCCGAGGCGTGCCCTGTCCTGATCGCGCAGTTGGTTGAGATGCCGGGCAGTGGTCACTGCCTGATTGGCGGTCTCGGCCACGGCGTCCACGAAGAACAACAGCCAGGCCTCCCAGTCGCCGGTGACCCGCACCTGCTGCAGGCGCTCGTAGTAGACCTGGCGATGCTTCTTGAAGAACACCGACAGGTAGAGCAGGGGCTCGCTGAGGATGCCCGCCTCCAACAGGATCAGCGGAATCAGCAGGCGGCCCAAGCGCCCGTTGCCATCCATGAAGGGGTGGATGGTCTCGAACTGCACATGGGTCAGGGCGGCCTTGATCAGCGGGTCGGTGGCCTCGGGCATGTCGTTGATGAAGCGCTCCAGCGCCGCCCAGCACTCGGCCAGTCGATGGGACGGAGGCGGCACGAAGACCGCTTCGTCGGGGCGGTGCCCACCCAGCCACACCTGGTTGCTGCGAAATTCTCCTGGTCCGCGGTTGATGCCAGGTCCCGAGGTCATCAGCGCCTTATGGATCTCCATCGCCAGTCGGTAGCTGACGGGTAAGCCCTCGCGGATGCGCTCCACACCCAACGTCAGCGCATCGACGTAGCAAGAAACCTCCTGCACGTCGTCCATGGGCACCCCGGGCATGCCTTCCATCTCGTAGAGCATCAGGTCGCTGAGCGAGGATTGGGTACCCTCGATCTGCGACGACATGACGGCTTCCTTGCATACATAGCTGTAGAGGAAGAGTGAGGCGTCGGGCAGCAGGGTGCTGATGGCGTCGAGACGGCCCAGCGCCAGCATCGCCTGGTTGATGCGCCCCTGCAGCTTGCCGTCCAGCGCCAGAGCCGGCCGTGGCGGCAGCGGGTCGGGGATGAACGCCTGGCAGCGCACGCCGCCGGCGATGCTGTCCTCGTAGTGGCCTGTGAGTCCGCGTTCCATGGGGCTCCCTCTCACCGCTCGAAAGCGGGCTTGGGTAAAATAGCGTCGCGCCTTATTTTAAGTTGCGCCTGAAATTAAAATAAGGCCTGTAGCTATTTAAACTTCGTACCTCTTCACGGCAGCCGTCATGGCGATGCCATCGACAGATCCAAGGGACGTGTCGAAAAAATCGCGTTTCTTGAACATGTCCCGACGATATGTCGATGCCGTGAACACGACGATGTCCCTCCCATCACGCAACAAGCCCGGCTCAATGGCCGGGCTTGTGGCTTCTTCCAGAGGTGGACGCCGGCTCAGCCGAGCCGGTCGTGGCCGTTATCGAGGAAGGGGTAGTCGGTGTAGCCGACCTCGGCGCCGCCGTAGAAGGTGCTGTGGTCGGGCTCGTTGAGCTTGGCGCCAAGGCGGAAGCGCTCGGGCAGGTCGGGGTTGGCGATGAAGGGGCGGCCGAAGGCGATGGCGTCAGCGGTGTTGTCGGCAAGACGCTCGCGGGCGCGCTCGTCGTCGTAGCCGCCGCAGTAGATCAGGCGGCCGCTAAAGCGCTGGCGCATCTGCTCGCGGAAGCCCTCGGGGAAGGTGATATCGCCACCGGCCCAGTTGGGCTCGTTGAAGTGGAGGTAGGCCAGGCCGCGGCGGTCGAGCTCACCGGCCAGGTAGTCGGCCATCGCTTCGGGCTCGTCGTCGGTGAGGCCGAAGAGTTCGATAAAGGGCGTCAGGCGGATGCCGACCCGTGCGGGGCCGAACACCTCGGCGACCGCATCGACCACCTCCAGCGGGAAGCGCGCGCGGTTTTCCAGCGAACCACCGTACCGGTCGGTGCGCAGGTTGGTGCCGGTGGCCAGGAACTGGTTGAGCAGGTAGGCGTTCGCCGCGTGTACCTCGACCATGTCGAAGCCCGCCCGCTTGGCACGGATGGCGGCCTGGCGGTAGTCCTCGACGATGGCGGGGATCTCCTCGGTCGCAAGCGCCCGCGGGGTGCTGGTGGGGTGCGGCCCCGCGCTGCCGTCCTCGAACTCGACGAAGCACTCGGCGCCCTCGCCCTTCAGGGCACTGGGCGCCACGGGCGGCTGTCCGTCGGGCTGCACCCTCTCGTGGGAGACACGCCCCACGTGCCACAGCTGCAGGGCGATGCGTCCGCCCTTGGCATGCACTGCCTCGACGACGCCCTTCCAGCCGGCTTCCTGCGCGTCGGTCCAGATGCCCGGCGTGTAGACATAGCCGCGGGCGGTGGGCGAGATATTGGTGGCCTCGCTGATGATCAGCCCGGCGCTGGCCCGCTGGCCGTAGTACACCTGCTGCAGCGGGCCGGGCACGCTGTCCGGCGTGCGCGAGCGGGTCAGCGGCGCCATGATCACGC
>NZ_JACUUD010000150.1 GCF_014859505.1 Halomonas sp.
GCCGCCTGCTCAGCGGTGGCTCATGACCGGTTGCCGATCCGCGTCAGCAGGGCGTCGCGCACCCACAGTACTCCGCGTCCCAGCCATTCGTTCAGGGCCCGGGTGCTCTCGTTGAGGTGATAGGCGCGGGGAATCCAGCCGTGGAGCCCCGGAGGCGGGGCGCTGGCGAACTCGGTGGGGGCGGGGATCACCGTCAGCCCGGCCCGCTCGAACTCCGCGCCGGCGCGGGGCAGGTGCCAGGCCTGGGAGACCAGGGCCACCCGCTGGATGCCGGCGGCCCCCAGCATGGCGGCACTGAAGCGGGCATTCTCTGCGGTGTTGCGGCTCTCGCCCTCGAGCCAGCGTACCGGTACCTCGAACACCTCGCGCAGCGCCGCGGCCATCAGGCTCGCCTCGGCGCTGTGCTCGTCATGGACCCGCCCGCCGCTGACCAGGATCGGCAGGCCGCTGCCCCGGTGCAGGTGGGCACCATAGGCCAGCCGCCGCCAGGTGGGGTTGGAGGGGGCATCGCCCCAACCGAATTCCGGGGCGACGTAGTCGCGCCCGCCTCCCAGGATGACGATGGCCTGGGCGCCGCGCAGCGAGGCGGGGCCGGGCAATGGCGCCGGTTCCAGGCCCTGGCGCAGGGCATGGCTGGCCCAGGGAGTCGCGAGCAGCAGCAGGCTGGCCAGCCCGAGTGCGACCAGCAGGCCACCGGCCAGGCGCCGGGCCCCCAGCAGCAGGCCGGCCAGCACCAGCAGGACGTTGACCAGCGGCGGCAGCGCCAGGTACTTGAGCACTTCCATCAGCAGGTCTTCCCGATCCGGGCGTCCAGCAGGTCCAGGCGCCGGGTGGGCCAGTGCACCACGGCGGTGTGGCGGTGCATGCGCTCGGCGAGCCAGGGGTGGTGCTCCTGGATCACTCGGGTGGCGAAATCGGCCAGGAAACGGGACTTGAGCTCGGCCCGGGCACGATCCACGCCCACCGCCTGGTAGGGGGTGGAGGCGAGCAGCATGCAGCCGTCATCGGGAATGCGCCCGGCGGCCATGTTGTCGTCGATGATGTCCGCGGCGGTGCCGATGGGCTCGGCCAGGCTCGGGCCGTAGGGGCCGATGATCAGCGCGGTATTGGGCAGGTGCAGGAAGTCGAAGCCGCGCCCCACGCAGATCACCCACTCGCGGTGCTCGATATCGAGCTGGCGGGCCACGCCGCGCAGGCTCGCCGCATGGGCCAGGTTGCCTTCGAGCAGCGGCAGCAGGTCGCGGCGGATATCGGCCGGCATGTCCGGGCAGAGGGTGGCGACCCGATGGCCGAGGCTCTCGCCGTCGTCGGGGTCGAGCGTCCCGATGTCCAGGGTCGCTTCCCCCTCGCCGTGGAGGATGAGGGCGTCGGAGTCGGTCTCGAAGCCGCACACCAGGGGGTAGACGTGCTGGTGGTCGCGCCCGAACAGCTGCTCGGCCTGGGTGCGGATCTGGCGGGCGTGGGCCAGGGCGGCGCCGGCATCACAGCCGAAACCGGCGCAGCCGCGCAGGCGCTCCCCCCGGGAGAAGTGGTAGGTGATCATCAGCAGCGATCCGTGGCCGGCACGGATCCCCTCGGCCACCGCCTCGGTCACCAGTTCCCCCAGGTAGGGCCAGCCCAGGTCGAAGATACCGCCGAGGTTGCGGAAGGGGGTGATGATCCCCAACGGCGTACGGGTGGCGTGGGGGATATGGATGCGCCCGTCCATGCACTTCAGCACCAGCAGGCGGGTGGGGTGCCGGGCCAGGTAGCGCTCCCGCGCCAGGCTGGCCGATGGGCTGCAGTAGGTGTCGGCGTGCTGGCGGGAAAGGGCCAGCAGCGCCTCGATGCGCTCGGCGATGGGGCGGTCGTGGAGTGGGATGGGCATGGGGCTCCGAAAGGGCTCTTGTCGTTGTGGGGCTATCCTCGCCCAGCCACCGGCGGCTGCCAACCCGCCCTTCGGTGCATGTCCTTTTGCGTGCCTTGCCCGGGCGCCGCGGCTAAAGCTCCGTCTTCTCCTTGAATTCGCAGAGGTCCTCGATGACGCAGCTGCCGCAGCGCGGCTTGCGTGCCACGCAGGTGTAGCGGCCGTGGAGGATCAGCCAGTGGTGGGCGTCCTGGCGAAACTCCTTCGGCACGTGGCGCAGCAGCTTCTTCTCCACCTCGACCACGTCCTTGCCCTTGGCGATCCCGGTGCGGTTGGAGACCCGGAAGATATGGGTGTCCACGGCGATGGTGGGCTGGCCGAAGGCGGTGTTGAGGATGACGTTGGCGGTCTTGCGGCCCACCCCGGGCAGCGCCTCCAGGGCGGCGCGGGTCTCGGGCACCTCGCCGCCGTGGTTGTCGATCAGCAGGTGGCAGGTCTTCATCAGGTTCTCGGCCTTGGTGTTGAAGAGCCCGATGGTCCTGATGTGTTCCTTGAGGCCGTCGATACCGAGCTCGATGATCGCCTGAGGGGTATTGGCGACGGGGAAGAGCCTGGCCGTGGCCTTGTTGACGCCCACGTCGGTGGCCTGGGCGGAGAGCAGCACCGCCGCGAGCAGCTCGAAGGGGGTCGTCCAGTGGAGCTCGGTGGTGGGCTCGGGGTTGTGGTCGCGCAGCCGCGCGAAGATCTCGAAGCGTTTCTGGGCGTTCATGGCATCTTTTTCGTGATTTGTCGGGCGCCTTCGGCGCCATTCGCCCGGGGAACCCGGGCTCCCACCAGTGGCTTTGAGCCTTGGTGACCAACAAGCTACCACCGAGGACTGCTCCTTCTGGTAGTGACCCGAAGGGCTGGAGCTTTTCCTGCTGCCACCGAGGCCTGTTCCTTCTGGTGGGAGCCTTTCCTGCTGCCACCGAGGTCTGTTCCTTCTGGTGGGAGCCACGCTTTGCGGGGCGAAGTGAGCGGAGGCCACTGCATGAGCCAGTAACTCTACGGGGCGCCTGCGGTGCCATTCGTCGAAGCGTCGAACCGCGGGAAAGCCCAGCTCCCACCAGTAGCTTGAAGCGATTTAGACTCCGCCTTCGCCCAGCGGTGTGATTCGCCTTATTCGGTCGTGCCTGTCTGCTCCAGCGCTTTTAGGGCATCGGCGAGCAGCCGCTCTGCTTCGGGCAACTGGGCTCTGGCGGTGGCCTCGGCCACGGCGTCGTGACGACGCTGGGCGCTTTCCAGCTGTTGCTGAACCCGCCTGACGGCCTGTTCGGCGGCCTTCAAGGCCATGCGGCGCTGACGGTTTACCGCGGGCCCTGCAGCGGCAGGGCCCGAGCCACCGGGGCGGCGCTGCTGCATCACCCGCTTCTGGCGTTCCAGGCGCTTCTCCCTGGCCTGCCGAGCGAGGCGCGCCTGGCGGGCTCGGTGGCGGCGGCGACCCAGGTCCGCACGGCGCGCCAGGTAGGCGTCGCGTTTGGCCTCGCTCTCGGCGGCCTGCCAGGCGGGGTGGGGGACGAGATCGATGCAGTCCACCGGGCAGGGTGCCACGCACAGCTCGCAACCGGTGCACTCGTCGGTGATCACCGTGTGCATGCGCTTGGCCGCACCCAGGATGGCGTCCACCGGGCAGGCCTGGATGCACTTGGTGCAGCCGATGCACTCGTCCTCGCGGATCACCGCAGCCAGCGGCAGCTGGGCGGGCTCCGCCAGGGGCTGCACCGGCTGGCCCGTAAGCTCGGCCAGGCGCTCAAGCGTGGGCTCGCCACCCGGCGGGCAGCGGTTGATCGGTTCGCCCTCGGCGATCGCCTCGGCATAGGGCAGGCAGCCATCGAAGCCGCACTTGCCGCACTGGGTCTGCGGCAGCAGGGCGTCGATGGCCTCGATCCGCTCGCGTTGGCTCACGGTGGCCTCAGGTCACCCGCTGGCCGGGTTCGGCGCCGGCGTCCGCCGAGAGCAGGTAGATGCCCTCGTCGTTGGCCGAGGCCAGCACCATGCCTTCGGAGAGGCCGAAGCGCATCTTGCGCGGGGCGAGGTTGGCCACCATCACGGTGAGCCGGCCCTCCAGCGCCTCGGGGGCATAGGCGGCGCGGATCCCCGAGAACACCGTGCGGGTCTCGCCGCCCAGGTCCAGGGTCAGCTTGAGCAGCTTGTCGGCGCCCTCGACGTACTCGGCCTTGGCGATCCGAGCGATGCGCAGGTCCACCTTGCGGAAGTCCTCGAAGCCGATCTCCGGGGCGATCGGCGTCTCGGCCAGGGGCCCCCTGGGGGTCTCCTTGAGCTTCTGTTCTTCCACCAGATCCTCCTTGGACGCCGCCATCATGGCATCGATCTTCTCCCGCTCGACGCGGGTCATCAGCGGCTTGAACTTGGCAATCTCGTGGCCCAGCAGCACCTCGTGGCGGCTATGCCAGTCGAGGCTTGCCAGCTTCAGGAACTCGCGGGCCTCTTTGGCCATGGCCGGCACCACCGGCGCCAGGTAGACCATCAGCTGGCGGAAGAGGTTGAGGCCCACCGAGCAGATATCGAGGACCTCCTGCTCGCGGCCCTCCTGCTTGGCCAGCACCCAGGGTTCGGCGTCGGCGATGTAGGTGTTGGCCTCATCCGCCAGTTCCATCACCCGGCGCATGGCGCGGCCGAACTCCCGGGTCTCGAAGAACTCGGCGATCTCGTCGCCGGCGGCAATGAAGCGGGCCACCATCTCCGGTTCGGCGCAGTGGGCCGAGAGAGTGCCACCGCCGAGCTTCTTGACGAAGCCGGCGCAGCGGCTGGCGATATTGACCACCTTGCCGACCAGGTCGCTGTTGACCCGGGCGGCGAAGTCCTCGAGGTTGAGGTCCAGGTCATCCACCCGGGAGGTGAGCTTGGCGGCAAAGTAGTAGCGCAGGTACTCCGGGTTCAGGAAGTCCGCGTAGGTGGCGGCCTTGATGAAGGTGCCCCGGGACTTGGACATCTTGGCCCCGTTCACCGTCACGAAGCCGTGGCAGTTCACCGCCGTGGGAGTGCGGAAGTCGGCGCCGTGCAGCATGGCCGGCCAGAACAGGGCGTGGAAGTAGACGATGTCCTTGCCGATGAAGTGGTAGACCTCGGCGTCGCTGTCCCTGTGCCAGAAGGTGTCGAAGTCCAGACCCTGCCGGTCGCAGAGGTTCTTGAAGCTGGCCAGGTAGCCGATGGGTGCGTCCAGCCAGACATAGAAGTACTTGCCCGGGGCGTCGGGAATCTCGAAGCCGAAGTAGGGGGCGTCGCGGGAGATGTCCCACTCGTTGAAGCCGGCCTCGAACCACTCCATCAGCTTGTTGCGGATCTGGGGCTGGACGTGGCCGTCGTTGATCCACCGATGCATGAAATCGGAGAAGTCGGGCAGCTTGAAGAAGTAGTGGGTGGAGCTTCTCACCTCGGGGGTGGCGCCGGAGATGGCCGACACCGGGTCGATCAGCTCGGCCGGGGTATAGGTGGCGCCGCACGCCTCGCAGTTGTCGCCATACTGGTCATCCGCCTTGCACTTGGGGCAGGTGCCCTTGATGAAGCGGTCGGCCAGGAAGAGGCCCTTGACCGGGTCGTACATCTGCTCGATATCGCGGGTGGCGATATGGCCCTTGTCGCGCAGGCGGGTGTAGATCAGCTCGCTGAAGTAGCGGTTCTCGTCGGAGTGGGTCGAGTGGTAGTTGTCGAAGGCCACGCCGAAGGTGGCGAAGTCCGACTGGTGCTCCTGGCTGACACGATCGATCAGCGCCTCGGAGGTGATCCCCTCCTGCTCGGCGCGCAGCATGATGGCGGTGCCGTGGGCATCGTCGGCGCAGACATAGTGGCACTCGTGGCCGCGGCTCTTCTGGAAGCGCACCCAGATATCGGTCTGGATGTACTCGAGCAGGTGGCCGAGGTGGATGGCGCCGTTGGCGTAGGGCAGGGCGCTGGTAACCAGGATCTGGCGCTTGGCGGTCGTCGACATTTCGGCTCTGGATTCCCATGAAAATCAGGCCGTCGATTGTAGCGGTCTTGGGGCGAGGCTGCACCCGCG
>NZ_JACUUD010000151.1 GCF_014859505.1 Halomonas sp.
GCCGCTCCACCGCATCCAGCAGCTGGCCGCGCCCGGTCTCGACCAGGGTGAGCCAGTGGCGGGCGCGGGTGATGCCGGTGTAGACCAGCTCCCGGGTGAGGATCGGGTTGGGGGCGTCGGGGAGCAGCAGGGCGGTGTGGGTGAACTCCGAGCCCTGGGACTTGTGCACCGTCATGGCGAAGACCGTCTCCACCGCCTGCAGGCGGCTCGGCAGCACCCACTTGATGCGCCCGCTGCCATCGCCGGCGGGGAAGGCCACACGCAGCGCCGGGCCGCGGCCGGCGACCTCGCTCGAGGGCTGGGGCAGCGCCAGGGTGATGCCGATATCGCCGTTCATCAGCCCCAGGCCGTAGTCGTTGCGGGTGACCAGCACCGGGCGGCCGGGGTACCAGAGCCGGCGGCCGTCGCTGCTGTCGATCAGGCCTTCCTTCTCCAGGGCGGCGCGGATGCGCTCATTGAGCCCCTCCACGCCCCAGGGGCCGCGGCGCAGGGCGCAGAGCAGCTGGAACTGGCCGTGGGCGGCCAGCACCTGTCGGGCCCAGTCGTCCAGGGCCTCGCGGTCGGTCTCTCCGTTTGCATCCGCCTCCGGCGCCGCGTGCTTCATGACGTTCAGGCTGTGCATTACCTCCAGATAGTGGCGATAGCCTACCGGCGGCGGCAGGACCTTCCCGTTTACGACGCGGCCCTCGCCGCCGCTCTTTCCTTGATCAGGGAAGCCCGCGGCGTGGCCCGAGACCACCAGCCGTTCCAGGCCGCGATCCCTGTCCGTTTCCAGCTTGAGGTGGGAAAGGTCGGCGTAGCCGTGACCGAGCACCTCGCGGATCGCGGTGCGCTTCTCGCGGCCCGCCGCGTCGCGATTGACCGCACCGGCGAGCCGGCCGATACCGCTGGCCGCGTCGAAGCGGTGGCTGACTCGCAGCATGGCGATGGCCTGGTCCAGCGGGGCGCCTTTGGGGTCGAGCATCTCGGGGGGCAGCGCCTGGCCAGTGGCCTCGGCGAGCCAGTCGGCGGTCTCGGGCGTGTAGTGGCCGCCCTCGGCCCGGGCGCAGAGGTCGCCCAGCACCGAGCCGGCCTCCACCGAGGCGAGCTGGTCCTTGTCGCCCAGCAGCACCAGGTGGGCGCGGGGCGGCAGGGCGTCGAGCAGGGCGGCCATCATCTCCACGTCGACCATGGAGGCCTCGTCCACCACCAGCACGTCCAGCGGCAGCGGGTGGCGGGCGTTATGGCGGAAGTGGCGGGTATCGGGTCTTGAACCTAACAGCCTGTGGAGGGTGGTGACTTGTGTCGGAATGGCACGACGGAGCGGCTCGGTATCGTCTTCTCCATGTGCGAGTAATGGCGCAAGCGCCGTCAGGTCGAGCCCCGAGACCTGCCCGGCAATGGATTCGTTGAGGCGCGCGGCGGCCTTGCCGGTGGGGGCGGCCAGGCGTATGCGCAGTGCGCGATGGCCTTCACCCAGCGCCAGGGTCTGCAGCAGGGCGAGCAGCTTGACCACGGTGGTGGTCTTGCCGGTGCCGGGGCCGCCGGTGATCACCGCGAAGGGCGAGCGGGCGGCCAGGGCGCAGGCGGCCTTCTGCCAGTCCAGGGTGTCGCTGGAGGGGAAGAGGGCGGTGAGGGCCTGCCCGAGGGTAGTGGGGTCCGCTGGGCGCCTGTCGGCGCCTTCGCCCGGCAGAGCCGAGCTCCCACCAGTCTCCGCAGGGCTCCCGGTGCTCTTTCCAGGGCTCCCATCGGTCTCCGCAGGGCTGCCACCAGTCTCCGCAGTGCTCCCGGTGCTGTCGCGGAGCCTGGCGGCGATATGCTGCCGGATCGAGCGCTCGTGGTGCCAGTAGCGGCGCAGGTAGAGCCGGGTGGCGTCGAGCACCAGCGGCGTGTTGCCGGGGCCGTGGCCGACGATCAGCGGGTGATCGAGGCTGGCCTGCCAGTCGGCGAGGGTGAGCTCACCCAGCAGGGCGCTGGGCAGCGGCGGCGGATCCTCCAGGCTGTCGCCCTCCGGGGGCAGCGAGAGCGCGAGGTCCGGCTCGGCCAGGGTGCGTTCCAGGTCCAGGCAGACATGGCCGCGGCCGAGTTGGTGGCTGGCGAGTGCTGCGGCCAGCAGCAGCAGGGCGGGGGCGTTGGGCACCTCGCGGGCCAGGAAGGCGGCGAAGGCGCGGTCCAGGGCGCGTAGCCAGCCGCGGGCCACCCAGCGGTCGAGCAGGGCGAAGAGCGCCTGGGTATCCCGCAGGGCGTCGGCGGCATCGGCGGTGGGCGAGTGATCACTCATGGCTGTGTCTCCAGCGCTCATGGCTGTGTCTCCAGCGCTCATGGCTGCTCCTCCGGGGTGGCATCGGCATCGCGGAACAGGGCGTCGAGCGCCTCGATCAGCGCCCGAGGCGGGCGCTCGCGGTGCACGCCGCGGGAGGGAGCGTGCTGGCCGCGCAGGAAGACGTAGAGTGCCCCGCCCAGGTGGCGATCGATGTCGTAGCCGGGCAGCCGCGCCTTCAGCAGGCGGTGCAGAGCCAGCAGGTAGAGGCAGTACTGCAGGTCGTAGCGCTTCTCGCGCACCGCCTGGGCCATGGCGGCCTCGCTGTAGGCCTCGTCGTCCCGGCCCAGGTAGTTGGACTTCCAGTCCAGCACGTAGAAGCGCCCCTCGTGCTCCACCACCAGGTCGATGAAGCCCTTGAGCATGCCGTTGAGCCGGTCGCGCTCCAGCGCCGGGCGTTGGGCGCCGCCCAGTGTGTGAGCGCTCACGAGGGCGTCCAGGCGGGTGGTGTCGACCCGGTGGGCAGCAAACCAGAACTCCAGCTCCACCTGATAGTGAGCGCTCTCCAGCCGGTCCAGGCGCAGCGGCGGCACCGGCCCCTCGGGGGCGTTCGGCACCGGCAGCTCGCAGGCCAGCAGCCCGCGCAGCCAGGCCTGTAGCGCCGGGATGCGCTCGCGCCAGCCACGCAGGTTGGCCCGCCGCGCCAGGGTGTCGTTCAGGCGCTCGGGCTCCGCGGCCAGCCGGGCGAAGCCCTCGGCGCCGGCCCACTCCAGCAGGCCGTGCAGGAAGGTGCCCGCCGCCGGGCCTCTTGGAAACCGGTGAAGCGAGGCATCACTCACCGGCAGCGGCACGCTGGCCGGGTCGCTGGGCTCGTCGCGCATCTCCCGGGCGGTGGCTTCAAGAGCGGTTTCAGGTTCTTCCAGAAGGGCGGGCTCTTCCTCCCTACCGCCGATTCTCTCGCCACCGATGCTTTCACCCCCCAGGCGCAGCGCCGAGTAGCTGGCGATCCACCAGTGCTCCCGGGCGCGGCGGGCCGGGGTGAGCGCCTCGCGCAGCGCCTCGCCGTTCGCCTCCATGGGCACCATGAGGTCGCTGGGTTCCGGCGCCGGCTCGACCCGCAGCTCCGTCTTGGCCGCGCCCTGGGCGAGGGGGAAGAGGGCCTCAAGCAGGCCGTCCGTCGATGGCGACGAGAGCGGTGCCCCGGCGGTGAGCACCTGGCCGATGGCGCTGCGCTCGAACCCCTTGAGCGGGGCGATGCCCAGCCAGGTGGCGTGGCGGGCGCGGGTCAGGGCCACGTAGAGCTTGCGCAGGTCCTCGCCCAGGCGCTCGTCGTCGGCGCGGGCCAGCACGGTTTCGTCGGGCGCCAGCGAGAGGTGGCGGCGGCCCGCCTCGTCGTGCCAGGTGAGTGGCAGGTCGGTGGCCTTCCTCTCGCGGAAGGCGCAGATGAAGGGCAGGAAGACCAGCGGGTACTCCAGCCCCTTGGACTTGTGGATGGTGATCACCTGCACCAGGTCGGCGTCGCTCTCCAGGCGCAGGCGGTGGGTGTCGGCCTGCTGGGGCGGATGAGCGCGAGCCTCGCTCAGGTGGCGCAGCAGGGCGTGCTCGCCGTCCAGCTCGGCGCTGGCCTCCTGTAAGAGCTCGCCAAGGTGCAGCAGGTCGGTGAGGTGCCTTTCGCCGTTGACGAATCGCTGCGCGGGCGCATCACTGCGTTGCGCGGTGCTCGAAAGCTCGCCTAACCCCTCGTTATGTCTCGCTTCCTGTGCTCCGTGCGCCTTATGCTGCATCCCGCTCGCTGATTCGTCCCTCTTTGCAAGCAGCCGGGTGGGCACGGCGAAGTCGGCCAGCAGCCGATGCAGCATGGGCAGCACGCCCTGGCGCTGCCACTGGCGGTGGTAGCCCCGGAACTGCAGCACGCGCTCCTCCCAGGCCAGCTCGTCGTGCTGCAGGGCATCGAGGTCGTGATTCCCCAAGCCCAGGCTGGGCATGGCCAGGGCGGCGTGCAGGCGCCGCTCGCTGTCGGGCTCGGCGCAGGCGGCCAGCCACACCTCCAGCTCCAGGGCCGCCGGGGTCTCGAAGACCCCCTCCTTGTCGGAGAGGTAGACGCTGCGGATGCCGCGCTCGAGCAGCGCGCCGCGGATCGCCTTCGCCTCGTTGCCGTTGTTGACCAGCACGGCGAGATCCGATGGCTTGAGAGGCCGGAAGGGCTCATCTGGCGCGCCGAAGCCGGCGCGCCCGGCCTGGCCCTCGCGCAGGAGAGAGGCCATCTCGGTGGCGCAGCGCGCGGCCATCTCCTTGAAGTAGGCGCCCTTGCTCATGCCCTCGTCTTCGCCCGCCAGATGCCCGCCCTTCAAATGCCCGCCCGTCAAATGCCAGAGCGTCATGGCCGGCAGCGGTTCGCCGTCGCGGGTCAGGGCGTCCTTGCGGCCTTTCGCGGCCACCGGCAGGAAGGGCACCGGGTTGTTGCCTTCGGGGGAGCGGAACAGGAAGGCGCCGCGGCCGGCGGGGTGGGTCTCGGCGAAGCGGAACACCCGGTTGACCGCCTCCACCATGGCGGTGGAGGAGCGGAAGTTGGTGCCGAGCGTCACGTGGCGCCCGGCGGTGTCGCGGCGCGCCTGCAGGTAGGTGTGGATATCGGCGCCGCGGAAGGCGTAGATCGCCTGCTTGGGGTCGCCGATCAGCAGGACGGCGCCAGGGTTGTCGGGGTCGGGGGGCTCGGCCAGTCGGTAGACGTGGTCGAAGAGCCGGTACTGCACCGGGTCGGTGTCCTGGAACTCGTCCACCAGGGCCACCGGGAACTGGCGGCGCACGTGCTCGGCCAGCGCCTGGCCTGCGGGGCCGGCGAAGGCGCGGTCGAGGCGCTCGAGCAGGTCGTCGGGGCCGAGCTCGGCGCGGCGCTGCTGCATGCGCTCACGGCGCTCCGCCATCCAGCGCACGGCGTGGGCCAGCAGGTCGGCGTGGGCGCTGGGCAGGGCCTCGAGCTGGTCCGGCAGCTCGACCAGAGCGTGCAGGGCCGGGTGGTCCAGGGGCTTACCCGTCTTCCAGACCTCGGCGATCCCCTCCGGCGTCAGGCGCTTCCAGGCGGCGTCGGTGAGCGCGGGGGTGGCGAGCTCGGGGTCGCCGGCCCAGTCGCGCAGGGCACCCAGCCAGTTGGCGCGATGGGTCTTGTTGAGGCTGGCGCCGTTGAAGGCCTTGGCGGCGGCGGCGCTCTCCAGGGCGTCCGAGAGCTCGTCGAGCCAGGCGGGCCAGGGCGCCTTGAGCTCGGCGAGCACCCGGGTGCGCTCGGCCTGCATGGTGGCCAGCGCCCCGGCGGGGGGCGGGGCGTCGGGCAGCAGCTCGGCGTCGCCCTGCAGGCGGCGGACGTCCTCGGCCAGTGCGTCCGGGGTCTCCCAGTAGCGGGTGACCACCGCCAGGGCCTCGGCATCCAGGGCGTAGTAGAAGCTGCGCCAGTAGTCCCGGGCGACCTCCAGCTCGAGCTCCGACTGGTCGAGGTTCATCTCGAGCGAGAAGAGGCTGCCGCTCTCGAAGGCGTGCTCGCGCAGCATGCGGTGGCACCAGGAGTGGATGGTGGAGACCGCGGCCTCGTCCATCCACTCGGCGGCCAGCTGCAGGCGGCGGGCACAGGCGGGCCAGCGCTCGCGGGGGTAGCTGTC
>NZ_JACUUD010000025.1 GCF_014859505.1 Halomonas sp.
TCCGTCCAGGGCGGCCTGGAATCCCGCGGCGGATTCCACCACGCGCATGCCCTTGCCGCCGCCGCCGGCGCTGGCCTTGAGCAGCACCGGGTAGCCGATCTTGTCGGCCTCGGTCTTGAGCAGGGCGTCATCCTGGTCGTCGCCGTGGTAGCCCGGCACCAGCGGCACGCCGGCGTGGGACATGCGCTCCTTGGCGGCGGACTTGTCGCCCATGGCGGCGATGGCGGAGGCGGGCGGGCCGACGAAGGTGATGCCGGCCTGCTGCAGGGCCTCCACGAAGGCGCCGTTCTCGGAGAGGAAGCCGTAGCCGGGGTGGATGGCGCCGGCGCCGGTGCGCCGCGCCGCCTCGATCACCGCCTCGACCTTGAGGTAGCTCTCGCGGGCGGCGGCGGGGCCCAGGCGCACGGCCTCGTCGGCCTCGCGCACGTGGCGGGCGTTGGCGTCGGCATCGGAATAGACGGCCACGGTGCGCAGGCCCATGGCGCGTGCGGTGCGCATCACCCGGCAGGCGATCTCGCCGCGGTTGGCGACCAGCAGGGTATCGAACTTCTTCACTTCAGAGGTCATGAGCGGGGCTCCGCGGCACGGTTGTTGTGGCTGACGTCGGCCTGTTGTTGATCGGCGGGTGAGTTCCAGTCGGGGCGGCGCTTCTCGAAGAAGCTGGCCAGGCCCTCCTGGCCCTCGGCGCTGACGCGCAGCTCGCTGATCACCCGGCAGGTGTGCTCGCGGGTGGCCTTGCTGTCGGGGGCTCGGGCCACTTCGGCCAGCAGCGCCTTGGTGGCGCGCTGGGCCTGGGGCGAGCCGGCCAGGACCACATCGAGCATGGCCTGCACGGCGGCGTCCAGGGCGTCGTGCTCCACCACCTGGTGGACCAGCCCCAGCGCCAGGGCGGTGGGGGCGTCCATGACCTCGGCGGTGAGCGCGTAGCGGCGCATCTGGCGCGAGCCGATGGCGCGCTGCACGTAGGGGCTGATCACCGCCGGCGAGAGGCCGATCTTCACCTCGGAGAGGCAGAACTTCGCCTTGTCGGAGGCGACGACCAGGTCGCAGCAGGCGGCCAGGCCCACGGCGCCGCCGAAGGCGGCCCCCTGCACGCGGCAGAGGGTGGGGCAGGGCAGGGTATCGAGGCCGTGCATCAGGCCGGAGAGCTTGCGCGAGTCGGCCAGGTTGCCGTCGAAGTCGTAGTCGACCATGCGCTTCATCCAGCCGAGGTCGGCCCCGGCGGAGAAGCTCTTGCCCTCGGAGCCCAGCACCACCGCGCGCACCTCGCCGTGGTGGGCGGCCTCATGCAGCCGCTCCAGGTGGGCGTTGAGCTCGGCGATCAGGCTGTCGTCGAAGGCGTTGTGGACCTCGGGGCGCTCCAGCGTGAGCCAGGCGATGCCGCGGTCATCCAGTTCCAGCCGGGAGAAGGTCTGTTGCGTTGCCATGGGGGAGATCCTTCCTTACATGCGGAACACGCCGAACTTGGTCTCTTCGACCTCGGCATTCATGGCCGCGGCCAGCGACAGGCCCAGCACGTCGCGGGTCTGGGCCGGGTCGATGACGCCGTCGTCCCACAGCCGCGCACTGGCGTAGTAGGGGTGGCCCTGGTGCTCGTACTGCTCGCGGGTGGGCTGCTTGAAGGCCTCTTCCTCCTCCTTCGTCCACTCGCGGCCTTCGCGCTCGATCTGCTCGCGCTTGACCTGGGCCAGCACGCCGGCGGCTTGTTCACCCCCCATGACGGAAATTCTGGCATTCGGCCACATAAACAGCAGGTTGGGATCGTAGGCGCGGCCGCACATGCCGTAGTTGCCGGCGCCGAAGCTGCCGCCGATCAGCACGGTGAACTTGGGCACGCGGGCGCAGGCCACCGCGGTGACCAGCTTGGCGCCGTGCTTGGCGATGCCCTCGTGCTCGTACTTCGAACCCACCATGAAGCCGGTGATGTTCTGCAGGAAGATCAGCGGGATCTTCCTCTGCGCGCAGAGTTCGATGAAGTGGGCACCCTTGACCGCGGACTCGGAGAAGAGCACGCCGTTGTTGGCCACGATGCCCACCGGGTAGCCGTGGATATGGGCGAAGCCGGTGACCAGGGTGTCGCCGTAGTAGCGCTTGAACTCGTCGAAGTCGGAGTCGTCGACGATGCGGGCGATCACCTCGCGCACGTCGTAGGGCTTCTTGAGGTCGGTGCCGACGATGCCGTAGATCTCGCTGGGGTCGAGCTTGGGCGGCCTGGGTTCCTGCATCTTGAGCTGGCCGCGCTTCTGCCAGTTGAGCCGCGAGATGCAGGCGCGACACAGCTGCAGGGCGTGGGCGTCGTTCTCGGCGTAGTGGTCGGCCACGCCGCTCTTCTTGGTGTGGACATCGGCGCCGCCCAGGTCCTCGGCGCTGATGCTCTCGCCGGTGGCGGCCTTCACCAGGGGCGGGCCGCCCAGGAAGATGGTGCCCTGCTCGCGGACGATGATCGACTCGTCGGCCATGGCCGGCACGTAGGCGCCGCCGGCGGTGCAGGAGCCCATGACCACGGCGATCTGCGGGATGCCCTCGGCGGACAGCGTCGCCTGGTTGTAGAAGATGCGGCCGAAGTGGTCGCGGTCCGGGAAGACCTCGTCCTGGCGGGGCAGGAAGGCGCCGCCGGAGTCGACCAGGTAGATGCAGGGCAGGCGGTGCTTGCGGGCGATCTCCTGGGCGCGGATGTGCTTGCGCACCGTGAGCGGGAAGTAGGTACCGCCCTTGACGGTGGCGTCGTTGGCGACGATCACGCACTCCACGCCACTGACGCGGCCGATGCCGGTGACCACGCCGGCGGCGGGCACCGCGGAGTCGTAGACCTCATGGGCGGCCAGCGCCGAGAATTCGAGGAAGGGCGAGCCCTCGTCGATCAGGTGGTCGATGCGGTCGCGCACGAAGAGTTTGCCGCGGGACTCGTGGCGCACGCGCGCCTTCTCGCCGCCGCCCTGGGCGATGGCGGCGGTCAGCTCGCGCAGCTTCAGCACCTCTGCGCGCATCGTCGCCTCGTTGGTCTGGAAGCCGTCGCTGCGCGGATTGATCTGGGTCTGCAGGATTGCCATGGGCCTACCCTTACTTGGATTCGTTGAAGAGTTCGCGGCCGATCAGCATCCGGCGGATCTCGCTGGTGCCGGCGCCGATCTCGTAGAGCTTGGCGTCGCGCAGCAGGCGGCCGGTGGGGTACTCGTTGATGTAGCCGTTGCCGCCGAGCAGCTGGATGGCGTCCAGGGCGACCTGGGTGGCCTTCTCCGCGCAGTAGAGGATCACGCCGGCGGCGTCCTTGCGGGAGGTCTGGCCGCGGTCGCAGCCGGCGGCCACGGCGTAGAGGTAGGCGCGGCAGGCGTTCAGGGTGGTGTACATGTCGGCCACCTTGCCCTGCACCAGCTGGAATTCGCCGATGGACTGGCCGAACTGCTTACGCTCGTGGATGTAGGGCACCACGATGTCCAGGGCGGCCTGCATGATGCCGATGGGGCCGGCGGCCAGCACGGTGCGCTCGTAGTCGAGGCCACTCATCAGCACGCGCACGCCCTTGCCCAGCTCGCCGAGGATGTTCTCTTCCGGCACCGCGCAGTCCTGGAATACCAGCTCGCAGGTGTTGGAGCCGCGCATGCCCAGCTTGTCGAGCTTCTGGGCGGTGGTGAAACCGGGCATGCCCTTCTCGATGATGAAGGCGGTGATGCCCTTGGAGCCGGCGTCGGGGTCGGTCTTGGCGTAGACCACCAGCACATGGGCGTCGGGGCCGTTGGTGATCCACATCTTGTTGCCGTTGAGGATGTACTTGTCGCCATCCTTCCGGGCGCGCAGCTTCATGGAGACCACGTCGGAGCCGGCGCCCGGCTCGGACATGGCCAGGGCGCCGATGTGCTCGCCGCTCATCAGCCTGGGCAGGTACTTGGCCTTCTGCTCCGGGCTGGCATTGATCTTGAGCTGGTTGACGCAGAGATTGGAGTGGGCGCCGTAGGAGAGCCCCACGGAGGCGCTGGCCCGGGAGATCTCCTCCATGGCGATGCAGTGCGCCAGGTAGCCCATGCCGGTGCCGCCATCCTCCTCGGAGACGGTGATGCCGAGCAGGCCCATGTCGCCGAACTTCTGCCACAGATCGTTGGGGAACTCGTTCTTTTCGTCGATCTCGGCGGCGCGCGGGGCGATCTCGTCGCGGGCGAAGGCGTTCACCTGGTCGCGCAGCATGTTCAGTTCGTCGTCGAGGCCGAAGTCGAGGGGCTTGAAGGGCGTATGCATGGGCGGGGCTCCGGTTCTTGTCGGGTGGTGAAATTCGATGCTGGCACAAGACTAGGCGAGGTTGACGTTAACGTAAAGTGCAGCCGTTGACGGCTTAGACGAATGTCTCAAGCCCGGGGGCAGGAGGCCCAGGAAAGACAGAGAGCCCGAACCGGGAATTCGTCACAGGAACGAGTACCAGGAATGCCGACAAGAGGGGCAGCCGCGAAGGCTGCCCCTGGCGCCTTACCCGGCCAGCCAGATGATCAGCTGGTGGTAGACCGGGATGCCCAGGATCACGTTGAGGGGGAAGGTGAAGCCCAGGGCGGCGAGCATCGCCAGCCCGATGTTGGCCTGGGGAATGGCGGTGCGCATGGCGGCCGGGGCGGCGATGTAGGAGGCGCTGGCGGCGAGTGCGGTGAGGATCAGCAGCGACCCGGCGGGCAGGCCCAGCGCCAGTCCCACGGCCAGGCCGGCCAGGGCCAGCAGTGGCGGGGCGGCCAGGGCGAAGATCAGCAGGCGCCAGTGGTACCAGGGGATGGGGCGCAGGGTCTCGGCGGCGGTGAGGCCCATCTGCAGCAGGAAGAGGGCGAGCACGGCGTGGAAGGCGCCGGTGAGCAGATCGGTGACGTTGGCGCCCTCCATGGGGCCGTACATGGCACCGATCACCGCGCCGCCGGCCAGCAGGATCACCCCGCGGTTGGTCAGCGTCTCGTGCCAGATGCCCTGCATCGCTTCCCCGGGCTCGGCCCCCTTGTAGCGGCGATAGAGGGCGATGGCCACCATGATCGCCGGCAGCTCCATCATCACCAGATACAGGGTGACCTCGGCGCCGATCGGCAGGTTGCGCCCCTCGGCGAAGGCCAGGGCCACGGCGAAGGTGCCGGCGCTGACCGAACCGTAGTGGGCGGCGAGGCTGGCGCTGTCGGCGGGCGAGAGGCGCACCAGCCTGCGCAGCACCGGCATCAGGGCCAGCGGGATCACGGCGCCCAGCGCTGCCACGGCGACCAGCTCGGGCAGCAGCGACCAGCCCAGGTTGCCGTAGAGCGCCATGCCCCCCTTGAGGCCGATGGTCAGCATCAGGAGCAGGCTCAGGGTGTCGTAGGCGGCCTTGGGAATGGCCAGGTCGGACTTCACCACGCCGGCCAGCAGGCCGAGCAGGAAGAACATCACCACGATATCGGGCATGGGGACTCTCGCGCGTCGGGGTCAGGGGAACGCCGGGGATTGTGCGGAGCCGATGGTATTGATACCAATTGTGTTGATTGCGATGCAGTATAGATAATCATCTATATCATGGGGTCGCCATGAACATTCGACACCTCACCTTCCGGCTGCTGCAGGTCTATGTGGCGGTGGTCCGCAGCGGGTCGATCAGCGAGGCGGCACGACAGCTCCACCTGACCCAGCCCACCGTCTCGCTGCAGCTGAAGCGCCTGGCGGATACCCTGGGCGAGCCGCTGCTGGAGAGCCGCCACGGGCGGCAGGTGCCCACCGAGGCGGGCGGCGAGCTCTACCGCGCCAGCCGCGAGGTGCTGGGGCGCTTCGCCGACTTCGATGATTACCTGGCCGCGCTGCGCGGTGGCGAGCGGGGCCGCTTCTCCATCGCCCTGGTCAACACCGCCCAGTACGTGCTGCCTCGCCTGCTCGGCCCCTACAGCCAGGCGTTCCCCGAGGTCGACGTCACCGTGCATATCGGCAACCGCCGCCAGATGCTTACGCGCTTCGAGCGCCAGGAGGACGACCTCTACGTCTTCAGCCACCCGCCATCGCTTGCCCACGCCCTGGCCGGTCGCTTCCTGCGCAACCCGCTGGTGGCGGTGGCCCCGCGGGGCCATCGCCTGGCCGGTCGCGAGCGCATCGACATGGCTGAGCTGCTGGGGGAGCGCTTCCTGCTGCGCGAGCCCGGCTCGGCCACCCGCATGCTCTTCGAGAGCTGGCTGCAGGAGCAGGGGCTATCGCTGGGCCCGACCCTGCAGATGGCCAGCAACGAGGCGATCCGCGTGGGCGTGGCGGCGGGCATGGGCCTCGCCGTGCTCTCCGAGCATGTGTTGCCACCGGAGCACTCCGATATCGCCATCCTGACGGTGGCGGGACTGCCCATCGAGAGCCACTGGCAGTTCATCGTGCGCCGCGACCGGCGGCTCTCCCATGCGGCGCTGGGGTTCCTGCGCTTCGCCGAGGGGCACCTGGGCGACTGCGTGGAGCCACGTTTCCTGAGCAACGAGCTCGACGACCTGCTGCGACGGCTCGACGCTGCTCCAGTGCCTCCTCTCCGGGGGTCAGACCCTTAAGGGAAATCAAGGGTCTGACCCCTGGCGCGGCGGTTGGCGTTGGCTGGGCGTCGTTACCCTCCCGAGGCAGGCGTGATAGCCTGCCTTTCCAGCCTGCCTCACTGCTTTCACGTCGCGCTGGGAGAGCTGACCGGCCTCGGTCAACCGCCACACATGAATGGGTGTTCTGCCATGGCCCAGGTCCTTTCGACGGCTTCCGGAATTGCAGAGGCAGAGGCCTATCAGGGCAAGGTCCTGGGCGGGGTGTCACGCACCTTTGCCTTCACCATCCCCCAGCTCCCGGCCGACCTGCGCAAGGTCGTGACCAATGCCTACCTGCTCTGCCGTATTGCCGACACCCTGGAAGATGAACCGGCGCTTTCCGCGGTTCAGAAGACCCTCCTGCATGAACGGTTTCTGGCGGTGCTGAGAGGCGAGGAGAGGGCCCAGGGTTTCGCCAGGCAGGTCACGCCGCTGCTCTCGCAGGCCACGTCGCCGGATGAGCGAGAGTTGATGGCCAACACGCCACTGGTCGTTCGCTGCACCCACAGTCTCGATGCGCCCCAGCAGCAGGCGCTGGTCAGGTGCGTGAGCATCATGTGCCGGGGCATGAGCCATTACCAGGACAACGCCAGCCTGGAGGGCCTGGCGGACCTGGGCGAGGTGGACCGCTATTGCTATCACGTGGCAGGCGTCGTGGGCGAGATGCTCACCGAGCTGTTCTGCCAGCACTCCGGCGAGATGAATGAGAAGCGTGCCGAGATGCTGGCCCTGGCGCCGTCGTTCGGAGAGGGTCTGCAGCTCACCAATATCCTCAAGGACCTCTGGGATGATCGGCAGCGTGGCGTCTGCTGGCTGCCGCGCCGGGAGTTTCGAGCGCTCGGCGTGGACGTGGCGAGCCTGGCGCCGGGACGCGGTGATCCGGCGTTCGCCGCGGCATTGCGCTACCTGGTCGGCGTCGCGCATGCCCATCTGCGCAATGCCTTTCGCTACACCCTGATGGTTCCCGCGGAAGAAGCGGGGATCCGGCGGTTCTGCCTGTGGGCCATCGGCCTGGCCGTGCTCACCCTCCGGCGTATAGCGGCGCGGCCGACCTATGGCTCGGGGCGGGAGGTCAAGGTGTCGCGTCGCACGGTCAAGGCCGCCATCGTGAGTACCCGCCTGGTGGCGCGTCATGATGGGGCGCTAAGGCTGCTCTTCGGCGGTGTGACCCGGGGGCTGCCGCTCAGGCCGCTCTCGGACCCGCCTGGGGCACTGAGCGCATGGGCCTCCGAGTTCTCCGGTGGTGAGGGCTTTCCCGCGGCATGTCCTGGCCTTCGGTCAGGCAACGGCAAGGAGTAGACAGCGATATGGCCAGAGAGGTGACCCCTTGATCAACACAGGCTCAGCCGAGCGCGACGAGACCGTTTCCTTCGATGACGAGGAGCTGATCCTGGTCGACGACGAGGACCGGGAACTGGGTCATCTGGACAAGGCCAGGTGCCACGAAGGAAGCGGTGTGCTGCATCGCGCCTTCTCGCTGTTCGTGTTCAATCATCAGGGGGAGCTGCTTCTGCAGCAGCGGGCGGAAGGCAAGCGGCTGTGGTCGCTCTTCTGGTCCAACAGCTGCTGCAGTCATCCACGCCGAGGCGAGCCCATGGAGGAGGCGATTCACCGGCGACTCTGGCAGGAGGTCGGCATCGAGGCGCAACTCGCCTTCCTCTACAAGTTCCGCTATCAGGCCCAGTACGATTCCAGCGGAGCCGAGCACGAGCTCTGCTGGGTCTACCTGGGGATCAGTGACGAGGAGCCACGCCCCAACCGTCGGGAGATTGCCGACTGGCGCTGGATATCCCCGGCAGGGCTCGATGCCGAGCTGGCCTCTCATCCGCAACACTTCACGCCCTGGTTCAAGATGGAGTGGACGCGGCTACGCGGCGAGTTTGCCGCTCAGCTCGAGACCTATACCCGATAGGCCCGAAAGCCGATCACGACCCCTCGATGGCCCGGCCCGGCCTGATGTGAACGGGCCTGGCCGGGCACTGGCGTGTCTGCGGATGAGGCGCCGTCAACTCCGGTTCAGTCCGAATGGGCGTTCGGGAAGAACAGCGCCTGGCCGTTGACGGTGAACCCGGCGATGGCCTGCTGGCCCTCCGCGGAGAGCAGCCAGCCGTGCCACTGCTCGGCTAGGTCATGCTTCAGGTGGGGGTGCCGCTCGGGGTCGATCAGCAGGCTGCCGTACTGGTTGAAGAGCGCCTCGTCGCCCTCGAAGAGCAGGGTGAGCTCCCGGGGGTTCTCGAAGGCGACCCAGGTGGCGCGATCGCTCATCACGTAGGCGTTCATGCCGGCGGCGGTGTTCAGCGTCGGGCCCATGCCGCTGCCCAGCTCGCGGTACCAGGCGCCGCCCGGTTCGACGCCGGCGGCCTCCCACAGCCGCTGCTCGGCGCGGTGGGTGCCACTGTCGTCGCCGCGGGAGGCGAACGCCGCCTCGGCCTCGGCGATCAGCCGCATGGCCTCGGCCACGGTCTCGGCCTCACTGATGCCGGCGGGGTCCCCATCGGGGCCGATGATCACGAAGTCGTTGTACATCACGTCGGCCCGCTCGGTGCCGTAGCCCTCCTCGACGAAGCGTTCCTCACCGGCGGTGTCGTGGACCAGCAGGCTGTCGGCATCGCCGCGGCGGGCGATCTCGAAGGCCTGGCCGGTGCCCACGGCCACGACGCGCACCTCGATGCCGGTGGCCTCGGTGAAGGTCGGGAGGATGGCGTCGAACAGCCCCGAGTTGTCGGTAGAGGTGGTGGAGGCCAGGACGATGTAGCGCTCCCCGTCCTGGGCCTGGGCGGTCAGCGAGAGGCCCAGGATGCCGATGGCGGTCAGAGCGATGCGTGTCTTGTGTTGCATGGTCGCTTCCTTGTCATTGTCGGGAGGGTTGCCGCGATAGCGCGAAAAGCCGGGCTAGAGCACCAGCTCCCCGCGGATGAAGGCCCTCGCCTCGCGTGAGGAGGGGGCCGTGAAGAAGGTGGCGGCGTCGGTGTACTCGATCAGTCGCCCGGCGTTGAGGAACAGCACGTCATCCGCCAGGCGTCTGGCCTGATGGAGGTCGTGGCTGCTCATCACGATGCGCGTGCCGGCAGCGTGGAACTCCAGCACCGCGTCCTCTACCGCCTTGATGGCCGCCGGGTCCAGTGCCGAGGTGGGCTCGTCCAGGAACAGCACCTCGGGGCGGGTCAGCCAGGCGCGGGCCAGGGCCAGGCGCTGCTGCTCGCCGCCGGAGAGCACCCGTGCCGGTCGCTTCTCGAGGGCGGCGAGGCCGAAACGTTCCAGGGCCTCGCGAGCCAGCAGCCGACGCCGGGTCCGCGGGATGTCGTTGACCGCCAGCGCGTAGGTCAGGTTGGCGAGTGCCGAGCGCTTGAGCATCACCGGGCGCTGGAAGACCATCGCCTGACGGGGCGTTGGCCCTTCCCACTGCAGCCGCCCCGAGCTGCTGGTCAGCAGGCCATGGGCCAGACGCATGAGCAGGCTCTTGCCGGCGCCGTTGGGGCCCATCACCAGGGTGCGCCGGCAGCCCTCCAGCCGCAGGTCCAGCGGACCCAGCAGGCGCTGGCCACGATGGGTGAAGCCCACTCCATCGAGCACCAGGGCCGGGACCTCGGTCACGAAGCGTCTCGGCATGTCGTTCATCCCAGTCGCCTCCGCGCCGTTTCGCCGACAAGATAGGCGGCGGCATTGACCAGCAGTACCAGACCCAGCAGCACCAGGCCGAGGCCCAGCGCCAGCGGCAGGTTGCCCTTGCTGGTCTCCAGCACGATGGCGGTGGTCATCACCCGGGTGACGCCGTCGATGTTGCCGCCGACGATCATCACCGCCCCCACCTCGGCGCTGGCGCGGCCGAAGCCCGCCAGCACCACCGTGATCAGTCCCAGGCGAGCATCCCACAGCAGAGTAGGGATCATGCGCAGGCGCGAGAGTCCCAGCGAGGTGAGCTGCTCGCGATACTCCTGGTGGAGCTCCTCGATCTGCTGGCGGGTCAGGGCGGCGATGATCGGCAGGATCAGGATCACCTGAGCCACCACCATGGCGGTGGGGGTGAAGAGCAGGCCGAACTGGCCGAGCGGGCCCGCCCGGGAGAGCAGCAGATAGACGGTGAGACCTGCTACCACGGGCGGCAGGCCCATCAGGGCATTGAGTGCCACCACGATGGCGCCGCGGCCGGGGAAGCGCCACAGCGCCAGCGCGGCGCCAAGCGGCAGGGCAAGCAGCGCGGCGATGAGCACCGCGCTCAGCGAGACCTGCACGGAGAGCGCGACGATGCCGAGCAGCACCGGGTCCATGCCCAGGATCAGGGCCAGGGCGGTCTGGAAGGCGTTGGCGTCGGCGGGCATCGTGTTCTCCTGTTATCTCGTTGCATCTTGTACGTTGAGGCGACGTGATGCATCCAACGATGGAATTCATGCAGTCTTGTGCATGATATTGACCAGGCTGGTGTCGAGGCCTCCAGCCCACCGAGAAGGGAGAGATCCATGGAACGAGGCACGTCCCTGCCGACTCACGCCTACCTGACCACCGCCGAGGCAGCCGACTACCTGAGGCTCAAGGAGCGCAAGGTCTACGACCTGGTGCGCCAGGGTGAGATCCCCTGCGTGCGGGTCACCGGCAAGCTGCTGTTTCCCCGGCAGAGCCTCGACCTGTGGCTGATGAGCCATCTGGAGGGTGACCAGGCGAGCCGCCGGCCCGTGCCGAGCGTCCTGGCGGGCAGCCAGGACCCGCTGCTGGAGTGGGCCGTGCGCGAGAGCGGCTCGGGGCTGGCGCTGCTCTGCCACGGCAGCGGCGACGGCGTGCGGCGGCTGCTGGACGGCGATGCCATGCTGGCCGGCCTGCACCTGCTGGACCCGGAGAGCGGGCGCTACAACGAGCCGGCGAGGCTGGGCCTGGGCGGCATGCGCGACCTGGTGATGGTCCGCTGGGCGCGCCGCCGCCAGGGGCTGCTGCTGGCGCCGGACAACCCCCTGGGCATCCGGCGGCTGGCCGACCTGGCGCGGCCGGAGGTACGAGTCGCCCACCGCCAGCCCGACGCGGGCGCGGCGCGCCTGCTGCGCCTGCTGCTGGCGCGGGAGGGAATCGACGGCAAGCGCCTGACCCTGGCCGTCCACCCCTCGCTTTCCGAGGACGACCTCGCCCTGTCGATCCGCCAGGGCGAGGCCGATGCCGGGCTCGGCGTCGAGGCGGCCGCGCGCCGCCAGGGGCTGGCCTTCGTGCCGCTCCACGAGGAGGCCTTCGACCTGGCCCTGCGGCGGCGCAGCTACTTCGAGCCGCCGATCCAGCGGCTGCTGGCCTTCGCCCGGGAGCCGCGCTTACGCGAACGCGCCGAGGCGCTGGGAGGGTATGACCTCGGCGAGCTGGGCCGGGTGGTCTTCAATGCCTGAGGGCGGGGTGACGCCGGGGATCGCCGTCGCTCTCGCGTCGTTTTGCCCGGACCGCAGGAGGCGGGCTTGCGGTCACCGCTGCCTGCCTTCCCCCTCGCCCAGCCTGAGTACATGATGAATCGCCCGCCACAGCGTCCAGGCGTCTCGCCAGCGCGACGAGACCTCCACGTGGCCGAGCCCCCCGGCCTCGAAGAGTCGCGCCTGGCCGGCGGGGAGGGCGTCGCGCAGCCGCCGCGAGTGGCTGATCGGGATCACCCGGTCGTCGGGGCCGTGAACCAGCACCAGCCTCGCCTTCAGGGCATCGAGATCCCGGGAGGCGAGATCCAGCGCCTCGAATTCGTCGCGCAGCGAGGAAGGCAGGGCCGCGAGCAGTGACGCGACCCGCGCCGGGTCGCGATTGACCACCAGCGCGTGGAGTGCTTTCCCCTCGGGGCCCAGGCCGGCCAGCTCGGGGGCGGGGCCCTCGTCGCCCGCCAGCCGGCGTCGCGCCACGGCCGCCAGGCGCTGCCGATCCTCGGCGTCCTCCAGGGCATGGAGCTGGCTCTGCAGCATGGCCCAGCGCAGGTCGGCCTGGGGGGGAAGCGCCCGCAGGCCGGCGCCGCCGCGATCCTCCCCGGTGGTGGCGTAGCGCAGCAGGTCGGTCAGGTCGTAGTAGCCGCCCACGGCGATCACGAAGCGTACCCGCTGGGCGATGTCCGGCTCCATGGCGGCCAGCAGTGCCGGCCCGGTGGCGAAGCTGATGGCGGCGAGCGCCGGCCCCTCCCCGGCCATGGGCAGCGTGGCGGTGGCGTGGCGAACGGCATCGGCGATGCCTTCCACCTCGCGCATGCCCACCGAGAAGTCGCGCAGGCCGTCCAGCTCCGGCACCAGCACCGTGAAACCGGCCCGCGCCTGGGTGCGGGCGAAGGCCATCAGGCGCGGATCCCGACGGCCCGCGTCGGTGAGGCCATGCACCAGGACCAGGGTCCCGCGGCGGGGGGATGGCGGGTGGTAGAGGTCCGCCACGTAGCGGCGCCCCTCCACCGCGTAGGTCAGCCCCTCGCGGTCGGGAAGCGTCACGCGCTGCTTCAGCCGGCTCGGTTCCTCGCCGGCGGCCAGGTCGCCGAGCACCAGCAGGGACTCGTGCTGGCGTTCCAGCGCACTGCAGCCGGCCAGCAGCAGGCCGAGCAGCAGGCCCGGCAGCAGCGCAAGCGGGCCCCGCCGGCGGCGGTGTGGTGTGTCGTCCTCGTGCAAGCGACTCCTCCTGGCGGGCGCCGCATGACAACGACGCCGTGCCGATCCCGCGGTGCAGGGTGGCGGCCAGCCTCGGCTCGGCCCCCTTACAGCCTAGTGGGTTTACACACCTGATCGCCCGGTGGCCATGGCCTCAGAACGACCCCACCAGGCTGCCCAGGGTGATCAGGAAAACCAGGGAGAGGACCGGGATCAGCACGGCCACCACCGCAATATCCAGATAGGCCTGGCGATGGGTCAGGCCGCAGATGGAGAGCAGCGTGATCACCGCGCCGTTGTGCGGCAGGGCATCCAGCCCGCCGGTGGCCACCGCCGTGACCCGGTGCATCAGCTCGGGGGCGATGCCGGCGGCCTGACCCATGGCCAGGTAGGTGTCGCCCAGCGTCGCCAGGGCGATGCTCATGCCGCCGGAGGCCGAACCGGTCATGCCCGCCAGCAGATTGACCGCGATGGCCAGGGAGATCAGCGGATTGTCACCACCCACCGAGGTCACCCAGAGGCTGATCGCCTCGAAGGCCGCGAGCGAGGCGATCACCGAGCCGAAGCCGACCAGGCTGGCGGTATTGAAGATCGGCAGTAGCGAGGCATTGGCGCCGCTGTCCAGGGTGGTGGTGAGATCCTCGAGGCGCTTCAGGTTGGTGGCGATGATGACCACGATGGCGATCACCAGGGCGGCGATCACCGACCAGACGCCGCGCACCGACTCGATGCTGGTCGCGCCATAGGTCGGCTCGGCGAGATACCCGGTGTCCATGGCCGGGATCACCACCGCCGTGAACAGCAGGTTCAGGGCGATGACCAGCACGATGGGCAGCAGCGCCAGCGGCAAGGGGGGCAGGTCGCTGGCCGACTCCCGGGCAGTGACCTCGGCCAGATCGAAGCCTTCGCCCGACGCGCGTTCACGCAGGTGAGTGGCCGGCGGTGCGTCGTCCTGATGGCGGCCATAGCCCTCGCCCGCCACTCGCGCCTGGCGCGCCCGACGGCTCAGCCACACTTGCCCAAGCCCCAGCATGACCAGGCCGGTGAGGATGCCGAGCCCCGGCGCGGCAAACGGCGAGGTGCCGAAGTAGGGCATGGGAATAGCATTCTGGATGGCCGGCGTGCCCGGCAGCGCCGTCATGGTGAAGGTGAAGGCGCCGAGTGCGATGGTGCCGGGGATCAGCCGCTTGGGCAGGTTGGCCTGGCGGAACAGCGCCGCGGCGATCGGGTAGACCGCGAAGGCCACCACGAACAGCGAGACGCCCCCGTAGGTCATCACCGCGCAGGAGAGCACCACTGCCAGGATGGCGCGGGTGTCACCCAGGCGCTCGACGATGGCGCTGGCCAGCACCTCGGCGCTGCCCGAGTCCTCCATCAGCTTGCCGAACACCGCTCCCAGCAGGAACAGCGGGAAGTAGCGGACGATGAAATCGCCGGCGGCCCCCATGAAGACCTGGGTGTAGCTGGCCAGCAGCGGGGTGTCGACCGAGACCAGGGCCACCAGCACGGCCAGCACCGGGGCCAGGATCAACAGGCTGATTCCGCGGTAGGCCAGATACATCAACAGCAGCAGCGCGATGGCGATCGCCGAGATACCGATCATCGGGCGTTCCCCTCGTCAATGGCGGGATTCATGCGCCTGGTGTTGTCCGTTGCCATACCTGCTCCCGATCATCCGTGAATGCTGCAGTGCAGTATAGGCGTCCTGGTGGCGGTTGTCTCGCGAGGGTGGCGGTCAGCGATGCAGGGAAGCGGTGTCGTTCAGCAGAGCCGGCTGCCGAGCAGCAGCTGGGCGGCGTCGAGATGATGCCAGCCCCACCAGACCAGGGCGAGAGCCGTGGCGGTGAGAAGCGCGGCAGCGATCGGCAGCAGACGTGAGCGGCTCATGCCTCGGCCTCGGCGGGGGCGGGGCGGCTGACCGGCCGCTCGCTGATGAACCAGTGCAGGGCGGCGGCCACCACCGAGAGGAGGATGGCGATGTTCCACACCACCGCGTAGTCGCCGTGGAGGTCGTAGAGGTAGCCCCCCAGCCAGACGCCCATGAAGGAGCCGAGTTGGTGGAAGAGGAAGACGATGCCGCCCAGCATGGAGAGGTGCTGGACGCCGAACACCGAGGCGACGATACCGTTGGTCAGCGGCACCGTGGAGAGCCACAGCAGCCCCATGGCGATGCCGAACAGGTAGGCGCTGGTCGGGCTGAGCGGGGCGATCAGGAAGAGGGTGATGACCACGCCGCGGATCAGATAGAGCCAGGTGAGCAGGCGGGGCTTGGAGTGGCGCCCCCCCAGCCAGCCGGCGATATAGGTGCCGAAGATGTTGAACAGGCCGACCAGGGCCAGCACGGTGCTGCCCACCTGCACAGCGATGCCGCTGTCGAACAGGTAGCCGGGCAGGTGCACCCCGATGAACACCACCTGGAAGCCGCAGACGAAGAAGCCCAGGCAGAGCAGCCAGAAGCCGCGATGGTTGGAAGCCTCGTTGAGGGCGGCGCCCAGGCTGATGTCGCTGGCCGCCTTGGCCGAGGGGCGATCGCGCAGCAGGGCGCCCAGCGGCAGCATCAGCGCGGCGATGGCCCCCATGGCCAGCAGCGCCGCCGACCAGCCCAGCCACCCCATCAGGCCCAGGGTGCCGGGCAGCATGGCGAACTGGCCGAATGAGCCGGCGGCGCTGACAATGCCCATGGCCATGCTGCGCTTCTCCGGCGCCACCGCGCGACCCACGGCGCCGAGGATCACCGAGAAGGTGGTGCCGGAGAGGCCCAGGCCGATCAGCACGCCAGCGGAGAGGGTCATGCCCAGCGCCGACTCCGACATCCCCATGAACAGCAGGCCCAGGGCATAGAGGGCACCGCCTGCCACCACCACCCGGGCGGCGCCGTAACGGTCGGCTATTGCTCCGGCGAAGGGCTGGGAGAGCCCCCACAGCAGGTTCTGCAGGGCCAGGGCGAAGGCGAAGACGCCACGGCCCCAGCCCAGCTCCGAGCTCATGGGCTCGAGGAACAGCCCGAAGCCGTGGCGCAGGCCCATGGCCAGGGTGACCACCAGGCCGCCCAGGAAGATGATCAGCATTGAGTGGCGCCGGATGGCATCCATATCGAGCTCGTTGTATGCAGGCTAATTGTTGCTACTATGGCGGGTTGCGTCTTTCTTGGCTAGTCCACCAGAGCGGCCTCCAGAGCGGCGAGGCGTCCCGGTACCAGAGCGTCCTCCACCGCGGTGATGCGCAGCACATGGCCGAGTGCCGGGTCGGCGGGACGGGCGATCAGCTTGCCCTCGTCGAGCAGTGCCTGGTGCACACGACCGGCCTGCTTCGCGCTGGCCAGGCGTATGCCGACGAAGTTGGTGCTGCTCGGCAGGACGTCGGCGCCCAGGGCGCGGAAATGCGCCGCCAGACGCTCGCGACGCTCGCGCACCGCCGCCACGTGGGCGTCGACCTCGTCGGGGTGGTCGAGCACCACCTCGGCGGCGGCCTGGGTCAGGGTCGACACCGCATAGTGGATCCGCACCTTCATCATCACCGCCAGCGTCTCCGGCTCGGCGATGGCATAGCCCACCCGCAGCCCCGCCAGGCCATGGGCCTTGGAGAGGGTGCGCAGTCGGATCACCCCGGGCAGCACTCGCCGGCCGAACTCGCCCTCGGCATCCTCGCGGAAGTCATGGTAGGCCTCGTCGAGCAGCAGCCAGCAGTCGTCGGGCAGCGCTTCGCGCAGGGTCAGCACGTCGGCGTCACGGTGCAGATGGCCACCGGGGTTGTCGGGGTTGGCCAGGTAGACCAGCCGCGCGTTCTCCTCACGGGCGACCCGGGCCAGGGCCTCCAGGTCCGGCGCCAGTTGGCCGGGGCCCTCGTTGTAGGGTACCTCCACCAGCCGGCAGCCCTGGCCGCGGGCGAAGTAGCCGAAGGTGGGGTAGGTGCCGGTGGTGCTCACCACCGGCACGCCGGGTTCGGCCACGGCGCGCAGCGAGAGTGCGATCAGGCTGTCGGCGCCGGCGTCCACCAGCATCGCTTCCAGGGGAATGCCCTTCTGCTCGGCCAGGCGCCGACGGATGCCCAGCGCCTCGGCGTCGCCGTAGCTGTAGACGTGGGCGGCCATGGCGTCGCCGAAGTGCTCGCGCAGGGCGCGGTGGGGCATGTCGAGCCCCTCGTTGGAGCCCAGCTGGTGGGGAATCTCGCGGCCCAGGCGGCGCTCCAGCACGCGCACGCCGGGAAAGGGGTTGTGGGGACCGTCGCCGGTCAGGTGGTCGGGAAAGCGGGGCATCATGGGCTCCAGTCGGTGGTTCCTCTTGCCGCTACCCTATCAGGATCGACTCGCGCGCTCATGCCTCGGGGGAGCCTGGGAGTGGTCTCAGGCATCCCGCAGGATGGTGAAGGGCGACCACTGTTGGCACAGCGGGGCGACCTCGAGCCGGGTGATGTTGACGTGGGGCGGCAGTTCGGCGATGTGCAGGGCCTGCTCGGCCACGTCACGTGGCTGCAGGGCTCGAGTGCCGCGGTAGTAGTCGCCGACCACCGAGGCATCACCCTTCATTCGTACCAGGGTGAACTCGCTCTCGGTCATGCCCGGTGCCAGGTCGGTGACGCGCACCCCTTCGGCGCTGACGTCGCAGCGCAGGTTGTAGCTGAACTGCTCGACGAAGGCCTTGGTGGCGCCATAGACGTGGCCGCCGGGGTAGGGGGTGTGGCCCGCGATGGAGCCGATGTTGATCACCGTGGCTCCGGGGCCGGCTTCGATCAGGCGCGGCAGCAGCAGGCGGGTCACGTTGACCAGCCCGGTGATGTTGGTGTCGATCATGCGGTGCCAGTCGGCGAGGTCGGCCGCCTGGGCCGGCCCCTTGCCCAGGGCCAGGCCGGCGCTGTTGATCAGCACCCTCACGGCGGCGAAGGCCGCCGGCAGGGCGTCTATGGTGCGGGCCACGGCGTCATGATCGGTGACATCGAGCGCGGCGACATGCACCGGCACCCGCTCGCCCAGGGTCTGCTGCAGGGCCTCGAGCCGTTCCCGGCGGCGGCCGGTCAGGACCAGCGACCAGCCGGCCTCGGCGAAGCGGTGGGCACAGGCCTCGCCGATGCCCGAGGTGGCGCCGGTGATGAAGGCGACGGGGGTGGCTTCGTGCATGGTGAAATCTCCAGGCGTTAGACGGGTGTCGGTGGGGGTGCTATGAATGAGAGACCCGCACCGTCGCGAGGTCATATCCTCCTTTGGTCGCATCGCACAAGGACCAGGCCGCCACCCCGCGTCACATCGCGCTATCGTTTGACATCGTCACTGACGAAGCCTGCCTTCTCCAACCTCGATTTGAGCAATCGCGGGGCTTGCCCCAGGATCAGGCTTGCGGAGCCGCCGGTCGCGCGGTGGCACCCCACAACGACAATACCGCCGGGAGAACGTCACATGCGCAAGACGCTACTTGCCACCCTCGCCAGCCTGGGCCTGGCCGCGGCCGCCCCCTTCGTGCTGGCCAGCACCATCGAGATCCAGGTCAACAACACCATGAGCGAGGGTGGCTCCGAGAGTGCCGCCGTGGAGCGCTTCGCCGAGTACCTCGAGGAGCAGGCGCCGGGCCGTTTCAACGTCCGTCCCTTCCTGGCCGGCTCCCTGGGCGGCGAGAACGCGGTGCTCGAGCTGCTCAACCTGGGCCAGACCCAGCTCTCCATCACCGGCGGCAACTGGCGCCAGCAGTACGCGCCGGAGTATGACGCCATCACCGTGCCCTTCGTCTTCTCTACCTGGGACGAGGTGGATGCCTACATGGAGAGCCCCTCCGGCCAGAGGCTGGTCGAGATTGCCGAGGAGAAGGGCGGGATCAAGTACTTCGGCACCCAGCACCGTGGCCCCCGCCACATGACCGCCAACAAGGCCATCCATTCGCCCGAGGACCTGCAGGGCTTCCGCCTGCGGCTGCCCTCGCTGCCGGTGTGGCTGCAGGTGTGGGAGGAGATCGGCGCCCAGGTGGTCAACGTGCCGGCGCCGGAGATCTATCTGGCCATGCAGACCCGGCAGGTGGACGGCCACGAGAACTCCCTCTCGTCGCCCTACACCCGTCGCCTCTGGGAGGTGCAGGACCACATCATCCTCACCAGCCACGTGCAGTTTCCCTGGAACTGGGTGGCGAGCAAGCGCTGGTGGGAAGGCCTGGAGGCCGAGGACCAGGCACTGATTGCCGAGGCAATCGAGGTGGCTCGCCTGCACGGCACCGAGCGTGAGCGCGAGCTCGACGAGTACTACCTCGAGGAGTTGCAGAAGGAGGGCATGATCATCATCGAGCCTGACGTTGCGGCCTTCCGCGAGGCTGCCATGCCGGCCATCGAGCGCATCATGTCCGAGATGGCCGACGGTGTGATGGATGATGCGCTGGGCACCGACGACTGAGTGCATTCGCACAGATGACAGGACGATACCGGCGGCGCCCCCTGGGGCGCCGCCGTGCTGTCCCCGAGAATTATCGAGGAGTCATTCGTGGTAGAAGAAACCGGGATACCGCAGGCCCCTGTGGATCGCCTGGCCTACTGGCTGCTGCGCGGCCTGACCCTGGTCTGCGATGCGGTGGGCGTGCTGCTGCTTGCCGGCATCCTGGTGCTCATCGTGGCGGCCGTGATTGCCCGTGACGTCATCGGGCTCGGGATGCCCTGGACCGAGGAGGTAGCCTCCCTGCTGGCCATCTACGCCGTCGGCATCGGTTCGCTCTCGGCCCTGGTGCGCGGCGAGCACCTGCTGGTGGACCTCTTCAGTCACCGCATGTCACGGCTGGCGCTGGACCTCCAGTATCGCTTCAATTCGCTGCTCTCCTGCGGCTTCTTCGCGCTGGCGGCCTGGGGCGCCTGGATCATGTCCGAGATGAGCGCCAACAACCGCACGGTGTCGCTGGGCATCAGCTTCAGCTACCTCTACTACGGCATCTTCATCGGCTTTGCCGGGATGACGTTGATTGCCGCCTGGCAGACCCTGCGTGGCCGCGTGGCCTGGGTGCCGGGCGGCAGTCGTGACGATGAGGAGTCCCGCTGATGCTGGAACTGGCAATCTTCGTGGGCGGCCTGCTGGCGCTGATGATCATCGGGCTCCCGGTGGTAGTGGCGATCGGTATCACCTCCTTCATCGCTCTGGCCATGACCGGCAGCGGCGGCCTGCCGGTGGAGCTGATGTCGCTGCGCATGGTGCAGACCCTCAACAACTTCACCCTGCTGGCGATCCCGCTGTTCATCCTGGCCGCCAACATCATGAACACCGGCTCCACGACCACGCGGATCTTCGATTTCGCGACGGCCCTGGTGGGCTTCACCCGGGGAGGGCTCGGGCATGCCAACGTGGTGGCGAGCTCGATCTTCGCCACCATGTCGGGCACGGCGGTGGCCGATGCCGCCGGGCTCGGCAGCCTCGAGATCAAGGCGATGAAGGAGCGCGGCTATGATCTGGGCTATTCCACCGGGGTGACCGCGGCGTCGAGCGTGATCGGACCGATCCTGCCGCCTTCCATCGCCCTGGTGGTCTATGGCTGGCTGGCCAACGTCAGCATCGGGGCGCTGTTCATGGCCGGGGTCTTGCCGGGCCTGCTGATGGCGCTGCTGCTGATGGGCATGACCGTGTTCCTCGGGACCAGCCGTCGTGTGGTGATGCCCGAGCCGACGCCCTTCGATGTCGGCGAGGTGCTGCGCACCGGGCGGCGCGCCATCCTGCCGCTGATGATGCCGCTGATCATCGTCGGTGGCATCTGGGGTGGCTTCTTCACCCCCACCGAGGCCGGCGCCGTGGCCTCCTTCTATGCGGTGATCCTGGGTGCGGTGGTCTACCGCGACCTGACCCTGAAGGCGCTCTACTTCTCCTTCCGCCGCACCCTGATGTTCAGCGTGGCAATCCTGTTGATCATCGCGGTGTCGAGCTTCTATGGCTGGATCCTGGTGCGCATCGGCATTCCCCAGGCCCTGGCGGGTCAGGTGGCCAGTATCGACATGCCCACCGTCTTCCTGCTGCTCGCCTTCGCACTCTTCTTCCTGCTGATCGGCTGCTTCATGTCGGTGGTGGAGAGTATCCTGATCTTCACCCCCATCGTGGTGCCGGCGGCCCTGGCCGCCGGCCTGGATCCGATCCACTTCGGTATCGTCATGGTGATCACCCTGTCGGTGGGGGTCATCACGCCCCCCTTCGGCAACGTGCTGTTCCTGATGGTGGGCATCACCCGACTACGCTACGGGCAGGTGGTATCGGCGGTGCTGCCCTTCCTGATCCCCATCATCCTCTCCATCCTGATCCTGATCGCCGTGCCGCCGGTGGCGACCTGGCTGCCGAACCTGCTGGGGTACTGACGCCCATGCCCCATCTCGACCTGCGCACCACCACCCTCGCCCGCGAACACGTGGACCATGCCCACGATTACCACCAGCTGATCCTGGCCACCTGCGGGGTCACCGAGTTGGCCTTGGAGGGGGAGGGCGAGCGGATCACCGCCAGCCGGGGCTGCCTCATTCCAACCTCCAGCCGCCACGAGTATCTGGGCGATGGTCGCAATCGCACCCTGGTACTCGACATTCCCCACGGTAGCCTGGCCGGGCTGCGCGACGCCGAGCGCATCGAGCGCCACTTCGAACGGCCGCGCTTCTTCAGTGTACCTCCCCAGCTCCATCGACTGGCGGGCAGCCTGATGCACCAGCTCGAGCAGTGCCCGGCCCTTCACAGCGAGATCGCCGCGCTGCTGCTGCGCGCCATCCATCTTCATCTGGACAGCGAGCCGCTGGCCGGGGATGGCGGCTTTCCCCTGGCCAGGCGCCCCTGCGAGCGTCTCGACCTGGCCCGACTGGAGGCCTGGGTGGATCGTCACCTGGCCGACGAGATCCGCGTCGAACAGCTGGCCGAACTCTGTGCGTTGAGCGTGGGGCACTTCCACAGCCGTTTCCGCGAGATGACCGGTGCCACTCCCCAGGCCTACGTGCAGCAGCGCCGGCTGCGCCACGCCCGGACCCTGGTCTGCCACAGCGACCTGAGCCTGGGCCATGTGGCCTCCCTGGTCGGCTTCCGCGACCAGGGCAGCTTCTCGCGGGCCTATCGGCACCATTTCGGCACTACGCCCTCGATCGACCGCCGATCTTGCTGACCCTGCGCCGCAGTCTGGGCCAAAGGCTCCGCAGCCGCGGGCAAGCAGCCTCGCCTCGTTCGTCCTAGGCTTAGCGACAAGGCGGTGCTTTTGGCACCGCTGCTTCGCGAGCCATGCAACGAACAAATCACAAGAGGCAGGCATCATGCGCAAGAGATCCCTTACCGGGCTGTTCGCCCTGGCGTCACTTCCCCTGGCCATGGCGGCCGCCCAGGCCCAGGCCAATGAGATGGCCATCGCCACCATCCTTCCCGAGAATATGAGCAACAACGAGGTCTATCCGGCGCTGGTGCACTTCAAGAACCTGGTGGAGACGCGCACCGACGGCGAGGTGACGGTATCGATCTTCGGCAACAGCCAGCTGGGCTCCGAGGTGGAGACGGCGCGGGAGGTACAGGGTGGGCGCACCCTGCAGTCCACGATCATCACCACCGGCGCCATGTCCTCCTACTACCCCGACTACCAGATGATGACCGCCCCCTTCATCTTCGATAACTGGCGCCAGGCCTGGGCCTTCTTCGACGGCGAGTGGTTCGCCGACTTCATGTCCGGCACCATCGAGCAGACCGACATGCGCTACCTGGGCACCTTCGATGATGGCGGCGGTTTCGTGGCCTTCACCAACAACGAGCGGCTGATCCGGACCGTCGATGACCTCCAGGGGCTCAACATCCGCACCGAGGAGAACCCGGGCCACGTGGCGATCATGCGCGCGCTCGGCGCCTCGGCGACCCCGCTGCCCTGGGGCGAGGTGATCACCGCCCTGGAGACCGGCCTGGCCGACGGCCAGTTCAACGCGCCGGTGCTCAACACCACCTTCAATTTTCATGAGGTGACCGATTACACGACCCTGACCGGGCACGTCTACAACAGCGCCGCCTGGCTGGTCAGCGAGGATTGGTTCCAGAGCCTGACCGAGTCGCAGCAGGAGGCGATCGTTACCTCGGCCCGCGAGGCCATCGCCATCGGCCATGGCATGTCCGGGGCACTGGCCACCGCCAGCTGGGAGGAGTCCTGCGCGACCTTCCAGGAGTGCTACATCATGCCCGTCGAGGAGCGTACGCGGATGTCCGAGATCGCCACGCCCGCCTGGCGTGACTGGATCGTCGACGACTTCGGTCTCGATGGCGACCGGGTGGATGCCTTCCTGGAAGAGGTCGAGCGCGTTCGCGTCGAGGTGGCCGACTCCGACGTCGCCACCTACGGGCGCTGATACCGAGGCTTTCATCGTCCTGCGCCCGGCCGGATTCCGGCCGGGCGCTTGCCTGAGGTGACGCCATGACCTTCCTGCAGCCCCTGCGCCGCCTGAGCGACATCGTCAATCAGGTCGCGATTCTTGTCTGCGTGGCCTGCGTGCTGACCATGCTGGGGATCTCCTTCACGGCTTTCGTCTACAAGCTGGCCACCGGCAGCACCCTGAGCTGGACCTACTCCCTGGCGCGGCTCTTCCTGCCCTGGATCGGCTTCCTGTCGATGACCATCTCGCTGCGCTACGGCGAACACGTGGCCATGACGTTGCTGGTGCGCAGCCTGCCCCGCGTGCTGACCGTGGTGGCCGCCACCCTCTGCATGTTGGTCATCGGCCTGTTCGGCGCGCTGCTGCTCTGGTACGGCTGGGATTACTTCCAGGGGACCCGCCAGGTCTACATGGTCTCCGACCAGATCAGGATTCACGGCAAGTTCACCGCCATCGTCGTGCCGATCAGTGGCGCCATCATCCTGCTCCATCTGGTACAGGGCTTCGATCTGCTCGAGCATTTCATCGACGAGCGGGAGATGATCGACGAGCTCATCGAATCCACCGACGGAGAGAACCGCCCATGACGCCTGCGATCCTCGCCTTTATTGTCCTGCTGCTGATCGGCGCTCCCGTCGCGGTTGTCATGGCCCTCTCCGGCCTGGCTGGCGGCTATGCCATCGGCGGTGAGCGCATGCTCGGCATCATCGCCGATCGCATGTTCTCCGGCGTCTCAGGCTTCCTGCTGATCGCCGTACCCTACTTCATCTTCACCGCCGAGCTGATGAACCAGGGCGGACTGACCCAGAAGCTGATCGCCTTCAACAATGCCCTGTTCGGGCGGATGCGCGGCGCGCTCTCTCACGTCAACATCTCGGTGTCCGTGTTCTTCGCCGGCCTGACCGGAGCGGCGATCACCGATACCGTGGCGATCGGCAAGATCATGATTCCCGAGATGAAGAAGCAGGGCTACGACGCCGAGTACGCCGCGGCGATCACTGCCTGCTCATCGATCATCGGCCCGATCATTCCCCCCAGCGTGGTGATGGTGGTCTACGCGACCCTGCTGCGCGACATCTCGGTGATCGACCTGTTCGCCGGGGGGATCATCCCCGGCCTGCTGATGGCCCTGGCGCTGCTCGCGGTGAGCTTCTTCCTGGCCTGGAAACGGGGCTACCCCAAGCAGGCGCCCACTCCGTTCAAGGTGGCAGTCCTGGCCTTCCTGTTGGCGTTGCCGGCGATGTTCGTGCCACTGATCATCCTCGGCGGTATCCTCTCGGGGCTGACGACCATCACCGAAGCGTCGGGATTCGCCGCTGTCTATGCCATTGTCATCGGGGTCGTCTTCTACCGCACCCTCACCTGGCGCAAGATCTGGAATGCCCTGGTGATCACGGTGCGCTTCTCCGGGGTGGTGTTCTTCCTGCTGGCTACCTCGGCGGTGCTGGGCTGGTTCGTGACCCGTTCCGGCATCGCCCGCGACGCCGCCGGCCTGATCACCACCTTCAGCGACTCGACCTTCCTGCAACTGTTGCTGGTCTGCGTGCTGCTGATCCTGATCGGCACGGTGATGGACGTGCTGCCGGCGCTGGTGGTGGTGGCCCCGGTGCTGGTGCCGGCGATGATCCAGCTGGGCGTGGACCCGCTGCACTTCGCCATCCTGATGATCGTGGTGCTCAACATCTCCAACGTCACACCACCGGTGGGCATGACCTTGATGACGGCGGCACGCATCGCCAACGTGCCCTTCGAACGAGCGATCATTGCCTCGATGCCGTTCTATGTCGCCTTCATCGTGGTCATCCTGCTGCTGGTCACCTTCCCGTCGCTCTCCACCTGGATTCCCTCGCTGCTGAAATGACGCCAAGGACATGCCGATGAAGCTCTTCTATCACCCCGACCAGGAGCGCCATGCCCCGGCTACCTTCCTGCTGCGAGGGCGGCTGGTGGACTCCCCCGAGGGGCCGGTGCGGGCCGAACTGCTCTCCCGGGGGCTTGCCGACATCGGGCTGTCGCTGACAGCCCCCACCGAGCCCGACAGCTCGCGGCTGCGCGAGCGCCTGTCGCGTATCCACTCTTCCCGCTATCTGGCCTTCCTCGAGACCATCCATGGACGCTGGCGGGCGCTGCCCGATGCCGCCGAGGTGGTGGCGCCCAACGTGCACCCCTGCGGCGGTGGCCACCACTATCCGCGCCATCCCGTGGGGCAGGTGGGCTGGCACATGCACGACATGGCCTGTCCGATGACCGCCGACAGCTTCGCCGGCATCCTGGCCAGCGCCGCCACCGCGGAGGCGGCGGCCGAGGCGTTGCTGGCGGGCGAGCGCCAGGCCTATGCGCTATGCCGCCCGCCGGGCCACCATGCCGGGCCGGAGCGGGCGGGGGGCTTCTGCTTCCTCAACAACTCGGGTCTGGCCGCCACGGTGCTGCGCGAACAGCATGCCCGGGTGGCGATCCTCGACGTGGACCTTCACCACGGCAACGGCACCCAGGACCTCTTCTATTCCCGCGGTGACGTCTGGACCGGGTCGCTGCACGTCGACCCGACGGATTTCTACCCCTTCTTCTGGGGCGGCGCCGACGAGCAGGGCGAGGGCGAGGGGCGGGGAGCGAACGTCAACCTGCCGCTGCCGCTGGGCAGCGACGGGGCGGCCTTCCTCGAGACCCTGGATCGCCTGATCGGGCGGCTCGAGGCCTTCCGCCCCGATGCCCTGGTGGTGGCCCTGGGTCTGGATGCCCACCGCGACGACCCGCTGGCCGGCATGGCCCTGGAGACCGGCGACTTTACCGAGATCGGGCGGCGACTGGCCGCCATCGACCTGCCCACGGTGCTTGTCCAGGAGGGGGGCTACCCCACCGAGCACCTGAGCCATAACCTGGCCGCCTTCATGGGCGGCTACACCGCTGCCTGAGGGCAGTCCTTCATCGGTGCCGTTCCGGCACCTCGCAAGCGAGAGACATGCCATGACCCTTACTCATCACGACAGCAATGCCCGCATGAGCCAGATCACCGTCCACAACGGCACCGTCTACCTGGCGGGCCAGGTGCCCGGGGACGCCAGCGCCGACATGCGCGGCCAGACCGAGCAGGTGCTGGCGCGCATCGACGACCTGCTGGCCAAGGCGGGCACCTCCAAGGAGCACCTGATCGCCGCCCAGATCTGGGTCACCAGCATGGCCGAGTTCGACCAGATGAACGCCGCCTGGGATGCCTGGGTGGTGTCGGGCCGTCCGCCGGTGCGCGCCGCCATCGAGGCGAAGCTGGCCAAGCCCGAGTGGAAGGTGGAGATCATGGTCACCGCGGCGCTTCCGGAGGCCTGACATGCGCATCATCACGGCCGAGCAAGTCGCGGCCTCACTGCCCTGGCTGGCCCTGGTCGAGCGCCTCGGGGTCACCTTCCGCGAGGGGGTCGAGTCGCCGCCACGCCACCACCACGCCATGCACCGACCCGACGGCGAGGCGACCATGCTGCTGATGCCGGCCTGGGAGCGCGAGGGCTACATCGGGGTGAAGATGGTCAACGTCTTCCCCCAGAATGCCGAGCATGGCCTGCCCGCCATTGCCGGCGTCTACCTGCTGAGCGAGGGCGCCCACGGGCGCCCCCTGGCTTGCATCGACGGCAGCGAGCTGACCCGGCGACGCACCGCGGCGGCCTCGGCCCTGGCGGCCCGGGAGCTGGCACGGGAGGATGCCGCGAGCCTGCTGGTGGTGGGCACCGGCAAGCTGGCGCCCATGGTGATCGAGGCCCATGCGGCGGTGCGGCCCATCCGCCGCGTGCGCATCTGGGGGCGCAACCCGGAGAAGGCCCGGCGGCTCGCCGCCGACTATGCCGACCGCTTCGACGCCGCGGCCGTCACCGACCTGGAGGCCGCCAGCCGCGAGGCGGACCTGATCAGCTGCGTGACGCTCTCCACCGAGCCGCTGATCCGCGGGGCCTGGCTCGCCCCCGGAACCCACCTCGACTTGATCGGGGCCTTTCGGCCCTCCATGCGGGAGACCGATGGCGAGTGCCTCGCCCGCAGTGAGGTCTACGTGGACACCCATGCCGGGGCGAGAGGCGAGGCGGGGGACCTGCTGCAGGCCGTCGAGGAGGGTGCGTTCGCCTTCGACGAGGTCCGCGGCGAGCTGGCCGAGCTGCTCAGGGGCGAGGTGCCCGGACGCTCCTCGGACCAGGCGATTACCCTGTTCAAGTCGGTGGGGGCGTCGCTGGAGGACCTGGCGGCCGCCATCGAGGTGTGGGAGCAGCAGGAGTCCCATGGATGAGCGGGGCAGGGCATAAGGGACCGACGGCCGGCGCTTTGGCGGCCGGCGACCCGGCGGCCGGCGACCCGGCGGTCGGGTTCTACTGGCACGAGCGTTGCTTCTGGCACGACCCCGGCGCCATCGGCGTGTTCTCGGCGCCCGGCGAGTTCCTGCAGCCGCAGCCGGCCTCGGAGAGCCCCGAGAGCAAGCGACGGCTGAAGAACCTGCTGGAGGTCTCGGGGCTGATCGACGCGCTGGCGGTGCGCAAGCCGCCGCCGGCCAGCCGCGAGGACCTCGAGCGGTTCCACACCGCCCGCTACCTGGCCGCCCTGGAAGCGGGCGATCGCGCCCGCGGCGGTGATGGCGGCGACTGTGCCCCCTACTCGCCGGGCAGCCTGGCGGCCGCGTGCCAGTCTGCCGGGCTGGCCAGCGCCGCGGTGGAGGCGGTGGCCAGCGGCGAGCTCTCCTGCGCCTATGCGCTGTGTCGTCCGCCGGGCCACCATGCCGAGGCCGACCGGGGCCGCGGCTTCTGCCTGCTGGGCAACATTCCGGTGGCGGTGCTGCGCGCCCGGGCGCTCGGGCTGGTGGGGCGCGTGGCGATCCTTGACTGGGACGTGCACCATGGTAACGGCCAGCAGGCGGCCTTCTACGCCGACCCGGACGTCTTGACCGTCTCGCTCCACCAGGCGGGTAGCTACCCGCTGGACACCGGCACCTTCGAGGAGCAGGGGGAGGGGCCGGGCCTGGGGGCCAACCTCAACCTGCCGCTGCCGCCGGGCTGCGGGATCGGCGCCTACGACCATGCCATGACCGAGCTGGTGCTGCCGGCCATCGAGGCCTTTGACCCCGAGCTGATCGTGGTGGCCTGCGGCTATGACGCCTGCGCCAAGGACCCGCTGGGCAAGATGCTGCTCAACAGCGAAGCCTTTGCCCGCATGACGGCACAGCTCATGGCCCTGGCCCAGCGCGCCTGCGGTGGGCGGCTGGTGATGGTCCACGAGGGCGGCTACTCGGAGGGCTACGTGCCGCTGTGCGGCCATGCGGTCATCCAGGCCCTCGCCGGCAGCGAGATCGGCGTGCCGGATCCCCAGAACGACGAGATCGCTGCCTGGGCCTACCAGGCCCTGCAGCCGCACCAGCGTGAGCTGATCGACGGCTGGCGCGCGGCCTGGGCCGCTGCCGGCCGGCTCTCGCCGGCAACGAACCCACCGACAAGGAACCTGCTCGCATGACACCACTCGATGATCGCGACGGCTGGATCTGGATGGATGGCGAGTGGCTGCCGTGGCGCGAGGCCCGGGTCCATGTGCTCACCCACACTCTGCACTATGGCATGGGCTGCTTCGAGGGGGTGCGCGCCTATGCGGGACCCCACGGCAGCCACCTCTTCCGGGTGGCCGAGCACACCCGGCGGCTGGCCGACAGCGCCTGGGCCCTGGACATGCCGCTGCCCTTCGACGAGGCGTCGCTGATCGCGGCCCAGCGGGAGTGTCTGGCCCGCAACGCCCTGACCAACGCCTACCTGAAGCCCACGGTGTTCTTCGGCTCGGAGGGGCTGGGACTGCGGGCCAGGGGGCTCTCGGTGCACGTGATGATCGCCGCCTGGGATCTCGGCGACTACATCTCCGCCGAGGCGGCGTCCATTGGCCTGCGCGCGCTGACGGCCTCCTGGGCGCGCCACCATGTGAACATCAGCCTGTGCCGGGCCAAGACCAATGGCCACTACGTCAACTCCATGCTGGCGCTGAACACGGCGGTCAAGGCGGGCTTCGACGAGACGATCATGCTCGACCCGGAGGGCTACGTGGCCGAGGCCTCGGCGGCCAATGTCTTCCTGCTGCGCGACGGCGTGCTGCATACCCCCGAGGTGACCTCCTGCCTGCAGGGCATCACCCGCGACAGCGTTATCCGACTGGCTCGCGAGGTGCTCGGCCTCGAGGTGCGCGAACGACGCATCACCCGCGACGAGCTCTACACCGCCGACGAGGCCTTCGTGACCGGTACTGCGGCCGAGATCCTGCCGCTGCGGGAACTGGACGGTCGGCATATCGGCGGGCGTGCCGGGGCACCGGCGGTGGGTGCGCCCATCGCCGCGGACTCCCTCACCGCCCGGCTGCAGCGGCTCTATCGCCGGGTGGCCCGCGGCGAGCTCGACGGCGAGCTCGAGGCGTTCCGCGGCTGGTTGACGCCCACGGGAGGCTGAGCCTGCGTTGAAGGCCTGTCTCACCGGCCGTGCTAGCCTGCGGCGATTCGGCCGGGAAGGGACGCCATGATCGATTCGCTGCTGGCGGGCGCGCTGCTGGCGCCTGTCCTGCTCGCCACGCTATGGGGTGGGCTGGCCCTGGGCCACCGCCTGCCCCTTCCCTGGGGCCTGCGCTCGCTGGCCGTGCTGGGCTGGTTGGCGTCGGGCGGGCTCTGGGGCCTGCTGCTCTGGCAGGGGGCGCGGCTGTCGCCCCTGGCCGGCATGGCGATACAGATGGCCGCGCTGCTGGCCTGGTGGCGTCAGCTGCAACCCGCCATGGACCTCGACTGGGCCGATGACGTGGCACACCTGGCCACCGGGGAGGTGGAGGGCCACCGTCTGACGCTGCACCATGTCCGCGACTTCGACTGGCAGACCCCGGAACGGGCGCGGATCGCCTGGGAGCGACGCCAGTACGACCTGCGCGCCCTGGACAGCGTGGATCTGTTCGTCTCGGGCTGGGGGCGACCCGGCATCGCCCACGTGCTGGTCTCCTTCGGCTTCCTCGATCCCGAGACCGGACGGCATGACTTCGTGGCCTTCTCGGTGGAGGTCCGGCGCGAGCGCCATGAGGTGTTCTCGGAGATCGGCGGCTTCTTCAAGCAGTACGAACTGGCGATCATCGCCGCCGACGAGCGTGACGCCGTGCGCCTGCGCAGCAACGTGCGGGACGAGAGGGTGACTCTCTACCGGGTGCTGCTCAATGCGGCGGACCGGCGCGACCTGCTGCTGGCGCTGGTGGAGGAGGCCAATTGCCTCGAGGCGACGCCGCGCTTCTATCACACCATCACTGCCAACTGCACCACCCTGGTGTTCGGCATGATGCGCCGGATCATCGAGAGACTGCCGATGGACCATCGCCTGCTGCTCACCGGACTGTTGCCAAGCTACGTGCATGACCACGGTGGCCTGGTAGAAGGTGTCTCACTGGGCGAGCTGAAGCGACTCGGCGATATCACCGAGCGGGCCCGCCAGGCACACGATGCCGCTGATTTCTCGCGGTGCATCCGCAAGGATGTGCCGGGCTGGGAGTGACGTCGCAACCCACAAGAACGCCACGGCATCTGCCGTGGCGTTCTTCCATGCCTCCCTGGGCACACTTCCGGTGCCTGATCGGCCGAAGGCCGACCCTCCTGCGGCGCCTCCTGCACCGGCGCGTCCCTGGCGGGGTTGGGCAGTGTCCCTTGCCGTGACCATGATGCCATGGTCCC
>NZ_JACUUD010000152.1 GCF_014859505.1 Halomonas sp.
GAAACGCCTCGGCGGCCTCCACCAGCCGGGCGCGGATGCGGTCGCGCAGCTCCCGGGTGGCGGCGTTGGTGAAGGTCACCACCAGGATCTCCGGCGGGGTGAGGGCGCGGGGGAAGCTCTCTGCATCGGCCTCGTCCCGGGGGCCCAGCACCAGGCGCACGTAGAGCAGGGCGATGGTGAAGGTCTTGCCGGTGCCGGCGCTGGCCTCGATCAGCCGGCTGCCGGTGAGCGGCAGGCGAATCGGGTCCAGGGTGGGGGGCGTCTGCTGGTCCTGCGTACTCATGCCTTGCCTCCCTTGCCTTTGCCCTTGCCGCCATTGCCCTTGGCGTTCTTCTCCTTCGGCTTCTTAACTGCCAGCAGCAACGGTGCGTAGAGCCGTTCGGCCAGCTCGGCGAAGCCGCCACCCTCTGACGACCGGACCAGCGCCTCCAGCTCCGGCCACTGGCGCAGCAGGTAGGGGTCGCGGCCACGCTCGCCGTGGTCGTTGTTGAAGCCGCTGCCGTAGAAGACGGTACTGGCGGCCTTCCAGGCCTTGTCGTCCTCTTCGCTTGCCGTGCCGGCGAGGCAGCGGGCCATGGCCGCAGGGCTTCCGCCCTTCTCCAGCCAGGCGAAGGCGGTGTCCCGGGCCAGGGGCAGGGGGGTGGCCATGCCGTGCTGCCAGGCCGCGGCGATATCGGCCAGCCGCGCGCGGGCCTCCTCGGCGGGCAGCGGGGCCAGGGTGCCGCCGCCGGCGCGGGAGAGCAGCCGGGTGGTCATGGGCCCCTCCAGCTGGCTGGCCAGGTGGGCCACCCAGGGCCCCAGCCAGTGCTTCCAGTGGTACTTGCCCTTGTTGACCAGGCTGCTGGTGGTGAGCAGCACCCGGCAGCGCTCCATGGCGTCGTTGACGCGCAGCTCGCCCAGCCAGTCCTCCAGGGCCAGGCCGCCGCCCGGGATCTCGTCGGCGCCTTCGTCCAGCGCCTCGCGAAAGTCCAGCGAGACGGTGAGGGGCTCCTCCATGGCGTGGGGCCACTCGTCGAGTACCTGGCGGTAGTCGGCGAAGAGGGTGTCCATGGGCTCGACGAGGGAGTCGCGCATGCGCTCGGCGAAGCCGCCCATGGCCAGGCGCCCCTGGCGCTCGAGGCGCTCCAGGGTTGCCAGCATGGCGGGCTCATGGGGCTCGCCGGCCTCCACTGCCGTGCGGCTCGCCTCGATCAGCGCATGCTGCAGCTGCCAGTGGTCGAGGCCGCCGAGGGTGAAGGGCTCGTGGTCGAGGCGCTCCATGGCCTCCGTTTCGAGAAAGACCTTGAGCCGGGTGGTGGTGAAAGCCTGCACCGGGGCCTTGAGGAAGGCGCCCAGCTGGGCCAGGGTCAGCGGGGCCTCCTGGCGGAACGGCGCCAGCGGCGTCTGCGCGGTTGGCGTGGGCTCGGCGTCGGGGCGATGCAGCTCGCGCCACTCGTGGGCGTAGGTGGTCAATGAAGAACCTTCCCGGAAATACTCGATGCTGAAGGGCTGCAACGGGTGCTCGGTGGTCAGCGCCGCCAGCAGCGCCTTGCCGCCGTCCTCCTCTTCCTGCCCTGCCAGCCGCCAGCCCCGGGCCAGGTGGTCGCGCAGCTGGCCGAGCAGCACCGAGGGGGGCTGCTCGCTGTTGTCGACGATGCTGCGCCCCACCCAGCTGATGCTCAGCCGGTCGCGGGCCGAGAGCAGCGCCTCCAGGAAGAGGTAGCGGTCGTCCTCGCGGCGGGAGCGGTCGCCGGGGCGGTAGTCCTGGGCCATCAGGTCGATGTCCAGGGGCCGCTGCACCCGGGGATAGTCGGCGTCGTTCATCCCCAGCAGGCAGACGTGGCGGAAGGGGATGGCGCGCATCGGCATCAGGGTGGCGATGTTCACCGCCCCGGCGAGGAAGCGCTGGGAGAGGCTCGCCTCGTCCACCTGGGCGAGCCAGTGGTCGCGCACCACCGAGAGCGGCAGGGGCTCGCTGAGCCCGGCCTCCTCGGCGCTCTCCTGCCAGGCGTCCAGCGCCTGCTCGAGCCGGGTCAGCGCCATCAGGTCCTGGTCGGAGTCGGCCAGGAAGCAGGCCGCCAGCAGCTCGCGCAAGCGCTCGCCCCAGCCGGCCACGTCGCAGGGTTCGGCCAGGCGGTGCCACTGGGTCTCCAGGGTATCGATCAGGCTGACCAGCGGGCCGGCCAGCGCCGCCTCCAGCCCGCCGATGTCGTCATAGGGCTCCACCCCCTGCCAGGGCCCCTCGGCGGCGTCGCCCACCGCATAGCCCAGCAGCAGCCGGCGCAGGCCGAAGGCCCAGGTGTTGGCGACCATGCCGCCCGGCAGGTCGAGGCTCTGGCGCTGGCGGGCGTCGAGCCCCCAGCGGATGCCGGCGCCCTCGATCCAGCGGCGCAGGGTGGGCAGGCCGCTCTCGGGGATGGCGAAGCGCGCGCGCACCGCCGGCACCTCCAGCAGGTCGAGCAGGTCGCTCACCGAGAGGCGCAGCTCCGGCAGGCGCAGCAGCGACTCCAGCGCGATCAGCAGCGGCAGGCGGTGGCGGCTGGCCTGGTCGGAGAGGGTGAAGGGGATATGGCGTGGGTCATCGGCGTCGAGCCGGCCGAACACCGCCTGCACCGCGGCGGCGTACTGGTCCACGTCGGGCACCATCACCAGGATATCGCGGGGCCGGAGGGTCGGGTCCTCGCTGAAGGCGGCCAGCAGCTGGTCGTGGAGAATCTCCACCTCGCGCAGGGCACTGTGGGCGACCTGGAAGCGCAGCGAGCGGTCGCGGGCCGGCTCCACGGCGGGCCAGGTGGCGCGGGTCTCGGCCAGCGGGCGCAGCTCGAGGATATCGTCCTGCAGCTGGCGCAGCAGGCTGGGTTCGCTGCCCGCTTCGTCCTCCGTTTCCTCCGCGCTTTCCAGCGGCGAGTCGAAGAGGTCGATGCGCAGCGCCTCGCCCTCGAAGAGGCCGCGGTAGGCCTGCTGCTCGTCGAACTCGTCCAGCAGGCGCAGGTAGTCGCGGCCCTGCTTGCCCCAGGCGGCCAGCAGCGGCTGGGCGTGGAGGTGCAGCTCGGTCTCGGCGAGGTCCGCCGGCATGCCGGGGCGGCGCCGCTGACGCCTTCTCTCGGCCCTGAGCAGGTCCTTGTGCTCGATGATGTCCGCCCAGTAGTGGCGGCAGGGGTTGTGCACGCAGAGCAGCACCTGGCTGACCCGTGCCATGGCGGCCAGCGCCTCCAGGGTCTGGGCGGGCAGCGAGGAGATGCCGAAGACGATCACCCGGCGCGGCAGGCCGGGCGGGCGCTCGCCCAGCTCCCGGCACGCCGCGAGGAAGCGCTCATGGACCGCCGCGCGGCTGGAGGCCAGCCCCGCCTCGCCATGGGCCCGGGCGATGTCGTCGCGCAGGGCGCGCCACAGCTCGGCCTGCCAGCGCTGCTCCTCGGAAAGCATGCGCGCCTCGCCCCGGGCGGTGATCAGCACGTCCTCGCCCGCCGCCCAGGCGGTGAGCCAGTCGGCGCGGTAGACCTGGTACTGATCGAATAGGTCGGCCAGGCGCTCGGCCAGCTGGTGGCGCTTGCGCAGGTCGTCGTCGCCTTCCAGGAAGCGCGCCAGGGGGGCGAAGACGGGGGCGTCGAGCAGGGCGGGCAGCAGGCGCATCAGCCGCCACACCAGGCGCGGCTTGTCGAAGGGGGAGACCGGCGGCACCGCGTCCTCGCCTTCCCGTTGAGAGAGCACGCTGCGGTAGGCCTGCCACAGGAAGCGCGCCGGCAGGGTGACGTCCAGGGCCGCGGCGATGCCGGCGCCGCCCCGGGACTCGTCGGCGGCCAGGGCCAGCTTCAGCCACTGGCTGATGCCGTTGCTCTGCACCAGGATCGTCTCGTTCTCCAGCGGCCCCAGCGGGTGGCGGCGCATCCACTCCACCACCAGGCCGCGCAGCGCCTCCAGGCGGTTGCCGTGGATCACCATGAAGCCGGGTTCGAGCTCGTGGCCATGGAGGGTAGAGAGAGGCATGGCGCGGGTCCTTCGCTGGGTGCCGGGGGGAGACAGCAGGCCTCACATGGTGCCACAGCGTGGTGCCGGATGGGCTACCATCGGGGAATCGCGATTCTCACGGAGACCCTGTCATGAGCGACTACCTGCTCGAAGAACACGCCCTGAGCCCGGGCAAGATCTACCGCCTGCTGTCGGGCAGTATCTGCCCGCGGCCCATCGCCTGGGTCTCGACCCTGGACGCTGCGGGCAACGCCAACCTGGCGCCCTTCTCCTTCTTCAACGTGATGAGCGTCAACCCGCCGGTGCTGGGCTTCTCGCCGCTGCTCGACGGCGACGGCAACCCCAAGGACACCATCCGCAACCTCGGCGAGGTGGGGGAGTGCGTGGTGCATATCAGCGGCGAGGGGCTGGTGAAGGAGATGAACGCTACCAGCGCGGGGCTCGAGCACGGCGACGACGAGTTCGTCCATGCCGGGCTCGAGAAGGTGGCCATGGCCGGCGTCTCGGTGCCGCGGGTGGCCGGCGCCCCGGTGGCCTTCGGCTGCCGGCTGCGCGAGATCATCCGCTTCGGCGACCAGCCCCTGGCGGGCAACCTGGTGCTGGCCGAGGTGGTGTCGATCCACATCGAGGATGCGCTGTGGGACGGCCGCCACGTGGATGCCGAGGGGCTCAGGCCCATCGGGCGCATGGCCGGCAACGACTACGCCCGCTGCACCGACCTCTTCGAGGTGGAGCGCCCGGCCTCGGGCAGCGCCATGAGCGCACAGCAGCGCGGCGGCCGATAGGGCCGCCGCGGTTAAAGGTGAGGGCGTTTTGGCTTACTCGGCTTCCGGCGGGACCAGCGCCTCCGGTATCTCGATGCCGATCTCGCGGTAGTAGCGCAGCGAGCCGGCGTGCAGCGGGGTGGTGGTGTTCTCCACCGAGATCTCGGCCGTCATGCCGCGGGCCGGGGCGAAGGTCTCGCCGAGGCGCTCGATGTTCTCCCAGTAGGCCCGGGTGAATTCGTAGCCGGCCTCCTCGGAGAGGTCGCTGGTGGCGGCGATGCCGATGTAGGTGCCCAGGGTGGTGGCCGCCGGCATGTCGCGGTAGGTGCCCTCCGGGATCTCGGCGCGCGACAGGAAGGGCAGCGCCTCGGTGGCAGTGGCCACCTGCTCGTCGGTCATCGACAGCACCCGCAGCGGGCGCGAGGAGTGCACCTCGGTGAAGGCCGGTATCGGCGGGATGCCGTTGTAGCTGAAGCCGACGATGCGGCCGTCCACCACGGCGTCGGCGGCGTCCGACATGCTCATGCGCTGGAAGTCCGGCGAGATGCCCAGGGCGGTGAAGACCAGGTCGGTGATGTACTCGCCGCCGCCACCGATGCTGCTGGGGTTGAAGCGAGCTCCCTCCAGGTCCTCGAAGGTCTCGATGCCGCTGTCCTGGCGTACCGCCCAGTGCATGGTGGAGGGCGCGACCCACAGCACCATGCGCATCTGCTCGATGGCGTCGTTCTCGTAGCGCCCTTCGCCGTTGTAGGCCTCGAAGGCGCCGGGGGCGTCGATCAGCCCCATGTCGATCTCGCCGCGGCCCAGGCGGATGGCGTTCTCCCGGGAGCCACCGGTCTCGCGCACCGAGACCTCCAGCGGGGAATCGCCGCTGACCAGCCGCGAGAGCTCCGAGAAGCCGAAGTACCAGCCGGAGGCGGTCGGGGCGACGCCGATGCCGATGGCCTCGTCGGCGAGCACGGGGGCGGCGAGGCCCGCGGTGAGCACGGCGGCGGCCAGCGGGGTGAGCAGG
>NZ_JACUUD010000153.1 GCF_014859505.1 Halomonas sp.
TCGGCTTACAGGGATGTGATGAATATGCAGGTGTAAGCTGGCCGAGCCCGGCGCGTTACGCCTTCAGGTTGACCAGCCGCCCCAGTGTTTCGCCAATCCTCTCTGCCACCCGCAGCAACTCCTCGGCAGGAATCTGGCGGATCACGTCACCGTTTTCGCGGTCAATGATGCGGGTCACCACCTGCGACTGCTCGTCTGCAAGTTCAAACTGCACCCCGTAGTTTCGCATCACCTCGTTGATGCGCTGAATTGGCTCGACCAGCTCATTGCGGCTGAGTGGAACCTGGCCGCCTTCCGCCTGGGCGAGGGCGCTGCCGGCGGCGGGCAGGGCGATTTCCAGCGCGCGCTCCACCTGTTGGCGAGGCGTCAGCCCCTGCAGGGCCGGGCTGATGGGGGTTACGCTGGTGGCATCGAAGAGTGGAGAGCTCATGGTACGTTTCCTTGGCGGACGTTCTTATGTACGAGCCCCGGCAGGCCGCGGCAGGCAGCCGCGGCACCTTCTGGGACAATCGCAATCGCTTCGCTTCAGATGGTTTATCGGCACGGGGGCGGCAGGGCTTTAGCTCGGTCGCCTCTGTGTGTGGTGGAATTAGCCTAAAGTATTACGATAAGGCGCGCTTCCGCTGCCTGCTAGTGGGTGCAGGGTATTCGTATCGCAGTCGTTCACTGGCCCTGTTCGCCCTCTGCCAGGTTGATCGGAATAGCACCGATCTTCTCGAGCCGGTTCAGCTTGTCAATGAAGGCGGGATAGTCCCCCGGCTCCTTGGTGAGTTCCAGCACGCTGGGAAGGAGCTTGGCGCCGATGGCATTCTGAAGCTTCGAGAAGCGCATGATGAACTGGTCCACCACGGCCAGGTCGATATCCGACAGATCATTCAGCGTTTAATGGCGCTTCAATACCGCGACGATGGTACTGTGTTCCCGATCGGTCAGCCGCATGGCGCCCCCCTCCTTGATGGTGCGCAGTCTGGCATCAGCGCGCTCTGAGCGCAGGTCGCAGCGCAGCGGCGAGCTGCTCTGTGCGCGTCATTGTCTCCGTTGTGAGTCGGGGATATACAGCGGATAGCGTGCCACACATCCGACCATCAGCAGGAGTTGCAGATCTCCGCCTATGGCGACCTGCAGGGGGCATTCACCTGGGTTACTAAAGTTCTTCCCGGTCCGGCCGATAGGCTATTCAAGCACAGCTTCTGTTAGCATCGTGTCTGTCAGCATCTCGATTGTTAGCATCGTGTCTGGCACCCGCGCATCGCGTATCGCGCATCTAGTCAAGTCAAGTAGTGAGGAGTTTCCATGTCCACCATCACGGCCCTTGGCGTCGGTTCCGGCCTAGACCTGTCCGGTCTGCTCGACCAGCTGCGCGATGCGGAGCGCGGCAAACTTGCCCCCCTGGAAGCGCAGAAGGCCCAGCAGCAGGCGAAGATCTCCGCCTTCGGCCAGCTCCAGTCCGTGCTTACCACCTTCCAGGACAGCGTGGCCAAGCTGAACGACGCCTCCTTGTTTCAGAGCCTCTCCGCCAACGTGCGCGGCGAGGCCTTTACCGCCACCACCAGCAAGACGGCCCAGCCCGGCAGCTTCAACGTCGAGGTCACACAACTGGCGCGGGCCGGCACCCTGGCCACCCAGCGGGTGGCAGCCGCCGATACCGCCATTGTCGATGCCGATACCCAGCTCGAGCTCACCTTTGCCGGCATGGCGCCGGGCGATGAGCCACTGAAGATCGACATCGCCGCCGGTGCGAGCCTTGAAGCGATACGCGACGCCATCAACGCCTCGACGGAGAGCGGCGTTAGCGCCTCCATCGTCAACGACGGCAGCGGCTTCCGCCTGGCGCTGAACTCCACCGAGACCGGGGCCGATGCTGCCATCGCCTCCAGCAACTTCTTCGACATCCTCGGCGCGGATGCCCAGGCGGCCATTACGGCAGATAACACTGCCGAAGTCGGCAGCAACGTGGTGATTTCCCAGGCGGGGCAGGATGCCAACCTCAGCGTCAACGGCATCGATATCGTTAGCGCCACCAACAAGGTAGAGGGCGCCATCCAGGGCGTAACGCTTAATCTGGAACAGACCACCGCCGATGGGCAGCCCATCACTCTGCGGGTGGAGCAGGATACCCTCAAGGCCCGCGAGGCGGTGCAGGGCTTTGTAAAGGCGTTTAACGAGCTCAAGGGCACCATCGGCAAGCTCACCGCCTTCAATGCCGAGACCGGCCAGGCCGGCGACCTCAACGGTGACGGCGCGGTGCGCAGCATCGAGGCGCGCCTGCGCGGTGTGCTCTCCGGTGGCGTGACGGGCACAGGAACCGAAGGCGAGCTGCGCATGTTGAACCAGGTGGGCATCAGCCTGCAGCGCGACGGCACCCTCAAGCTAGATGACGCCAAGCTCAACGAGCTCACCAGCGGCAACATGGCTGCCCTGGGCGAGTTCTTCGCCGGCACAGACGCCAAGGGCGGCCTCGCCGGCAGCCTCAATACCACCCTGGGCCAGCTGCTGGATGGCAACGGCATCATCAAGCGCTCCATCAGCGGCGCGGAGGGCCGGGTCAAGAGCATCGGTGAGCGCTATGCGCGCATGGAGGTCTCCATCGAGCGCACCATCGACCGCTACCGGGTGCAGTTCGGCCAGCTGGATTCGATGATCGCCCAGATGAACCAGACCAGCGCCTACCTCACCCAGCAGTTCGATATGCTGGCCGAGCTGGGCAACCCCAGGAAGCGCTAGCGGCGCCGTGATCCAGACCCCCGCCTTGGCGCCGGTGGCCAAGGCGGGCAAGCCCCGGCCCTCAACCGCGCCAGAGCGGGCGGTTCTCCTCTAGGGTGGCGTTCAGCCGCTGCTGTATTTCCCGGCGCACCCCGTCGCTGATGCCAAGCGCCCTGGCGGTTGAGCCCCAGCCGCTGATCGCCGTCACCACCTCCTCAATCGTCTCTCTTGCCTCGCGCCAGCGCGCGAAACCGGCCTGATCGGCCAGCGCCTGAACGGCCTTGAGCGGCGGAGCCTTGCCATACCCCTTGAACGCTGTGGCGTGTTCACCATAGGGGCTGGGGCTGAAGGTCAGATCGTAGCCGGGCGAGGGGCGCCATTGGCCCTCGTCATCCAGAAGGAACGCCCAGTTCTTGCTGTGATCGTCCTGGTTGCAGGCGAACAGGTTGAAGAGGGCGCGACGAAACAGCTGCCTGCCCACGGCAGGGCTGGCGCAGAGCACCTGGCCGGCCTTGATCAGATCCTCGTAATCCAGAGAGGGGTGGCGAAAATCGGCATCCAGTAGCGCACAGGCGCTGCTCATGTGGTAGCGGCCCTGTTCGTTGCTGCTCGCGCTGCAGTCGAAGCGCCGCAGTGCCAGCCACCCAAGCGCGGGGGAACTTGCGGGCGGCGTGATCAGCTTCCAGCTCGGTGTGTCGATGCCGCTACGCTGGGCAAGGGTCAGATAGGCGGCCTCGCACAGCCCCTCTTCATGCCCCAGTGCCAGCGTGCTGGAGGTGAACTTGACCAGCCAGGGCTCCAGCCCTGTGCGGGGGTGGGTGCTGGCCCGGCCGGTAGTCTCCGGGGAGAGATACACCTGCACCTTGGGGCGGGCCCCGCCCGAGCTACCGGCCTGTGCTAGGGAGGCCAGTACCGTGTCGGTCTGTCCCTCGAAGAGCCGGCGGGCCTGTTCCCCCAACTCGCTCAGGCTGCACTCGGGGGCGGCTTCGCTGTCGGCGCCAAGTGCCGATACCGGGTAGTAGCGTAAGGCCCCCATGCCGTGCTCGCCCACAAAGGCCAGCCGATCCATCGGCGTCACGTCATGAGGCGAGATGCCGTGCTGGCGAAACAGGCGATCCATCAGCATCATGCCCCAGCCGTCCGGCAGCGAGTCGGCGAACAGGCCGTGCAGCCCCCGATGCGGGGTGCGAGGGGCGGCCTGCAGCCGGGTGTCGAATGCCAGCTGAAACGGCGCGAGGTGGTGGAAGGCCTGGCAATAGGCGTCGTCATACTGAAAGAACACGCCCTGGCGATTCTGCGCCAGCCGGCCCACGGGAACCTGGCGGCCGTCGCCGAGGCAGCGCCACACCTCCAGCTGCCGCACGGGCGTGAACTCACTCATCGCGGAGCACCTCTTCGATGCTGCGTGGTGCCTCCGGCGTTGGCGTTGCCAGCGCCGCTATTCGCTCCAGTCGATCCACGCACTGCCACAGCAGCAGGAACTGGCGCAGGGAAATCTGCCCGGTGGTTTCAAACCGCTTGATCGTCGGTGCCGGCACCCCGCTGCGGTCGGCCAAGGCGCTACGCGAAAGCTTCAGCTCGCGTCGGCGGCGGCGAACGGCCTGGGCCAGGTCGTGCTGGGTGTCGCTGGCGGTGAGGAGGGAGAGGCGCATCAATGAATCCCTGAAAGGCTATCATGATGTCAATTTTAGCAGATAAATGATCATTTTAGACATCATGATATCCATACGATGGTATCCATGCGATCAAAGCCTTGCGCCTGTTTACCTGCCGTTACTCGCTGTCAAGGGAAATATCACAATTTCTTTCGCCCCAGGCCTAAAGGTTTCCCCCGGGCCGCCGTTATAGAGGGTAACGGCCAACGGCGCCGTTGTGGCAGGCCCGCTGGGCCTTGAAAGACCAATCGCAGCGGGCCCGCCAATGGAGCCCTCAACAGCTAGGAAGGAATCGCACCATGTCAGTGATCAATACCAACATCACTTCGATGATCGGCCAGCAGAACCTGAGCAAGTCGCAAAATGCGCTTCAGACGAGCATGGAGAGGTTGTCCTCCGGCCTGCGCATCAACAGTGCCAAGGATGATGCGGCCGGTCAGGCCATCGCCAACCGTATGTCTGCACAGATCACTGGTCTGAATCAGGCAAGTCGAAATGCCAACGACGGTATCTCCGTTTCCCAGACCGCCGAAGGCGCTCTGAACCAGATCAACGATAACGTTCAGCGTATTCGTGAACTTACCGTTCAGGCGCAAAACGGCACCAACTCTACCGACGACCTGCAGTCCATCCAGGACGAGATCAACCAGCGTACTGCTGAGATTGACCGTGTCTCTAGCGAGACCAACTTCAACGGTGTGAAGGTGCTCGCAGAAAATCAGAGCATTGCCATTCAAGTAGGCGCCAACGACGGCGAGACGATCAATGTTGGACTGAGAGCAATTAACTCCGAGACTCTGGGTCTGCAAGATTTGGACGTCACTAACTTGCCGAGGACTGTAACAGCCGCGGACGTAATTGAAGGTGGTGAAACATTTGCGGAAGGCACTAATACCATCGTGAAACTGGGGGATGCTCTTTATTCTCTCAATGAAGACTCTGGAGTGTATAGTGCAGCAACCGTTGAAGTGGATGCTGCTTCTGGCGTAGTTACTGTAACGGAGGGTCTTGTTGTTGATCCGGCCACTCCAGCTGGTGCCGATCTTCTGGCACAGCTGGAGCCGCTTGGAAATATTGATGACGCACTGAAAAATATCGATAGTCTGCGTTCCGACTTGGGTGCTGTTCAGAACCGCTTCGAGGATGCCATCAATAACCTCAACACCAACAGCACCAACCTGTCTGCCGCGCGTTCACGCATCGAGGACGCCGACTACGCCATGGAAGTCGCCAACATGACCCGCGCGCAGATCCTGCAGCAGGCCGGCACTTCTGTCCTGGCCCAGGCCAACCAGATCCCGCAGAACGT
>NZ_JACUUD010000026.1 GCF_014859505.1 Halomonas sp.
GGTCGGTTCCTCAAGCCGCTGCTGGAACGCGCCCGACAACACAAGGCCGAGCCGGCGTAAAAAAACCGGCCCCTCGAGAGGGGCCGGTTTGGCGTGCCGTAGCCGGAAGCGCAGTCGGGGATCACTCCTCGACGGCGGCTTCCTCGACCTCGACGACCGGACGGTCGACGAGCTCGACATAGGCCATGGGCGCGTTGTCGCCGGTGCGGAAACCGCACTTGAGAATACGGACGTAACCGCCCGGACGCTCGACGTAACGCGGACCCAGGTCGTTGAACAACTTGCCCACCGCTTCCTTGGAACGGGTGCGGGAGAAAGCCAGACGACGATTGGCGACGCTATCCTGCTTGGCCAGGGTGATGAGCGGCTCGATGACGCGACGCAGCTCCTTGGCCTTGGGCAGGGTTGTCTTGATGACCTCGTGCTCGATCAGCGACACGCTCATGTTCTTGAACATGGCCTGACGGTGCGAGCTGGTCCGATTGAGATGACGACCACTCTTACGATGACGCATGGGTGTGATTCCTTACCAAACTGGGACTCGAGTCGGCGCTCACGCGGAGGCCTTGTCGTCCTTCAGGCTAGCCGGCGGCCAGTTTTCCAGCCGCATGCCCAGGGAAAGACCGCGCGCTGCCAGGACGTCCTTGATCTCGTTCAGGGACTTCTTGCCGAGGTTCGGCGTCTTCAGCAGCTCCACCTCGGTGCGCTGGATCAGATCGCCGATATAATAGATATTTTCGGCCTTCAGGCAGTTAGCGCTGCGAACGGTCAACTCGAGATCGTCTACGGGGCGCAGCAGGATCGGATCGATATGATCCTCTTCCTCCTCCACTTCCTGTTCCTTGTCGGCTTCCAGATCGACGAACGCGGCCAGCTGATCCTGCAGGATGGTCGCGCTGCGACGGATCGCCTCTTCGGGATCCAGGGTGCCGTCGGTTTCCAGGTTGATGATCAACTTGTCGAGGTCGGTGCGCTGTTCGACACGCGCGGCCTCCACGGAGTAGGAAACCCGACGCACGGGGCTGAAGGTCGCATCCAGCTGCAGGCGGCCGATGGCACGAGACTCATCGTCGGCGCCGAGGCGAGCGTCCGCCGGCTCATAGCCGCGGCCGAGTGCCACCTTGAGCTGCATCTTGAGCTCGGCACCCTCGTTGACGTGGGCGATGACGTGCTCGGGGTTGACGATCTCGACGTCGTGGTCGAGGGCGATGTCACCCGCCGTGACGATTGCCGGGCCCTGCTTGTTCAGCGAGAGCACCGCCTCATCGCGGGTGTGCATCTTGATCGCCACGTCCTTGAGGTTCAGGAGGATCTCGATGACATCTTCCTGGACCCCTTCGATCGCGCTGTACTCGTGATCGACACCGCTGATCTCGGCTTCCACCACGGCACAGCCGGGCATGGACGAGAGCAGAATGCGACGCAGTGCGTTGCCCAGGGTGTGACCGAAGCCACGCTCGAAGGGCTCGAGCACGATCTTCGCGTGATGTGCGCTGATCTCTTCGACCTTGATGTCGCGCGGACGAAGAAACTCGTTCACTGAACGCTGCATATGTACACCTTTCAGGCTGCCAAACGGATACTCGGTACTCTGAGCCGGCCCCCGCTCGGGGGCCGGGCGCTAGCAGCGCTTACTTGGAGTACAGCTCGACGATCAGTGCCTCGTTGATGTCGGCCGTCAGGTCGCCGCGCTCGGGCAGCGCCTTGAACGTGCCTTCCATCTTCTTGGCATCGATCTCGATCCAGGCCACATCGCCGCGGTTGGCGGCCAGGGCCAGGGCACTCTGGATGCGCGCCTGGTTCTTCGACTTCTCGCGAACGGAGACCACGTCACCGGGCTTGACCTGGTAGGAGGCCACGTTGACGGTCTTGCCGTTCACGGCGATGGCCTTGTGGCTGACCAGCTGCCGAGCTTCAGAACGGGTCGAGCCGTAGCCCATGCGGTAGACGACGTTGTCCAGTCGGGATTCGAGGAGCTGCAGCAACACTTCGCCGGTCGCGCCCTTGAGACGGGCCGCTTCCTTGTAGTAGTTGCGGAACTGCTTCTCGAGTACGCCATACATGCGACGTACTTTCTGCTTCTCGCGAAGCTGCAAGCCGTATTCGGAAATACGCTGACGGCGCTGGCCATGCACACCCGGAATCTGCTCGGATTTGCACTTCTTCTCGAAGGGAGTCACACCGCTCTTCAGAAAGAGATCGGTGCCTTCCCGACGAGACAGTTTGCACTTCGGTCCAATATAACGAGCCATGAATCTGTCTCCTTAAACGCGGCGTTTCTTCGGCGGACGGCAGCCATTGTGGGGAATGGGCGTCGCGTCGGTGATGCTCTGCACGCGGAAGCCGGCGGCATTGAGCGCGCGCACGGCGGATTCACGGCCAGGACCGGGGCCCTTGACCAGTACGTCGACGTTTTTCACACCATACTCGGCTGCAGCAGTCGCTGCACGCTCGCTTGCTACTTGAGCAGCGAACGGGGTGCTCTTGCGAGAACCACGAAAACCCGAACCACCGGCAGTCGCCCAGGAGAGAGCGTTGCCCTGGCGGTCTGTGATCGTAATGATCGTGTTGTTAAAAGAGGCGTGGATATGCGCAATGGCATCCACTACCTGCTTTTTAACCTTCTTGCGATTGCTACGCGGGTTAGCCATGTTGATGATTCTTCCTGTCTTTACGCCAGAACGTGCGTGTTATTTGCGGATCGGCTTGCGCGGGCCCTTGCGGGTACGCGCATTGGTCTTGGTACGCTGACCACGCAGCGGAAGACCACGACGATGACGCAGACCACGGTAGCAACCCAGGTCCATGAGACGCTTGATATTAAGCGTGACATCACGGCGAAGGTCGCCCTCTACGGTATACTTGCCAACCTCGGAACGCAGGGTGTCGAGCTCTTCGCTGGACAGCTCCTGGATCTTGGTGGTCGACGCGATGCCGGACGCGGCACAGATTTCCTGTGCACGAGTGCGGCCAATCCCGAAGATATAGGTCAGCGAGATCGCCGCATGCTTGTTGTCCGGGATATTGACGCCTGCAATACGGGCCATCAGCTTACTCCGAAATTTGAGCGGCTTGCTCGTTGGATCATCTTTAAAAGGCGCAACAGCATACCCCTTTCCCTGCGACAGGGCAAGAGGCATGCCGACGCCGGTCCATCACAGTGCCAGGAATCAACCCTGGCGCTGCTTGTGCCGCGGCTCGCTGCAGATGACGCGGACAGCGCCATTGCGACGAATGATCTTGCAGTTGCGGCACATTTTCTTAACGGAAGCTCGAACTTTCATCGTTCCATCTCCAATGTTGGCTCGCGCCGCGAGCCAGTACTTCGGCTCGCGGCGCGCCAATTCACGTGCGGCGCGCCTCAGCGCATCATGCCGCCGCTACCGTAGCCTTTCAGGTTGGACTTCTTCATCACCGACTCGTACTGGTGCGACATGAGATGCGACTGCACCTGGGCCATGAAGTCCATGATGACCACCACCACGATCAGCAGCGCCGTGCCGCCAAAGAAGAACGGCACGTTCCAGGCCACGATCAGGAACTGGGGCATCAGGGAAACCGCGGTGATGTACATGGCGCCGAACAGGGTCAGACGGGTCATGACCTTGTCGACATAGCGAGCCGTCTGCTCGCCTGGACGAATCCCCGGCAGGAAGGCACCCGACTTCTTGAGGTTGTCGGCGACGTCCTTGGGATTGAAGACCAGCGCTGTGTAAAAGAAGCAGAAGAATATCACCGCCGCGGCGAAAAGCAAGATGTGTAGCGGCTGACCCGGCCCGAGGGCCTGGGAAGCACGCTGCAGCCACTCGAGACCTTCGCCACTGCCTACCCACTGGCCCAAGGAGGCCGGGAACAGCAGGATACTGGAGGCGAAGATCGCCGGAATGACACCCGCCATGTTCACCTTCAGCGGCAGGTAGCTGCTCTGCCCCGCGTACATCTTGTTGCCGACCTGGCGCCGAGGGTAGTTCACCGTGATGCGGCGCTGGCCGCGCTCGATGAACACCACGAAGGCGACGGTAGCAACACCAAGCACGGAGAGGGCCAGCAGCGGAAGCACGTTCCAGGCGCCTTCATTGCGAGCCAGCTCGAAGGCCTGCCCCACTGCACTCGGCAGACCGGCGACGATGCCCGAGAATATCAGCAGCGAGATGCCGTTGCCGATGCCCTTCTCGGTAATCTGCTCGCCCAGCCACATCAGGAACACCGCACCGGTCACGAAGGTGACGATCGCGGTGAAATAGAAACTGAAGTCTGCCGTGTAGGCGACACCCTGGTTAGCCAGGCCCACCGACATGCCGGTGCCCTGAACCAGGGCCAGGACCACGGTGAGGTAGCGGGTGTACTGGCTGATCTTGCGACGGCCACCCTCGCCCTCCTTCTTGAGCTGCTCAAGATGGGGCGAGACAGCGGTCATCAGCTGCATGATGATCGATGCCGAGATATAGGGCATGATGCCCAGCGCCATGATACTCATCCGCTCCAGGGCGCCACCCGAGAACATGTTGAACATGCCGAGGATGGTGCCCTGCTGCTCCCTGAACAAGGCAGCAAGCTGGTCAGGATTCATACCGGGCACGGGGATGTGGGCACCGATCCGGTACACCACGATGGCGAGGAGCACAAAGCGCAGGCGCGCCCAGAGTTCACCCAGACCGCTGCCCGTCGCCGGCATTTTTCCTGACTTGGCCATTTAGTCCTCTACCTTGCCACCGGCGGCTTCGATCGCGGCACGGGCACCCTTGGTGACCTTGATGCCGCGGACCGTGACCGCCTTGTTCAGTTCGCCGGACAGGATCACCTTCGCGTGCAGCGTGGCGTCCTTCAGCACGTTGGCCTGCTTGAGGGTCTCCAGGGTGACCTCGTCACCCGCCACCTTGGCCAGCTCGGCCAGGCGCACTTCCTCGGAGACCAGCGACTTCATGGAGGTGAAGCCGAACTTCGGCAGACGCCGCTGCAGGGGCATCTGACCGCCCTCGAAGCCGGGCTTGACGCTACCGCCGCTGCGCGACTTCTGGCCCTTGTGGCCACGGCCGCCGGTCTTTCCCAGACCGGAGCCGATGCCACGACCCACACGCTTCTCGGCGTGCTTTGAACCCGGTGCCGGGCTCAGGCTATTGAGTTTCATGGATTACTCTCCCTCAACGCGCACAAGGTAGGTCACCTTGTGGATCATGCCGCGTACGGCAGGGGTGTCTTCCAGTTCAACCGTGTGACCGATGCGGCGCAGCCCAAGACCCTTCATGGTGGCCTTGTGCGTGGGCAAGATGCCGATGGTGCTGCGGGTCTGGGTCACCTTGAGTGTTGCTGCCATGGTATTTACCCCGTGATCGCTTCGACAGACAGACCGCGCTTGGCGGCAATGTCTTCCGGCGCTTGCATGGCAGTCAGGCCCCTGACGGTAGCCCGCACCACGTTCACCGGATTGGTGGAACCGTAGCACTTGGCCAGGACGTCATGGACACCTGCCAGCTCGAGCACGGAGCGCATGGCGCCGCCTGCGATGATGCCAGTACCCTCGGAAGCGGGCTGCATGTACACCTTGGAGGCGCCGTGACGGGCCTTGACCGGGTACTGCAGGGTGCCACCCGCGAGGTTGACCTTGACCATGTTGCGGCGAGCCTGGTCCATCGCCTTCTGGATCGCGACCGGCACTTCACGCGCCTTGCCGCGACCGAAGCCGACTCGGCCCTTGCCGTCACCCACGACGGTCAGAGCGGTGAAGCCGAAGATACGGCCACCCTTGACCACCTTGGCGACACGGTTGACCTGTACCAGTTTCTCCTGGAGGTCGCCGCTTTGCTGTTCGTTCTTCGCCATCGTATAACCCTTTAGAATTCCAGGCCGCCTTCACGAGCGGCGTCGGCCAGGGCCTTCACGCGCCCATGGTACTTGAAACCGGCACGATCGAAGGCCACCTGGGTGATACCTGCTTCCTTGGCGCGCTCGGCAATCAGCGCGCCCACCTTGGCGGCGGCGTCGGCATTGCCGGTCGCACCCTCGCGCAGGGCCTTGTCCAGCGTGGAAGCGCTGGCGAGGACCTTACCACCATCCGGCGAGATGATCTGCGCATAGATGTGGCGGGGGGTACGGTTGACGCACAGGCGATACACGCCCAGCTCGCGGATCTTGGCGCGAGCGCGGCGGGCACGACGGAGACGAGATTCTTTCTTCGCGTTCATAACCCTGCCTTACTTCTTCTTGGCTTCTTTGCGACGCACCTGCTCGTCGGCGTACCTGACACCCTTGCCCTTGTAGGGCTCAGGCGGACGGAAGGCGCGGATTTCCGCGGCAACCTGGCCGAGCATCTGCTTGTCCGCGCTCTTCAGCACGATCTGGGTGTTCTTCGGCGTTTCCGCAGAGACACCCTCAGGCAGCGTATATTCGACCGGGTGCGAGAAGCCCAGTGACAGATTGAGCGTCTGGCCCTTGGCTTGGGCACGATAACCGACGCCGATGATTTCGAGGGACTTGGTGAAGCCTTCGCTCACGCCGGTGACCAGGTTCTGAACCAGGGCACGGGTGGTGCCGGACATGGCCCAGCTCTTGGCGGCCTCGCTCGGCGCGAAGGTCAGCTGACCCTCTTCCTGACCAATCACCACATCGGGGTGAATGGTCAGGGACAACTTGCCCTGACCGCCCTTGACGGTCAGCTGGTCTCCGTCGAGATTGATCTCGACACCAGCGGGCACTTTAACCGGATATTTGGCTACGCGGGACATTCCAAACTCCTAGAATACGGTGCAGAGGACTTCGCCACCGACACCGGCCTTGCGAGCCGCGCGATCGGTCATCACCCCGTTGGAGGTGGTGACGATAGCGATACCCAGGCCATCGGCGACCTTCGGCAGCGCGTCCTTGCCCTTGTACTGGCGCAGGGACGGCTTGGAAACTCGCTGAATGTGCTCGATGACCGGCTTGCCCTCGAAGTACTTGAGGGTCACCGTCAGCTCGGGCTTGGCAGCCTCGGACACCGCGAAGTCGTTGATGTAACCCTCTTCCTTCAATACGCGGGCCACCTCGATCTTCAGCTTGGAGGACGGCATGGTGACCGTCTCCTTGGTGGCCATCTGCGCATTGCGGATACGGGTGAACATATCCGCCAGAGTGTCTTGCATGCTCATTTACGTTGCGCTCCTGATTCTCGCGTGGCTTACCAGCTGGACTTCTTCAGTCCAGGGACGTCGCCACGCATGGCGGCTTCACGAAGCTTGTTGCGGCCGAGGCCGAACTTGTTGTAGTAGCCGTGCGGACGGCCGGTGATACGGCAGCGGTTGCGCTGACGCACCGGGCTGGAGTCACGCGGCAGCTGCTGCAGCTTCAGCGTCGCCTCGAAGCGCTCTTCATCGGAAGTGTTGACATCCTGGATGATCGCCTTGAGTTCGGCGCGCCTGGCGGCAAACTTCGCCACCAGCTTGGTGCGCTTGAGCTCACGCTCTACCATGCTTTTCTTTGCCATGATCCCACCCTTATTTCTTGAACGGGAAGTTCAGCGCGCTCAGCAGCGCACGACCTTCATCATCGGTTTTGGCGGTGGTGGTGATGGTGACATCCAGACCACGGATCCGATCGATCTTATCATACTCGATCTCCGGGAAGATGATCTGCTCACGCACCCCCATGGAGTAGTTGCCACGACCGTCGAAGGACTTCGGGTTGAGACCACGGAAGTCACGAACGCGGGGGATCGCGATATTCACCAGGCGATCGAGGAAGTCCCACATGCGCTCGGAGCGCAGCGTTACCTTGATCCCGATCGGCCAGCCTTCACGCACCTTGAAGCCCGCGATGGACTTGCGTGCCTTGGTCACCATCGGCTTCTGACCGGAAAGCTTCTCCAGGTCACTGATGGCATTGTCGATCAGCTTCTTGTCGCTGGTCGCTTCGCCGATGCCCATGTTCAGAGTCACCTTGGTGACCCGCGGCACCTGCATCACGTTGGCGTAGCTGAACTGCTCTTTGAGTTGAGCCAACACCTCGTTCTGATAACGTTCTTTCAAGTTCGCCATTTTGCTACCCGACTCGCGTTAGGCGTCGATCTGCGTCTGCGTCGACTTGTAGATACGTACCTTGGTACCGTCTTCCTTCACCTGGAAGCCGACGCGATCCGCCTTACCGGTCTCCGAATTGAAGATGGCTACGTTGGACGCGTGAATCGGAGCCTCACGCTCGACGATACCGCCCTGATTGCCCGCCATGGGATTGGGCTTGGTGTGACGCTTGATCATGTTCACACCGGACACGACATAGCGATCGTCCTTGAGGACGCGCTTCACCGTGCCACGCTTACCCTTATCCTTGCCGGCGATGACGACGACTTCATCGTCACGTTTGATTTTTTGCATATCCGCCTCGCTCCTTACAGCACTTCAGGCGCCAAGGAAATGATCTTCATGAACTTCTCGTTGCGAAGCTCACGGGTCACCGGCCCGAAGATACGGGTACCGATCGGCTGTTCGTTGGTGTTGTTCAACAGAACCGCCGCATTTCCATCGAAGCGAATCAGCGAACCGTCGGAACGACGGACGCCGCTACGGGTGCGAACCACCACCGCCTTGAGGACCTGGCCCTTCTTGACCTTGCCACGCGGAATGGCTTCCTTCACCGTGACCTTGATGACATCGCCGATGTGAGCGTAGCGGCGGTGTGAACCGCCCAGCACCTTGATGCATTGCACCCGGCGCGCTCCGCTGTTGTCGGCGACATCCAGCATTGTCTGAGTCTGAATCATCGGTTTTCTCCAAACCTAATCTGACTGCACTGGTTTGACAGGCGTGAGCCGATCAGCCCTTGGCCTGCTCGACCACCTCGACCAGCTTCCAGGACTTGGTCTTGGACAGCGGGCGGCACTCCTGGATGGAGACCGTATCGCCGTCCTTCGCCTGGTTCGCCTCGTCATGGGCGTGCAGCTTGGTGGAGCGCTTGACGTACTTGCCGTAGATCGGGTGACGCACACGGCGCTCGATCATCACGACGATGGACTTGTCCATCTTGTCGCTCACCACCTTGCCGGTGAGCGTACGAGCTTTCTTCTCTTCGACCATCTCAGTCACCTGCCTTCTCGTTGAGCACAGTCTTCACCCGGGCGATATCCCGACGAACCTGCTTGAGCAGATGAGTCTGGCTGAGCTGACCGGTGGCCTTCTGCATGCGCAGGTTGAACTGCTCGCGGAGGAGTTCGAGGAGCTGACTCTTCAGCTCATCGACTGATTTTTCACGGATTTCCTGGGCTTTCATCACATCACCGTCCGTTTCACAAAGGTGGTGGATATGGGCATCTTCTGTGCCGCCAGAGTGAAGGCCTCGCGGGCCAGCTCTTCGGAGACACCTTCGATTTCATACAGGACCCGACCCGGCTGGATCTGCGCGACCCAGTACTCGACGGAGCCCTTGCCTTTACCCATACGGACTTCGAGTGGCTTCTTGGAAATCGGCTTGTCCGGGAACACGCGGATCCAGATCTTGCCGCCACGCTTGACGTGACGGGTGATCGCACGACGGCCGGCCTCGATCTGGCGCGCAGTGATGCGGCCGCGACCGGTTGCCTTCAGGCCGTATTCCCCGAAGCTGATCTTGCTCCCGCGATGCGCCAGGCCACGGTTACGGCCTTTCTGCATCTTGCGGAATTTCATACGCTTGGGTTGTAACATCGACTCGCTCTCCCCTTACCTGGAACCTTTCTTCTTGGAGGGCGCGGCCTGAGGCTGCTTCGCCTTGGCGCGGACCTCTTCGATGCCCCCGAGGATCTCGCCCTTGAAGACCCACACCTTGACACCGATGATGCCGTAGGTGGTCTTGGCCTCAAAGGCGGCGTAGTCGATGTCCGCACGCAGTGTATGCAGCGGAACACGACCTTCCCGGTACCATTCGGTGCGAGCGATTTCCGCGCCACCCAGGCGACCGGAGAGCTGCACCTTGATGCCGCCGGCGCCCAGGCGCATGGCGTTCTGTACCGCACGCTTCATGGCGCGACGGAACATGACGCGACGCTCGAGCTGGCCGGCGATGTTCTGGGCCACGAGCATCGCGTCCAGCTCGGGCTTGCGAACTTCCTCGATGTTGACGTGCACGGGCACGCCCATCATCGCGGTGACTTCACGGCGCAGGCGATCGACATCTTCGCCCTTCTTGCCAATCACGATGCCCGGACGGGCGGTGTGAATGGTGATGCGCGCGTTATTGGCAGGACGCTCGATGGTGATGCGGCTAACGGAAGCGTTCTTGAGACGCTCCTCGAGGTAGCTGCGCACTGCGAGGTCGCTGTTGAGCTTATCGGCATAGGCGCCGCGCTCGGCGTACCAGACTGAAGTATGGTCTTTGACGATACCCAGCCGGATGCCTGTTGGATGTACTTTCTGACCCATCTGGTCGACTCCTACTTCTCGGCTACCTTGACGGTGATGTGGCAGGTGCGCTTCAAGATACGATCCGCGCGGCCCTTGGCACGCGGCTTGATACGCTTGAGCGTCATGCCCTCATCGACGCAGATGGTCGAGACACGCAGCTCGTCGATATCCATGCCGTTGTTTTCTTCCGCATTCGCGATGGCGGACTGCAGCACCTTCTTGACCAGCTTGGCAGCCTTCTTCGGTGAGAAGGTCAGCAGGTCCAGCGCCTCGGCGACAGGTTTACCGCGCACCTGGTCAGCCACCAAACGGGCCTTCTGGGCGGATAAACGAGCGCCACGCAGCTTAGCTGTGACTTCCATCTCTCAATCCTCTCTGGCTTACCGTTTGGCTTTCTTGTCCGCCGCATGACCGCGATAGGTGCGGGTAGCAGCGAATTCGCCCAGCTTGTGGCCAACCATCTCCTCGGCGACGTGCACCGGGACGTGCTGGCGACCGTTATGGACCGCAATGGTGAGCCCGACCATGTTGGGCAGGATCATGGAACGACGCGACCAGGTCTTGATCGGTTTGCGGTCGTTCTTCTCCACTGCAGCCTCAACCTTCTTCAGCAGATGAAGGTCAATGAAGGGACCTTTCTTCAGTGAACGTGGCACAGCCGTTACCTCTTAAAGTCTTGGCGTTTTCAATCAGTTCCGGGCCTTGCGGCGGCGGATGATCAGCTTGTCGGTGCGCTTGTTCTTGCGGGTCTTGTGGCCCTTGGTGGGGATACCCCACGGGGACACCGGATGACGACCACCGCTGGTGCGGCCTTCGCCGCCGCCGTGGGGGTGATCCACCGGGTTCATGGCCACGCCGCGAACGGTCGGACGCACACCTCTCCAGCGCTTCGCACCGGCCTTGCCAAGCTGACGCAGGCTGTGCTCGGAGTTGCTCACTTCCCCCAGGGTCGCACGGCACTCGCTCAGCACCTTGCGCATCTCGCCGGAGCGCAGACGCAGGGTGGCGTAGCTGCCTTCACGGGCGACCAGCTGGGCGCTGGTGCCGGCACTGCGAGCGATCTGGGCGCCCTTGCCGGGCTTGAGCTCGATACAGTGCACAGTGGAACCCAGCGGGATGTTACGCAGCGGAAGAGCATTGCCCTTCTTGATGGCCGCGTTGACCCCGGACTCGAGCCGGTCGCCTGCGCTCACGCCCTTGGGCGCGATGATGTAGCGACGCTCACCGTCCAGGTACTTCAGCAGCGCGATGTGAGCGCTACGGTTCGGATCATACTCGAGGCGTTCGACGATGGCCGGAACGCCATCCTTGATGCGCTTGAAGTCGATGATCCGGTAGTGCTGCCGGTGCCCACCGCCCACGTGACGGGTGGTGATACGACCGTTGTTGTTACGACCGCCGCTGCGCGACTGCTTTTCGAGCAGAGCCGCGAAAGGCTTGCCCTTGTGCAGGTCTTCACCAACGATCTTGACGACGTGGCGACGGCCGGCGGATGTGGGTTTGGTCTTGACGATTGCCATTGTCCGTACTCCTGCCCTTATTCGGCGCCAGAGAAGTCTTCAAGGGTCTCGCCGGCGGCCAGCGATACATAGGCCTTGCGATACCCCTTGCGGTGACCCAGACCGTGCGCGGTGCGCTTGGTCTTGCCCTTGACGTTCAGCGTCTGAACGCGCTCGACCTTCTTGCCGAACAGGGCCTCGACGGCCTTCTTGATCTCGGGCTTGGTCGCGTCGCTGGCCACCTTGAACACGTACTGGTTGCGTTCGGCAGCCATTGCGGCCTTCTCGGTCACGTGCGGACCCAGCAGGACCTTGAATACACGCTCCTGGTTCATGCCAGCTTCTCCTCGAATTTGCGCAGGGCCGAGACGGTGACCAGCACCTTGTCGAAGGCGACCAGGCTCACCGGGTCAGCGGCGGCCACGTCCACCACATCCACGTTGGGAATGTTGCGGGCGGCCAGATAGAGCTTTTCGTCGACTTCCTCGGTGACGATCAGCACCCTCTCCAGACCCAGCTCACTGAGCTTGGCCACCAGCTCCTTGGTCTTCGGCGCTTCGACGGAGATCTCCTCGATGGCCACGAGACGCTCCTGACGCACCAGCTCGGAGAGAATGGAGCGCATCGCCGCGCGGTACATCTTGCGGTTGACCTTCTGCGAGTGGTCCTGGGGACGCGCTGCAAAGGTCACACCGCCGCTGCGCCACAGCGGGGAGCGGATGGTACCGGCGCGAGCGCGACCGGTGCCTTTCTGACGCCACGGCTTCTTGCCGCCGCCACGCACGTCGGAACGGTTCTTCTGGGCACGAGTCCCCTGACGACCACCGGCCAGATAGGCGGTGACGACCTGGTGCACGAGCGCTTCATTGAAGTCTTTGCCAAAGGTGGCGTCGGACACTTCGACAGTGCCAGCCCCGGCTGCAAGATTCAGATTCATCGGTCTCTATCCCCTTCAGCCAGCTTTCACGGCGCTGCGCACGATCACGTCACTGCCGGTGGCACCGGGCACGGCGCCCTTGACCAGCAGCAGGTTGCGTTCGGCATCGACACGCACGACTTCGAGGCTCTGGACGGTGCAACGGACGTTGCCCATCTGGCCGGCCATCTTCTTGCCCTTGAACACGCGGCCAGGCGTCTGGCACATGCCGATGGAACCCGGTGCGCGGTGGGACAGGGAGTTGCCGTGGGTGTTGTCCTGGGTACGGAAGTTCCAGCGCTTGACGGCGCCCTGGAAGCCCTTGCCCTTGGAGGTGCCGGTCACGTCGATCTTCTGACCAGCTTCGAAGAGGGATACGGTGAATTCGCCGCCCACTTCCGGAGCCTCGTCGCCGTCTTCCAGGCGGAACTCCATCAGCGAACGACCGGCCTCGACACCCGCCTTGGCGTACTGACCCGCCTGGGCTTTGGTGAGGTGCTTGGCCTTACGAGAGCCGGCTGTCACCTGAACCGCCGCGTAGCCGTCATGTTCGACGGTCTTGACGCGGGTGATGCGGTTGGGAGCAACCTCGATCACGGTTACGGGCACAGAAGCGCCATCTTCGGCAAAGACACGGGTCATCCCGGCCTTTTTACCGACTAAACCGATAGTCATACTCAGTCTCCTTTAGTGTACGGGGCTGTCACCCGCTATGGCTGCCCTTTCCAGAGCATTCCACTAGCACGTTGTATGGCGCCTCACGGCGCGGCGGCTGCTGCTCATGCCTACTCTTTACAAGAGGCAATGAGCGCTGGGCCGCGAGTGTCTAGTTGGAATCAGTCGAGCTTGATCTGCACGTCCACGCCGGCGGCAAGGTCGAGCTTCATCAGCGCATCAACGGTCTTTTCCGTGGGTTCGACGATGTCGAGCACACGCTTGTGGGTACGAATCTCGTACTGGTCCCGCGCGTCCTTGTTGACGTGCGGCGAGATCAGCACGGTGTACCGCTCGCGGTTGGTCGGCAGGGGAATCGGACCACGAACCTGGGCGCCGGTACGCTTGGCGGTCTCAACGATCTCCGCGGCGGACTGGTCGATCAGGCGATGGTCGAAGGCCTTCAACCGAATGCGAATCTTCTGGTTCTGCATTTGCCCTTAACTCCAATGGATCTCGACGGCGCGAGCCGTCAACCCACGCATTCAAAGGATGCGCATTATAGGTGCGCCACGGACGAGAGTCAAACACTCTTCGCGCTGCGCAGAAAGGGGGCCCCTGACGGGGCCCCCTTCGATCATCGTTCGGCCGGAGCTTACTTGAGGATCTTGGCCACGACACCGGCGCCGACGGTGCGGCCGCCTTCACGGATGGCGAAGCGCAGACCGTCGTCCATGGCGATCGGGGCAATCAGGGTGACAACCATCTTGACGTTGTCGCCCGGCATGACCATCTCGACGCCTTCCGGCAGCTCACAGGTACCGGTGACATCGGTGGTACGGAAGTAGAACTGCGGACGGTAGCCCTTGAAGAACGGCGTGTGACGACCACCCTCCTCCTTGGACAGCACGTAGACTTCGGCTTCGAAGACGGTGTGCGGGTTGATGGAACCCGGCTTGGCCAGGACCTGGCCACGCTCGACGTCGTCACGCTTGGTGCCACGCAGCAGGGCGCCGACGTTCTCACCAGCACGACCTTCGTCGAGCAGCTTGCGGAACATCTCGACACCGGTGACGGTGGTCTTGGTGGTGTCACGGATACCGACGATCTCGATCTCCTCGCCGGCCTTGACGATGCCACGTTCGATACGGCCGGTGACCACGGTGCCGCGTCCTGAGATGGAGAACACGTCCTCGATCGGCATCAGGAACGGCTGGTCGATGGCACGCTCCGGCTCCGGGATGTACTCGTCCAGGGCCTTGATCAGGTTGGCAACGGCGGTGGTACCCATGCCGTTGTCGTCCTTGCCTTCCAGAGCCATCAGGGCAGAGCCGGTGATGATCGGGGTGTCGTCACCCGGGAAGTCGTACTCGTTGAGGAGTTCGCGCACTTCCATCTCGACCAGCTCGAGCAGCTCCTCGTCGTCGACCATGTCGGCCTTGTTCAGGAACACGACGATGTACGGAACGCCAACCTGACGGGACAGCAGGATGTGCTCGCGAGTCTGCGGCATCGGGCCATCGGCGGCGGACACCACCAGGATGGCGCCATCCATCTGGGCCGCACCGGTGATCATGTTCTTCACATAGTCGGCGTGGCCGGGGCAGTCGACGTGCGCGTAGTGACGCTGCTCGGACTGATACTCCACGTGAGAGGTGGCGATGGTGATACCGCGCTCACGCTCTTCCGGGGCATTGTCAATGGTGTCGAACTCGCGCCAGTCACCACCGAATACCTCGGCGGAGACGCGGGTCAGGGCCGCGGTCAGCGTGGTCTTGCCGTGGTCGACGTGACCGATGGTGCCGACGTTGACGTGCGGTTTGGAACGCTCAAATTTTTCCTTAGCCACTGCTATAACCTCTTTACGTTAGCTAACGGTTAACCGTTTTGGTTGATGACGGCTTCAACGACGCTGGACGGCGCCTCTTCATACTGCGCGAACTCCATGACGTAGCTTGCGCGGCCCTGGGTCTGAGAACGCAGGTCGGTCGCGTAACCGAACATCTCAGCCAACGGCACCCGAGCGCGGATGATCTTGCCCATTGACGAGTCATCCATGCCCTCCACCAGGCCACGGCGGCGGTTCAGGTCACCCATCACATCCCCCATGTAGTCCTCGGGAGTCACGACCTCGACCTTCATCACCGGCTCCAGCAGCACGGCCTTGGCCTTCCTGGCGCCTTCCTTCACGGCCATGGAAGAAGCGACCTTGAACGCTGTCTCGTTGGAGTCCACGTCGTGGAAGGAACCATCGTACAGCGTAACCTTGACGTCGATCATCGGGTAGCCCGCGATGACACCGTTCTTCAGCTGCTCGTAGGCCCCTTTCTCGACGGCCGGCACGTATTCCTTGGGAACCACACCGCCGACGATCTCGGAAACGAATTTGAAGTGCAGGTCTTCATCTTCGCCCTTGTCTTCCTGGGTGAGCGGCTCGATGCGCAGCCAGACGTGACCATACTGGCCGCGACCGCCGGACTGACGCACGAACTTGCCTTCCTGCTCCACCTTGCCGCGGATGGTCTCGCGATAGGCCACCTGAGGCTTGCCGATGTTGGCCTCGACCTTGAACTCGCGACGCATGCGGTCGACCAGGATGTCCAGGTGCAACTCGCCCATGCCGGAGATGATGGTCTGGCCGGTCTCCTCATCGGTGCGAACCTGGAATGAGGGGTCTTCCTGGGCCAGCTTACCCAGCGCCACACCCATCTTCTCCTGGTCGGCCTTGGACTTGGGCTCCACGGCCACGGAGATCACCGGATCCGGGAACTCCATCCGCTCCAGCACGATCTTCTCGTTCAGGTCGCACAGGGTATCACCGGTGGTGACGTCCTTGAGGCCGATACAGGCGGCGATATCGCCGGCACGCACTTCCTTGATCTCCTCGCGGGAGTTGGCATGCATCTGCACGATACGGCCGACGCGCTCCTTCTTCTGCTTCACGGAGTTGTAGACCCCGTCGCCGGAGTTCAACACGCCCGAATAGACGCGGATGAAGGTCAGGGTGCCGACGAAGGGATCGGTGGCGATCTTGAACGCCAGGGCGGCGAAGGGTGCGTTGTCGTCGGCCTCGCGGGTCGCGACGGTGCCGTCCCTGTCGTCCAGCTCGCCCTCGATGGCCTTGACCTCAGTGGGAGACGGCATGTACTCGATGACGCCATCCAGCACTGCCTGCACGCCCTTGTTCTTGAACGCGGAGCCGCAGGTGACCAGCACGATCTCGTTGGCGAGGGTGCGACGACGCAGACCGGCCTTGATCTCCTCGACGGTCAGCTCACCGCCCTCGAGGTACTTGTCCATCAGCTCCTCTGACGCTTCGGCGGCCGCCTCGACCATCTCCTCGCGATACTTCTCCGCGGTCTCCTGGAGCTCGGCCGGGATATCGACGAGGTCATACTTCATGCCCAGGCTAGCTTCATCCCAGAGGATGGCCTTCATCTGGATCAGGTCGATGACGCCCTTGAAGTCTTCCTCGGTGCCCCAGTTGATCTGGATCGGCACGGCATTGGCGCCCAGGCGATCCTTGAGCTGCTCGACCACCATGAAGAAGTCGGCGCCGGTGCGATCCATCTTGTTGACGAAGACCATGCGCGGCACTTCGTACTTGTTGGCCTGGCGCCAGACGGTCTCCGTCTGGGGCTGCACGCCGGAAGAGCCGCACAGCACCACCACGGCACCGTCGAGAACACGCAGGGAACGCTCCACCTCGATGGTGAAGTCCACGTGTCCGGGGGTGTCGATGATATTGATGCGGTGCTCATCGAACTGCTGGTTCATGCCCTTCCAGAAGGTAGTCACGGCAGCGGAGGTAATGGTGATACCCCGCTCCTGCTCCTGCTCCATCCAGTCGGTCGTTGCCGCGCCGTCATGAACCTCACCCACCTTGTGGGAAAGACCGGTATAGAACAGCACGCGTTCGGTCGTGGTGGTCTTGCCGGCATCGACGTGGGCGACGATGCCGATATTGCGATAGCGATTTAGTGGAGTCTTGCGAGCCACGGTGGAACTCCCCATTGGTTGGCGATGCGTTTGGAAGCGCTGCCCTTAGAAGCGGTAGTGCGAGAAAGCCTTGTTGGCTTCCGCCATGCGATGCACGTCTTCACGCTTCTTGACCGCGGAGCCCTTGCCTTCGGCGGCGTCCAGCATCTCGCCAGCCAGGCGCTGCACCATGGTCTTCTCGCCACGGCGACGAGCGGCATCCACCAGCCAGCGCATGGCCAGAGCCTGGCGGCGCGACGGACGAACTTCCACCGGTACCTGATAGGTCGCACCGCCAACGCGGCGAGACTTCACCTCGACCATGGGCTGAATGGTTTCCAGCGCCTTGTCGAAGATCTCCAGCGGGTCCTCATTACTGCGCTCGGCAACCCTGTCCAGCGCACCGTAGACGATGCGCTCAGCTACGGACTTCTTACCGCCGAACATCAGGTGGTTCATGAATTTCGCCAGGCGCTCACTTCCGAACTTGGGATCCGGAAGGATCTCGCGTTTTGCGGCAATTCTTCTTCTAGGCATGATAAGCCCTCTGTTGAAGGGTCCTTCAGGTAAACCCGGGACTCGCGCTCGACTGTCTAGAGTCGACGCCGCCCGACCTTACTCTTATCAGACCGATATCAATTCTGGTGTAGGTGCGTGCCGAGACCGATCAGGCCTTGGGACGCTTGGCGCCGTACTTGGAACGGCCCTGCTTGCGGTTCTGCACGCCGGAAGTGTCCAGGGCGCCACGCACGGTGTGATAGCGCACACCGGGAAGGTCCTTGACGCGACCGCCGCGGATCAGGACCACGGAGTGCTCCTGAAGGTTGTGACCTTCACCACCGATGTAGGATGAGACCTCGAAGCCGTTGGTCAGACGCACGCGGCAGACCTTACGCAGGGCCGAGTTGGGCTTCTTCGGGGTGGTGGTGTAGACGCGGGTGCAGACGCCGCGCTTCTGCGGACAGGCCTGCAGCGCCGGCACGTCGCTCTTGCTGACGGGGCGCTTGCGCGGCTTGCGCACGAGCTGATTGATCGTTGCCATGGTGTAGTAGCTGACTCCAATGGGTTGCCTTGGCCTTTTCAGCGGGTGCGGGCGTACCCACCCCACTGTTAAAGGCTGCGCATTCTAATAGCTGACACCTTGCCCCGTCAAGACCGAGGGTCCGCCCGCCTGGACGGACCCTAGATCCCCGGGGCTTCGGATCAGAGTTCCTCGTCGCCGGAATCCAGCGCGGTGAGCTGCGCGCCCAGCTCCTGCTCGACATCGTAGGCCGACGGGGCCAGCGGACGCTCGGGTCCTTCACGCCGGCGGCGACGCTCCTCATGGTGGGCGAGGCCGGTACCGGCCGGGATCAGACGCCCCACCACCACGTTCTCCTTCAGGCCGCGCAGGTAGTCGCGCTTGCCGGTCACCGCCGCCTCGGTCAGCACCCGCGTGGTCTCCTGGAAGGAGGCCGCGGAGATGAACGACTCGGTGGCCAGGCTGGCCTTGGTGATACCCAGCAGCACCCGCTGGTACTTGGCCGGAAACTTCTCCTGCTTCTCGAGGCGGGCGTTCTGCTCCAGCACCCGCGCCAGTTCGACCTGGTCACCGGTGATGAAGTCGGAGTCACCGGCATCGGTGATCTCCACCTTGCGCAGCATCTGACGCACGATCACTTCGATGTGCTTGTCGTTGATGCCCACGCCCTGGAGGCGGTAGACCTCCTGGATCTCCACGGTGATGTACTTGGCCAGTTCCGCCACGCCCAGCAGGCGCAGGATGTCGTGCGGATTGCTCGGGCCATCGGAGATCACCTCGCCCTTCTCGACGGTCTCGCCTTCGAACACCGCGATCTGGCGCCACTTGGGAATCAGCGCCTCGAAGGGATCGCCGCCACCTTCCGGGGTGATGGTCAGGCGACGCTTGCCCTTGGTCTCCTTGCCGAAGCTCATCACGCCGCTGATCTCGGCGAGGATGGCCGGCTCCTTCGGCTTGCGCGCCTCGAACAGGTCGGCCACGCGGGGCAGACCCCCGGTGATGTCCTTGTTGGCAGACGCCTCCACCGGGATACGCGCCACGACCTCGCCGACGCCGATTTTGGCGCCATTGTCGGCGGTGACGATCGACTTGCCGGGCAGCAGGTACTGCACCGGGGTGTCGGAGCCGCTGACGGTGACCGGCTTGCCGGCCTCGTCGTTGAGCAGGATCATCGGGCGCTTGTCACGGCCGGCCATGGGACGGGCGGCCGCCTCGATCACCTCGATGGAGGAGAGGCCGGTCATCTCGTCCACGCTGCGGTGGATGGTCAGGCCCTCATCCAGGTCGGCGTACTGCACGTTACCCTCGGCCTCGGCGACGATCGGGTGGGTGTGCGGATCCCACTTGGCCACCGCCTGGCCTGAGTCGACGGTATCGCCGTCCCGGACGGAGAGCTCGGCGCCGTAGGGCAGCTTGTAGTACTCGCGCTCGCGGCCATGGTCGTCGGCGACGGCCAGGGCGCTGGAGCGGGACACCACCACCAGCTTGCCGTCGGCGCGCTCCACGTACTTGATGTTGTGCAGGCGCACCTTGCCGCCATGCTTGACCTGGACGCTGTCCACCGCGGAGGCACGTGAAGCCGCACCGCCGATGTGGAAGGTCCGCATGGTCAGCTGGGTTCCGGGCTCACCGATGGACTGAGCGGCGATGACGCCGACCGCCTCACCGATGTTCACCTGGTGGCCACGCGCCAGATCGCGGCCGTAGCAGGTAGCGCAGACACCGTGGACGGTCTGGCAGGCGATGGCACTGCGGACCACGATCTCGTCGACGCCCATGGTGTCCAGCTCGGCGCACCACTTCTCGTCGAGCAGGGTGCCGCGCGGGATGAGGACATCGTCGCTGGCCGGATCGATGACGTCCTGGGCGACCACGCGACCCAATACGCGCTGGGCGAGGGAGACGATGATATCGCCACCCTCGATCACCGGGTGCAGGGTCAGGCCGTTCTCGGTGTTGCAGTCGGTCTCGGTGATCACCATGTCCTGGGCCACATCGACCAGGCGACGGGTCAGGTAGCCGGAGTTGGCGGTCTTGAGAGCCGTATCCGCCAGACCCTTGCGCGCGCCGTGGGTGGAGATGAAGTACTGCAGTACGTTCAGGCCCTCACGGAAGTTGGCGACGATCGGGGTCTCGATGATCGAGCCATCCGGCTTGGCCATCAGGCCGCGCATGCCCGCCAGCTGGCGGATCTGGGCGGCACTACCCCGGGCACCGGAGTCGGCCATGATGAAGACGCTGTTGAAGGAATCCTGCTCGACCTCGTTGCCGTCACGGTCGATCACGGTCTCCTTCTCGATGCCATCCATCATCGCCCGGGCCACCTTGTCGTTGGCCTTGGACCAGATATCGATCACCTTGTTGTACTTCTCGCCAGCGGTGACGAGACCCGAGGAGAACTGGTCCTCGATCTCCTTCACCTCGCCCTCGGCGGCATCGATGATCGAGGCCTTGGCATCCGGGATCACGAAGTCGTTGACGCCGATGGAGGCGCCGGACCAGGTGGCCATGCGGAAGCCGGTGAACATCAGCTGGTCGGCGAAGATGACGGTCGGCTTGAGACCCGCGCGACGATACACCTCGTTGAGCAGCTTGGAGATGGCCTTCTTCTTCATCGGCTGATCGATCAGCTCGAAGGGCACCCCCTCCGGCAGGATGCGGAACAGCAGCGCACGGCCCACGGTGGTGTCGTAGAGACGGCGGTGTCGGCTACGCTCGCCGGTCTCCTCGTCCACATCCACCTCGTCCAGGCGCACCTTGACCCGAGCATGCATGGCGACATTCTGGGTGCCGAAGGCGCGATCCACCTCGTCGAGGTTGGCAAACACCATGCCTTCCCCCCTGGCGTTGATCTTCTCGCGGGTCATGTAATAGAGACCCAGCACCACGTCCTGGGAGGGCACGATGATCGGCTCGCCGTTGGCCGGCGACAGCACGTTGTTGGTGGCCATCATCAGCGTCCGTGCTTCGAGCTGGGCTTCCAGGGTCAGCGGCACGTGGACCGCCATCTGGTCACCGTCGAAGTCGGCGTTGTAGGCGGCACACACCAGCGGATGCAGCTGGATCGCCTTGCCCTCGATCAGCAGCGGCTCGAAGGCCTGGATGCCGAGGCGGTGCAGCGTCGGGGCGCGGTTAAGCAGCACCGGGTGCTCGCGGATGACGTCGGCGAGGATATCCCACACCTCCGGCAGCTCGCGCTCGACCATCTTCTTGGCCGCCTTGATGGTGGAGGCGTAGCCGAGGCTCTGCAGCTTGGAGTAGATGAACGGCTTGAACAGCTCCAGCGCCATCTTCTTGGGCAGGCCGCACTGGTGCAGGCGCAGGGTCGGGCCGACGGTGATCACCGAACGGCCGGAGTAGTCGACGCGCTTGCCCAGCAGGTTCTGACGGAAACGGCCCTGCTTGCCCTTGATCATGTCGGCCAGGGACTTCAGCGGGCGCTTGTTGGAACCGGTGATGGCACGGCCGCGGCGACCGTTGTCCAGCAGCGCATCCACCGCCTCCTGCAGCATGCGCTTCTCGTTGCGCACAATGATGTCCGGCGCATTGAGGTCGAGCAGCCGCTTGAGGCGGTTGTTGCGGTTGATCACCCGGCGATACAGGTCGTTGAGATCGGAGGTCGCGAAGCGGCCGCCGTCCAGCGGGACCAGCGGACGCAGGTCCGGCGGCAACACCGGCAGCACCTCCATGACCATCCACGCCGGCGCATTGCCGGAGTTGTAGAAGGCCTCGAGCAGCTTGAGCCGCTTGGAGAGCTTCTTGATCTTGGTCTCGGAATTGGTCTGGGGGATCTCCTCGCGCAGGCGATCAATCTCCTCGGCCAGGTCGATGTCCTTGAGCAGCGCCTGGACGGCCTCCGCCCCCATGCGGGCATCGAAGTCGTCACCGAACTCCTCGAGTGCCTCGAAGTACTGTTCGTCGTTGAGCAGCTGACCGCGCTCGAGGGTGGTCATGCCCGGGTCGATGACCACGAAGCTCTCGAAGTAGAGCACGCGCTCGATGTCGCGCAGGGTCATGTCCAGGAACATGCCGATGCGCGACGGCAGCGACTTCAGGAACCAGATGTGCGCGACGGGGCTTGCCAGCTCGATGTGGCCCATGCGCTCGCGGCGCACGGCTGCCTTGGTCACCTCGACGCCGCACTTCTCGCAGATGATGCCGCGGTGCTTCATGCGCTTGTACTTGCCGCACAGGCACTCGTAGTCCTTCACCGGGCCGAAGATCTTGGCGCAGAACAGGCCGTCGCGCTCCGGCTTGAACGTCCGGTAGTTGATCGTCTCGGGCTTCTTGACCTCGCCGAAGGACCAGGAGCGAATCATGTCCGGCGACGCCAGCGTGATCTTGATCGCATCGAACTCTTCTGACTGAGACTGCGATTTCAGGACTTTAACCAAATCTTTCATCGGACGGCTCCTAGCTCTCTAACTCGATATCGATGCCCAGCGAGCGAATCTCCTTCACGAGCACGTTGAAGGATTCCGGCATGCCTGCCTGCATGGTGTGATCGCCGTCCACGATGTTCTTGTACATCTTGGTGCGACCCTCCACGTCGTCGGACTTCACGGTGAGCATCTCCTGGAGGGTGTAGGCCGCGCCGTAGGCTTCGAGGGCCCAGACCTCCATCTCGCCGAAGCGCTGACCACCAAACTGCGCCTTGCCGCCCAGCGGCTGCTGGGTAACCAGCGAGTAGGAGCCGGTGGAACGGGCGTGCATCTTGTCGTCCACCAGGTGGTTGAGCTTGAGCATGTACATGTAGCCGACGGTCACAGAACGGTCGAAGGCGTCACCGGTACGGCCGTCATAGAGCGTCATCTGACCGGAGTCCGGCAGGTCGGCCAGGCGCAGCAGATGCTTGATCTCATGCTCGTCCGCACCGTCGAATACCGGCGTGGACATGGGCACGCCTGACTTGAGGTTCTTCGCCAGGGCGATCACCTCCTCGTCGGAGAGGGTCTCGAGCTCCTCGACACGGGTACCCGGGGTGGAGTTGTAGACCTGCCCCAGGAAGTCGCGGATCTCGGCGACCTGCTGACCACGGGCGTCGCGCAGCATGCCATCGATCTTGCGACCCAGGCCCCAGGCGGCGAGGCCCAGGTGGGTCTCGAGGATCTGCCCCACGTTCATGCGCGACGGCACGCCCAGCGGGTTGAGGACCACGTCCACCGGCTCGCCGTTGTCATCGAAGGGCATGTCCTCGATGGGCATGATCGCGGAGATGACACCCTTGTTACCGTGACGGCCGGCCATCTTGTCACCCGGCTGCAGGCGACGCTTCACCGCCATGTAGACCTTGACGATCTTGAGCACGCCCGGTGCCAGGTCGTCGCCCTGGGTCAGCTTGCGCTTCTTGTCCTCGAAGCGCTCGTCCATCTCGCGGCGACGGTTCTCGAGCTGCTCGTCGGCCTGGGCCAGCAGTTCGTTGAGGGCCTCGTCCTGCAGGCGCAGCTTGAACCACTGCTGTCGCGGCAGCTCCTCGAGATAGCTCTCGGTGAGCACGTCGCCCTTCTTCAGCCTGGGCCCGCCGTTGACGGCCTGGCCGCTCAGGGTCCGCTTGAGGCGTTCGAAGGTGGCGTCCTCGGCGATGCGGTAGGTCTCCTGGAGATCCTTGCGCACCTCGTCGAGCTGCATCTGCTCGATGGCGATGGCCCGGGAGTCCTTCTCCACGCCGTCGCGGGTGAAGACCTGGACGTCGATGACGGTACCCTTCATGCCGGTGGGCGCACGAAGCGAGGTGTCCTTCACATCGGAGGCCTTCTCGCCGAAGATCGCGCGCAGCAGCTTCTCTTCCGGGGTCAGCTGGGTCTCGCCCTTGGGCGTGACCTTGCCGACCAGGATATCGCCCGGGCCGACCTCGGCGCCGATGTAGACCACGCCCGCCTCGTCCAGCTTGGAGAGCGCAGACTCGCCCACGTTGGGGATGTCGGAGGTAATCTCCTCCGGCCCCAGCTTGGTGTCGCGGGAGACGCAGGTCAGCTCCTGGATGTGGATGGTGGTGAAGCGGTCTTCCGTGACCACCCGCTCGGAGAGCAGGATGGAGTCCTCGAAGTTGTAGCCGTTCCAGGGCATGAAGGCGATGCGCATGTTCTGGCCCAGTGCCAGGTCGCCCATGTCCACGGAGGGACCGTCGGCGAGAATGTCACCGCGGGCCACCTGGTCACCGGGGCGCACGATGGGCCGCTGGTTCATGCAGGTGTTCTGGTTGGAACGCACGTACTTGGTCAGGTTGTAGATGTCGACGCCGGCCTCGCCGCCGATGATCTCTTCCTCGTTGATGCGCACCACGATGCGCTTGGCGTCGACCGAATCGATCACCCCGCCGCGAGTCGCCACGGCGCAGACGCCGGAGTCGCGGGCCACGAAGCGTTCCATGCCGGTGCCGACCAGTGGCTTGTCGGCACGCAGGGTGGGCACCGCCTGACGCTGCATGTTGGCCCCCATCAGGGCGCGGTTCGCGTCATCGTGCTCGAGGAACGGGATCAGCGCCGCAGCCACGGAGACCACCTGGCGCGGGGAGACGTCCATCAGCGTCACCTGCTCGGGACGCATGAAGGTGGTCTCGCCCTTGTGACGGACCTGGACCAGGTCGTCGATCAGCTTGTTCGACTCGTTGACCGTGGCCGAGGCCTGGGCGATGACGAAGTCACCCTCCTCGATCGCCGAAAGGTGCACGACGTCGTCGGTCACCTGAGCGTCCACCACCTTGCGGTAGGGTGTCTCGAGGAAACCGTAGCTGTTGGTGTGGCTGTAGGTGGCCAGGGAGTTGATCAGGCCGATGTTGGGGCCTTCCGGCGTCTCGATCGGGCACAGCCGGCCGTAGTGGGTGGCGTGAACGTCACGTACCTCGAAGCCGGCCCGCTCGCGGGTCAGGCCGCCCGGGCCAAGCGCGGAGACACGGCGCTTGTGGGTGACCTCGGAGAGCGGGTTATTCTGGTCCATGAACTGGGAGAGCTGACTGGAACCGAAGAACTCCTTGACCGCCGCGGCGACGGGCTTGGCGTTGATCAGGTCCTGGGGCATCAGGCCCTCGCTCTCGGCCATGGAGAGACGCTCCTTGACCGCGCGCTCGACGCGCACCAGGCCGACGCGGAACTGGTTCTCGGCCATCTCGCCCACGCAGCGGATGCGGCGGTTGCCCAGGTGGTCGATGTCATCCACTTCGCCGAAGCCGTTGCGGATGTGGATCAGCTCCCTGAGCACGTCCAGGATGTCGCGACGATCCAGCACACCGGAGCCGGTGTCGGCGTCACGACGCAGGCGACGGTTGAACTTCATGCGGCCGACGCCGGAGAGGTCGTAGCGGTCAGTGCTGAAGAACAGGTTGTTGAAAAGGGTCTCGGCGCTTTCCTTGGTGGGCGGCTCGCCGGGACGCATCATCCGATAGATCTCGACCAGCGCCTCGAGCTGGGAACCGGTGGTGTCCAGCCTGAGGGTATCGGAGATGAAGGGGCCGCAGTCGAGATCGTTGGTGTAGAGAGTCTCGACCTGGGTGATGCCGGCCTGGGCGATCTTCTCCAGCAGCTCCGGGTTGATCTCGGTGTTGCAGGGGCAGATCAGCTCGCCGGTGTTCGGATCCACCTGGTCACGACCCAGGGTCTTGCCGAACAGATACTCCATCGGCACATCGAGACGCTCGAGGCCGGCCTTTTCCAGCTGGCGAATGTGCTTCTGGGTGATACGGCGACCTTCCTCGACGATCACGCCGCCATCGGCATCCTTGATGTCGAAGGTGGCGGTCTCGCCGCGCAGGCGCGACGGAACCAGCTCCACGCTGAAGCCGGACTTCTCGATGTGGAAGGTGCTGGTCTCGAAGAACTCCTCGAGGATCTCCTCGGCACTCATACCGAGTGCACGCAGCAGAACACTCGCCGGCAGCTTGCGGCGACGGTCGATGCGGACGAAGACGCTGTCCTTGGGATCGAACTCGAAGTCGAGCCAGGAGCCGCGGTAGGGAATCACGCGAGCCGAGTAGAGCAGCTTGCCGGAGGAGTGGCTCTTGCCCTTGTCGTGGTCGAAGAACACGCCCGGGCTGCGATGCAGCTGCGAGACGATGACCCGCTCGGTGCCGTTGACCACGAAGGTGCCGTTCTCGGTCATCAGGGGGATCTCCCCCATGTAGACTTCCTGCTCCTTGATGTCCTTGATCGCCTTGTTCGACGATTCCTTGTCATAGATGATCAGGCGGACCTTGACGCGCAGCGGCGCCGAATAGGTGACGCCACGCAGCTGGCACTCCTTGACGTCGAACGCCGGGGTACCGAAACGGTAGCTCACATACTCCAGGGCAGCGTTGCCGGAGAAGCTCTCGATCGGAAAGACGGACTTGAAGGCGGCATGCAGGCCGATTTCCATCCGCTCTTCGGACGAACGGTCCTGCTGAAGGAAGTCGTAGTAGGAATCAAGCTGGATCGCCAGCAGGTAGGGCACATCCATCACTTGTGGCAGTTTGCCAAAATCCTTGCGGATGCGTTTTTTCTCAGTGTATGAGTAAGCCATCTGTATTCCCCAGCTTGTTCACCATGGGTGACCGATGCGTGGTCGGCGCCACCCGACGGACGCGACGCCGTCAGGCGATGAAGGCAAGCGCCTGGCATGGGCGCTCGCCTTCGGAATTCGGCTGGCGGTTCTGCCCTGTCGGCAGAGGCCAGTGACAACAGAAAAAGGCCGGCAGCGGGTGTCCCGCCACCAGCCATGGAAGCTTACGCAGCGCGTGAAGCCATGTAGCCCAAGTGTTACTTGAGCTCCACGCTCGCGCCGGCTTCTTCCAGCTTGGCCTTGGCCGCTTCAGCGTCGTCCTTGGACATGGCTTCCTTGATGGTCGCCGGAGCGCCGTCGACGGCACCCTTGGCTTCCTTAAGGCCCAGGCCGGTGATCTCGCGAACCACCTTGATCACGTTGACCTTCTTCTCGCCACAGCTGGTCAGCACGAGATCGAACTCGGTCTGCTCCTCGGCCACTTCACCGGCGGCAGCCGGGCCAGCCACGACGGCGGCAGCGGCAGACACGCCGAACTTCTCTTCCATCGCTTCGATCAGCTCGACCACTTCCATGACGGACATGTCGGCGACGGCGTTGATGATGTCTTCTTTGGTCAGTGCCATTGTCACGTTTCCTAACTTTGCGGGAGTCGCGGTGACCCGTCGACTCTGGATTCAATATACGATTCAGGCGGCCAGCAGGAGTTCGCCGATCAGGCGGCCTGCGATCAGGCGGCGGCTTCCTGCTTCTGGTCGCGCAGGGCGGCCAGGGTACGAACCAGCTTGCCGGCGGACGCTTCCTTCAGGACGGACATCAGCTTGGCGATGGCCTCGTCGTAGGTCGGCAGGGTCGCCAGGCGGTCGATATCGGCAGCCGGGATCAACTCACCTTCGTAGGCCAGCGCCTTGACTTCGAAGTCCTTCTCAGACTTGGCAAACTCCTTGAACAGACGGGCGGCGGCGCCCGGATGCTCGGTGGAGAAGGCCAGCAGGGTCGGACCAACGAAGCTCTCGTTCAGGCATTCCCACTGGGTGCCTGAGAGGGCGCGGCGCGCCAGGGTGTTGCGAACAACACGCAGCTGGACGCCATTCTCGCGAGCCTGCTTGCGCAGATCGGTCATCTTCTCGACCGAGACGCCACGAGAATCGGCAACTACGACGGAGAGTGCATCCTTGGCCGCTTCACTGACCTCGGCAACAATCGCCTTCTTGCCTTCGAGTGCTAGTGGCACAGTGATCACTCCTTCGTGCCGGAACCTCGCGATGAGGACTCCGGTGGTTACCATCTCCTCCGGTGCTGCCCGAGGGCGGCGACCGGAGGTCCTGGGTGATGGTGCTCACCAGAAACCTGGCGGCCACACCATCTGCGCAGGCCATCCGGAGGATGATTAAGCCGCCCTTCACGGGGAGGGGCGGCACCTGCGGTCTTTGACGGTGCCCCGCCGGCGAGTCTTGCTCCGCTCGGGGACCGCAAAGTTAATGCAATCGATCGATCCGCTGCCCGATCAGGCCAGGGCAGAGTGATCGATGGTCAGGCCCGGACCCATGGTGGTGGACACGGTGACCTTCTTGAGATAGATGCCCTTGGAGGCGCTCGGCTTCAGGCGCTTCAGGTCGGCGACCAGCGCTTCCAGGTTGCCCTGGATGGCGGCGGCGTCGAAATCGACCTTGCCAAGGGTGGTGTGAATGATGCCGTTCTTGTCAGTACGGAAACGCACCTGACCGGCCTTGGCGTTCTTGACGGCAGTGGCCACGTCCGGGGTCACGGTGCCGACCTTGGGGTTCGGCATCAGGCCGCGCGGACCGAGGATCTGGCCCAGCTGGCCGACGACACGCATGGCGTCCGGGGAGGCGATGACCACGTCGAAATCGAGCTGGCCCTTCTTGACCTGCTCGGCCAGGTCGTCCATGCCGACGATGTCGGCACCGGCTTCCTTGGCGGCATCGGCGTTGGCACCCTGGGTGAAGACGGCAACGCGCACGTCCTTGCCGGTTCCGTTGGGCATCACGGTCGCACCGCGAACCACCTGGTCGGATTTACGCGGGTCGACGCCCAGGTTGATGGCGACGTCCAGCGACTCCTTGAACTTGACGGTGGACAGCTCGGCGAGCAGGGCCACGGCCTCTTCCAGGGGGTAAGCCTTGGTCGGGTCGACCTTCTCGCGAATCAGTCTGGTACGCTTGGTCAGCTTGGCCATGATCAGAGACCCTCCACATTCAGGCCCATGCTGCGGGCGCTACCGGCAATGGTACGCACCGCGGCGTCGAGATCGGCAGCCGTCAGATCCGGCTCCTTGGTCTTGGCGATCTCCTCGAGCTGCTCGCGGGTCACGGTACCGACCTTCTTCTTGTTCGGCTCACCAGAGCCGGACTTGATACCAGCGGCCTTCTTCAGCAGGACCGCGGCGGGCGGGGTCTTGGTGACGAAGGTGAAGCTGCGATCGGAATAGACGGTAATCACCACGGGAGTGGGCAGACCCGGCTCTATCTCCTGGGTCGCGGCGTTGAACGCCTTGCAGAACTCCATGATGTTCACGCCGTGCTGACCCAGCGCGGGGCCGACGGGGGGACTCGGGTTGGCTTTACCGGCTGCGACCTGCAGCTTGATGTAAGCCTGTACTTTCTTGGCCATGTTGAACTCCAGTTGGGTAGTAGCGCCTTTCGGCTCCCCGGTGATACGACGGACTCAGCAGCCGCCTTGCTTGCGTCAGGCCGAGCGGATCACTCCTTCTCGACCTGAGCGAATTCCAGTTCGACAGGAGTGGAGCGTCCGAAGATCAGCACGCTGACCTGGACGCGACTCTTGTCATAGTTGACCTCTTCGACCACGCCGTTGAAGTCGGCGAAGGGGCCGTCGACCACGCGCACGGACTGACCCGGCTCGAAGAGTGTCTTGGGCCGCGGCTTGTCGGTGCCGTCCTGAACGCGGCGAAGAATGGCATCCGCCTCCTTCTGGGTAATCGCCGCCGGCTTCTCCTTGGTGCCACCGATGAACCCCATGACGCGCGGTGTCTCGTTGACCAGGTGCCATGTCTCGTCATCCATCTCCATCTCGACCAGCACATAGCCGGGATAGAACTTGCGCTCACTCTTGCGGCGCTTGCCGTCACGCATCTCGACGACTTCTTCTGTCGGCACCAGGATCTCGCCGAAGCGATCCTCCATGCCGTACATCTTCACGCGCTCGATAAGCGAGCGCATGACATGCTTTTCGAAGCCGGAGTAGGCGTGAACGACGTACCAACGCTTGGACATGAAGGCTCCTAACCAATGACGCCGGACATCGCCCAGCCAAGAAGGGTGTCGATCAGCCACAGCATCAGGCCAACCACCAGCACGGCCACCAGCACGATAGCGGTGGTCTGTACGGTTTCGGGGCGTGTCGGCCATACCACGCGCTGGATTTCCTTCTTGGCGGCGCGGGCCAGTTCGGCGAGCTCGCGGCCACGAGTGGTGGTGAGCGCCACTACGCCAGCCAGCGCACACAGCGCGACCACGCCCAGCACGCGATAGAGCATGGCCAGATCGGCGAACCAGGTATTGCCGACCACGGCCAGAACCAGCAGAGTGACGACAGCCGCCCATTTGAGCCCGTCGTGGCGCGACTCCTGCACCTCGGCGCTATGCTTCATGAAAACGAGACTCCTCAGGGTGCGGCAATCGAAACGTGAAATCTTTCGGGGACTCGCCAGCCTGGGGAAGACTGGCAGGCCAGGAGGGAATCGAACCCCCAACCTGCGGTTTTGGAGACCGCTGCT
>NZ_JACUUD010000154.1 GCF_014859505.1 Halomonas sp.
TTGCCTGCTGTTTCCTTGGAGAAACGGGCAGCACCTGTCGGTGCGCGGTGACCCGTTCGCCGCCTTGTCTGTTCTTCTCTTTCTCAAGCCGCCTTCCTCAGGCAACCCGGCTGTCTCGGTACGAGGGCGAGACCCGTGGCTTTCCGTCCCGGCATCGCTGCCGGTTTGGCGTTTGCTGCGTGGCGCATGGACCGGGTCGTCGTCGCGCCCGCGGGGCAGGGCAGTGACGGGGCGAAGTCGACGCGATGTCCGATGTCAATTCTTGCCTAAATGTGAACTTTTGCAACAAGAATTTTCAGGGGGCTCATGCCCGAGGGATGAGGCGGCCCATGCCGCCCGGGCGAGCCGGTGGCTGGGCAGCTCGTGCAGGCGCCCGGGCCGTCGATCCAGTATGCTGCAAGCAAGAGTCACTCAGGCAGGTCACTCAGCAGGCAAAGGAGCGCAACCCCATGTCGACACTCACTTTCCAGGGCGCGGTAAAGGAAGTCACCGGCTCTCGCTACCTGATCGAGGTGGACGGCAACGGCGGCTCGCACAAGCTGCTGCTGGAGTGCGGGCTGCACCAGGGCGGCAGCGATGCCGACGAGGCCAACGCCAAATCCTTCGGCAAGCTGGCCCATGAACTCGAGGCCGTGGTGATCTCCCACGGCCACCTGGACCACTCCGGCCTGCTGCCCAAGCTGGTGCGCGAGGGCTTCAACGGCCCGATCCACTGCACCCGGGGCACCCGCGACCTGCTGGAGATCATGCTTCTCGATTCCGCCTTCATCATGGCCAAGGACGTGGAGTGGGAGAACAAGTGGCGCAAGCGCAACGACAAGCCGCTGGTCGAGCCGCTCTACGAGCCGGAGGACGTGGAGCGCACCCTGGCGCTGTGCGAGTCGCATCTCTACGGCCAGCCGGTGGACCTGCCCGGCGGCGCCCGCCTGGTGTTTCGCGACGCCGGCCATATCCTCGGCTCGGCCATCGTCGAGCTGACGATCCCCTCCGGCGGCCAGGAGAAACGGCTGGTGTTCTCCGGCGACCTGGGCAACCCCAGTTCGGTGCTGATGAAGGATCCCGAGAAGCTCTATGAGGCCGACGTGGTGCTGATGGAGAGCACCTACGGCGACCGTGACCACCGCCCCCTGGACGAGACCCTGGAGGAGTTCGCCCGGGTGCTGGAGGAGGCCCACGAGGCGGGCGGCAACGTGCTGATTCCCGCCTTCGCCGTGGGGCGCACCCAGGAGATCCTCTATCACCTGAGCGTGCTCTACCACGAGGGGCGGCTGCGCCAGCAGCTGGTGTTCCTCGACAGCCCCATGGCGATCAAGGTCACCGAGCTCTACCACCGGGCGCGCAAGGCGCTGGATGCGGAGGATCTGAAGGTGCTCAATATCGCCGCCAGCGGCGATACCAGCCAGTACCTGCCGATCCTGCGCATGACCCGCACCGTGGACGAGTCCATGGCCATCAACCGCATCCACGGCGGGGCCATCATCATCGCCGGGGCCGGCATGTGCAACGGTGGGCGCATCATCCACCACTTCCGCTACAACCTGGAGAAGCCCAGCACCCGCCTGGTGATCGTCGGCTTCCAGGCCGCGGGCACGGTCGGGCGCCAGATCGTCGACGGTGCCGAACGGGTGCGCGTGCTGGGCCAGGACCTGGCGGTCAAGGCCAGGGTGCACACCATCGGCGGCTTCTCGGCCCACGCCGGACAGACCGAGATGATCGGCTGGGCCGGTGCCTTCCGCAACGCTCCCCGCTTCTACCTGGTGCACGGCGAGCCCGGCACCCAGGAGGCCTTCAAGGCTGCCCTGGCCGAGAGCGGCATCGAGGCGGAGATTCCCGCCTACGGCGATTGCATCGAGCTCTGATTCCAAACGTCACGACTTGATCTGCATCAAGCTGCGACGACTTGCCCCATGTCATGCGGCGAGCTCTGATCTATCCTCATGTTGTTTGCGAATCATGTAATTAATTTAGATTGATTGGTTATTGAAGATGGTGGAGGAAGGCGACCTGCGCGAGGGCGTGGGCGTGGCTGCCCCCGGCGACATGGCGGAGATGATGCGCGACCCGAAGATTCCGGTCTTCAGCTTCTGAACTCACTGACTCACCGAGGTTTAACGCCATGAAGAGCAACGTTGGCGGCATCGACAAGATTGCCCGTATCGTCATCGGCGCACTGCTGATCGGCCTGGCCCTGACCGGCGCCATCGGCGCCTGGGGCTGGATCGGCGTGCTGCCGCTGGCCACCGGCCTGTTCAACTTCTGCCCGGCCTACGGCCTGCTGGGCATCAATACCTGCAAGCTGAAGAAGTAGTCCCCAGCCACTGCAGGCGGGTAGCGAGGCCCACCGCCATGGCGGTGGGCCTCGTGCGTTTCGGGGCCGCCATGAGGGCAGGAATGGCGATGGCGCCGATATATTCCAAAACAGTCTATTCTTAGAACTGAATCTGGGCTATGCTGAGTCCATATCCGGCAGCAACCGGCAGCAACGATATCCAAGGAGGCCGCTTCCCATGACCCAGTCGAACGCGTCCCGGGCCGCGCTGGCCCGCCCCATCGTGACCCACTTCTTCGACGAGCCCACCAACACCTTCAGCTATGTGGTGCAGGATCCCGACAGCAAGGCCTGCGCGATCCTCGATTCGGTGCTCGACTTCGACTACGCCGCCGGGCGTACCGACGTGCGCTCCGCCGACGAGATCATCGCCTTCGTGCGCGACAACGGCCTCGAGGTGGCGTGGATCCTCGAGACCCATGTCCATGCCGATCACCTCTCCGCGGCGCCCTACCTGCATGAGCAAATGGGTGGCAAGACCGGCATCGGCGCCAAGATCACCGTGGTGCAGGACGTCTTCGGCAAGGCCTTCAACGCCGGCACCGAGTTCGCCCGGGACGGCAGCCAGTTCGACCGCCTCTTCGAGGAGGGCGACACCTTCACCATCGGTAATATGGAAGGGCGGGTGCTGCATACCCCGGGCCACACCCCGGCCTGCCTGACCTACGTGATCGGCGACGCCGCCTTCGTCGGCGACACCCTGTTCATGCCCGACTACGGCACCGCCCGCTGCGACTTCCCCGGCGGCGATGCCCGCACCCTCTACCGCTCCATCCAGAAGGTGCTGGCCCTGCCGGACGAGACCCGCATCTTCCTGTGCCACGACTACAAGGCGCCGGATCGCGAGGAGTACCAGCACGAGACCAGCGTGGAGGAGCAGCGTCGTCACAACGTCCACGTGCACGAGGGGATCAGCGAGGAGGCGTTCGTGAAGATGCGCACCGAGCGCGATGCCACCCTCGACATGCCGAAGCTGATCCTGCCCTCGGTGCAGGTCAACATGCGCGCCGGGCACATGCCGCCCGCCGAGGATAACGGCCAGGTCTACCTCAAGGTGCCGATCAACAAGTTCTGAGGAGTGCTGCGTGAACCCCAAGCGCTACTTCCCGATCCTGCAGTGGCTGCCCGGCTACGGCCGCGCCACCCTGGGAAGCGACCTGCTGGCGGCAGTGATCGTCACCATCATGCTGATCCCGCAGTCGCTGGCCTACGCCATGCTGGCCGGGCTGCCGCCGGAGGTGGGGCTCTACGCCAGCATCGCCCCGCTGGTGGTCTACGCCGTGTTCGGCACCAGCCGCACCCTGTCGGTAGGGCCGGTGGCGGTGGTGTCGCTGATGACCGCCGCGGCGGTGGGGCAGATCGCTCCCCAGGGCTCGCCGGAGTACCTCGGCGCGGCGCTGGTGCTGGCGTTGATGTCGGGGCTGATGCTGACCCTGATGGGGGTGGCGCGGCTGGGCTTTCTGGCCAACTTCCTCAGCCACCCGGTGATCTCCGGCTTCATCACCGCCTCGGGGCTGATCATCGCCGCCAGCCAGCTCAAGCACGTGCTGGGCGTCGAGGCCAGCGGCCATAACCTGCTGGAGCTGCTGGTCGGCCTGGCCGGGAACCTGGGGAGCGTGAACGGCCCGACCCTGGCGATCGGCCTGGCGGTGCTGGCCTTCCTCTACGCCGCCCGGCGCTGGCTCAAGCTCGCCCTGGTGCGCCTCGGCGTGCCGGGCCGGCCGGCGGACATGCTGACCAAGGCCGCGCCGATTCTCGCCGTGGCGGTCACGACGCTCGCCACCTGGGGGCTCGGCCTCGACGAGCACGGCGTGGCCGTGGTGGGTGCGGTGCCGGCGGGCCTGCCGCCGCTGACCCTGTCCGGCTTCGACAGCGGGCTCTGGAGCCAGCTGTTCGTAGCGGCGCTGCTGATCAGCATCGTCGGCTTCGTGGAGTCGGTGTCGGTGGGCCAGACCCTGGCCGCCAAGCGGCGCCAGCGCATCGACCCCGATCAGGAGCTGGTGGGGCTGGGCACCTCCAACATCGCCGCGTCCTTCACCGGGGGCATGCCGGTCACCGGGGGCTTCGCCCGCTCGGTGGTCAACTTCGATGCCGGCGCCGAGACCCCGGCGGCCGGCGCCTTCACCGCCGTGGGCATCGCCGTGGCGGCGATGCTGCTCACCCCGCTGATCGCCTACCTGCCCATCGCCACCCTGGCGGCCACCATCATCGTGGCGGTGCTCTCGCTGGTGGACCTTCCGGCCATCAGGCGCACCTGGGACTACTCGCGAGGCGATTTCGCCGCCATGCTGGCGACCATCATCGTGACCCTGGTCATCGGCGTAGAGAGTGGCATCACGGCCGGGGTGGGGCTGTCGCTGGCACTCCACCTCTACCGCACCAGCCGTCCCCACAGCGCGGTGGTGGGGCGGGTGCCGGGCAGCGAGCACTTCCGCAACGTGAGGCGCCATGAGGTGGAGACCGATGAGCGCCTGGCGATCCTGAGGGTCGACGAGAGCCTCTACTTCGCCAATGCCCGCTACCTCGAGGACACCGTGATGGAACTGGCCGCCCGCCAGCCGGGCCTGGCGCACCTCGTGCTGGCCTGCCAGGCGGTCAACGTCATCGACGCCTCGGCGCTGGAGAGCCTGGAGGCGATCAATGGGCGCCTCAAGGATTCCGGCGTCGCCCTGCACCTCGCCGAGGTGAAAGGCCCGGTGATGGATCGCCTGCAGCACACCGAGTTCTGCCACGAAATGACCGGCAAGGTGTTCCTGAGCACCTTCGATGCCTGGCAGGAGTTGCGCGGCGAGAGCGATGGCAGCCTGTCGCGACGCTGCGCCGAGTTGCAGATGGGCGCAACATTCGATGCCCCCCTTGATGATTCGACACAACCGCATCCGCGGATGCACACATAGGAGAGAGTAGCGTGGACTGGAGTTCATCCCTGCAAGGGCTGGCCGGCGGCATCCTGATCGGCCTGTCCGCCACCTGGCTGATGGCCACCCTGGGCCGCATCGCCGGTATCAGCGGCATCATCGGCACCCTGATCACCGCGCGGCCCAAGGGCGACAGCGCCTGGCGGCTCACCTTCCTGCTCGGCCTGATCAGCGGCCCGATCGTGCTGATGCTGCTCGGTGGCGGGCTTGGCAACGTGGCAGGCGGCGGGGTCGACGTGACAGGCGAGGTGATCGGCGCCCCCGCCGGCGGCGTGGTCATGATGCTGGTCGCCGGCCTGCTGGTAGGTGTGGGCACCGGGCTTGGCAGCGGCTGCACCAGCGGCCAC
>NZ_JACUUD010000155.1 GCF_014859505.1 Halomonas sp.
TCTCCGCCCAGCCATCGGACGGCGGCCTCGGCGCCACCTGGGTGATGCTGCGCAAGAGCGAACGGGCGAGGTCCACCAACCGTGAGCGGCAGCAGAAGCGGCGAGGGTAGAGGGACTGGAAAGGGGTAGAGGGCCTGGAAAGGGGCTCGGGGAGTGGAGCCTGGAAAGAAGAGCGGAAATCGCTCAGGCATGGAGGTGCCGGCACACTTCAGCGGCCCCCGAAGAATGCAGGGGCCGCCTAGAGGATTCGAGGGTCTGCTTCAGGCCTGGTCGTTCTCGCGCAGGCGGCGCTCGAAGAGTGCCTCCGACTGGTCTACCGCCGATTGATAGCTGACGCTGAATGCGCCCAGCGCCCGCAGGGCATCCTCCAGGTGCTGGTCCTCGCGCAGCGCCAGGGCATCGAAGCCGCAGCGGGTCATGTAGTAGAGCTGGTCGACCAGAACGTCGCCGATAGCCCGAATCTCGCCGCGGTAAGCGTGCCGTTCGCGCAGCAAGCGGGCCAGGGTATAGCCACGACCATCGGTGAAGGCCGGGAAGTCGATAGCCACCAGCGGTGCCCGTGACAGTTCAGCGGCCAGGCCGGCGTCAAGTTCGGTGTCGCTGGTCAGCCAAGGGGCGAGCCCGGGCTCTTGGTCATGCTCGCGCCACAGCGCCAGGGGCACGACCACGGGGCGCAGGCTCGGCAGTCCCTCTTCGACACGCGACAGAGCCCACTCATCCTGTTCCGGCTGGCCCAGCTTGATCAGGGTGCGTGTCGGTTCCAGATGGCGATCAGGCATAGACCCGCTCCTTGAAGGGCTTGTGGCCGATTCGGCGATAGGTGTCGAGGAAGTGTTCATCGTCATGACGCTGCTCGACATAAACCTTGAGGATCTTGTCGATCACCTCCGGAACATCCTCGCGGAAGAAGGAGGGACCGAGGATCTTGCCCAGGGAGGCATCGTCGGTGGCGTTGCCGCCCAGCGAGATCTGGTAGTACTCCTCGCCCTTCTTGTCAACGCCGAGGATGCCGATGTGGCCCACATGGTGGTGGCCGCAGGCGTTCATGCAGCCTGAAATGTTGAGATCCAGAGGCCCCAGATCGTAGAGGAAGTCGAGATCTTCGAAACGCTCTTGAAGCGCCTGGGCAATGGGGATCGATACGGCATTGGCCAGGCCGCAGAAGTCTCCCCCGGGGCAGCAGATGATGTCGTTGAGGGTGCCTACGGTGGGGTTGGCCATGCCATGTTCATCGAGCGCCTTCCACAGGTCCTCAAGCTCATCTACCGCCACGTCGGAGAGCACCAGGTTCTGCTCGTGGGTCACGCGGGTCTCGCCGAAGCTGTACCGTTCGGCCAGATCGGCGACGGCGTCAAGCTGTTCTGCGGTGACGTCGCCCGGAGCGTGTTCGCGTCGCTTGAGCGACAGGGTCACGGCCTTGTAGCCAGGCACCTTGTGATCGGTGACGTTGTTGGTGACAAACCGTGCGAAGGCGCGATTATCGCCGCGCAGGCGCTCGAACTCGGCGATGGCGGCCTCGCTCACCGGTCGGCGCTGTGGCTCCTCGAAGTGGGCTCCGGCGGCCTCCACGGTGGCCCGGGTGAGTGTCTGGGGCCCATCCTTGAGGTGGACCCACTCGGCCTCGACGCGGCGGCTGAACTCCTCGATGCCCAACGCCTTGACCAGGATCTTGATGCGCGCCTTGAACTTGTTGTCACGGCGGCCGAACTGGTTATAGACCCGGACTATCGCTTCAAGGTAAGTGAGCAGGTGCTGCCAGGGCAGGTCCTCGCGCACCACGTCGCCGATCATCGGCGTGCGGCCCAGGCCGCCGCCGGCCAGAACCTTGACACGCACATCGCCACTGGCGTCGTGCCACAGGCGCAGACCGATGTCGTGGACCTGAATGGCGGCGCGGTCGGCGGCGGCTCCGGTCACGGCGATCTTGAACTTGCGCGGCAGGAAGGCAAATTCAGGATGCAGGGTCGACCACTGACGGATCAGCTCACACCAGGGACGCGGATCCTCCACCTCGTCGGCGGCGATGCCCGCGAACTGGTCGCTGGTGGTGTTGCGGATGCAGTTGCCGCTGGTCTGGATGGCATGCATCTGCACCTCGGCGAGTTCTCCGAGGATATCGGGAACATCCTCCAGGGCCGGCCAGTTGAGTTGCAGGTTCTGGCGCGTGGTGAAGTGGCCGTAACCGCGGTCATAGCGGCGGGTGATGGACGCCAGGCGCCTGAGCTGAGTGCTCGATAGCATGCCGTAGGGGATAGCGATGCGCAGCATGGGCGCATATTTCTGGATATAGAGACCATTCTGCAGACGCAGCGGACGGAATTCTTCCTCTCCGAGTCGGCCGTCCCGATAGCGATTCATCTGATCGCGGAACTGGGCGACGCGCTCATCCACAAGCGTCTGGTCGTAGCTGTCGTAGCGGTACATTCAGCCGTTCCTGCTGCAGTGAAGGGTGGCGGAGCCTGAAGGTGCACCATACGCTTACCGCTTTATACTTGGAAAGAATAAATACTTATAGTTTTTATGCGAAAAGTAATTACCAGCCGAGAGCAGGGAGTGGCGTCACACCCGGAGGCGCTGCCAGCGACGGCGTTGCCAGATGGCCGCGAACCAGGCGGAGTTGAGGCAGCGATAGCCGAGTTGCGCCCACCAGATGCCGAGCAGCCCCTGCTCCAGGCCGACGCCGATCCACCAGGCCAGCGGCAGGAACACCAGCCACTGCAGGCTCAGGGTCGTGGTCATCACGGTGCGGTTGGCCCCGGCGCCGAGCAGCGCCTGTGCCAGCACCAGGGCGGCGGCATCCAGCACGATCATCAGTGCGGTGAGCTGAAGCGGCAGCCGGCCAAGGTCGACCAGCGTCGGGTCATGCAGGAAGATCCCCAGCACCGCCTCGGGAAATAGCGCCATGGGCAGCGCCAGGACCGCCAGGCAGAGCCACGCCAGATGGACCACCTCCCAGCCCCAGCGGTGGGCATCATGATGGGCCTCGCGCCCCAGCGCCTGACCGACCAGGCTCATGGCGGCCATGCCGAGCCCCACGCCGGGCAGGATCAGCAGCAGCGAAAGATTCACCAGCACGTGGCCAACGGCGACGCTTGCGGTGTCGATCTGGCCGAGGATCCAGAACAGCACCGCGTAGCCGGCGGCGAACCACAGCTGCTGGAAGGAGTGAGGCGTGGCCAGGCGCAGGGTGGTCGCGAAGGTGAGTCGCCGCGGGAAGCCGGCGAGAAAGCCGCTGCCGGCAGCATGCCGCGCGCTGAGCAGCGCCCAGATGGCCAGTCCCAGGAACAGCGACAGGGTGGTACCGGCGCCGGCGCCGGCGGCCCCCATGGCGGGCAGCCCCAGATAGCCGAAGATCAGCGCCAGGCTCGCCCCCACATTGATGGCGTGCATCGCAAGGATGATGCGCAGATAGATGCCGGTCTGCTGGATGCCGTTCCAGTAGCCGCGAAAGCAGAAGATCATCGCCACGGCGACCAGAGACAGCACCCGCCAGCGGAAATACTCCACCGCCACCGCATTCACCGCAGGGTCCTGGTTGATCAGCGCCAGCAGGCGGGGCGCCTGCCACAGGCATAGCGCCGTGATGGGCAGCGAGGCGATGACGGCGATCACCAGCCCCGCATTCAACGGCACGGCCCGGAGGTCCCAGGCCTCCTCGCCATGGCGCCGTGCGGTCTGGGCCTGGACGCCGGAGGAGAGGCCGAACACCAGAGCGGTGATCAGGAACATCGCATAGCCGCCGATGCCGACACCGGCCAGGGGTACCTCGCCCAGCGACCCCACCATGGCGGCGTCAATCAGGTTGATCAGGCTCTGGGAGAGCATGGCGGCGATGATCGGCAGGGCGAGTCGCAGGATCGTCTGGCGTCGAGTGGGCTCGGGCAGCATGGGCATCCGTCGGGTCAGGGCCCGCCCGGCGGGCCCTCTGGCGGCTGGCATGGCCGGTCAGGCCGGGTCGTAGGAGAGCACCGGCGAGAGCCAGCGCTCCATCTCGGCCAGGGCCATGCCCTTGCGCTCGGCCAGCGCCTCGACCTGATCGCGGGTGATCTTGCCGGTGGCGAAGTACTTCGATTGGGGGTGCGAGAAGTACCAGCCGGCCACCGCGGCGGCGGGCCACATGGCGAAGCTCTCGGTGAGCGTAAGGCCGCTGTTGGCCTCGGCGTCGAGCAGGCGGAACAGGGTGGCCTTCTCGGTATGGTCCGGGCAGGCCGGGTAGCCGGGGGCCGGACGGATCCCCTGGTACTTCTCGGCGATCAAGTCATCGTTGGCCAGGGTCTCATCCGGCACATAGCCCCAGATCTCCTTGCGCACCCGCTCATGCATGCGTTCGGCGAAGGCCTCGGCCAGGCGGTCGGTGAGGGCCTGCACCATGATGGCGTTGTAGTCGTCACCGGCGGCCTTGTAGTGTTCGGCCAGCTCCTCCACGCCATGCCCGGCGGTCACCGCGAAGCCGCCAATCCAGTCCGGCTTGCCGCTCTCCCTCGGCGCGACGAAATCAGCCAGGCTGTAGCAGACACCGTCGCGGTTCTTGGTGCTCTGCTGACGGATATGGTAAAGCCGCTCGATCACCTCCTGGCGCGACTCGTCGGCGTAGACCTCGATGACGTCGTCGTCGACGCTGTTGGCCGGCCAGATGCCGATCACCCCGCGTGCCCGCACCCGCTTCTCGTCGATCAGCCTGGCGAGCATCGCCTGGGCATCTGCGAACAGGTTACGCGCCGCCTCGCCCACCACCGCGTCATCGAGGATCTTCGGGTACTTGCCGGCCAGCTGCCAGCTCATGAAGAAGGGCGTCCAGTCGATGCGCTCGACCAGCTCGGCGAGATCGTACTCCTCGAACACCTGAAGGCCGATCATGGTCGGTTGCGGCGGTGTATAGTGCGCCCAGTCGATGACGAACTTGCGCGCTCGGGCCTCGGCATAGCTGAGATCGGCGGCCTTGGGGCGTCGCTTGGCGTTGCGCTCGCGCACCTGCTCGTACTCGCTGCGGATCTCGGCGACATAGGCCTCCTTGAGGCCGGGAGAGAGCAGCTTGCCGGCCACGCCCACGGCCCGGGAAGCGTCCGGCACATAGACCACCGGATGCGCGTAGCCGGGCTCGATCTTGACCGCGGTATGCGCCTTGGAGGTGGTGGCGCCGCCGATCAGCAGCGGCAGGGTGAAGCCCTGGCGCTGCATCTCCCTGGCGACATGGACCATCTCGTCCAGCGAAGGGGTGATCAGCCCGGAGAGGCCGATGATGTCGGCGCTCTCGGCCCTGGCCGTCTGCAGGATCTTCTCCGCCGGCACCATCACGCCCAGGTCGATCACCTCGTAGTTGTTGCACTGCAGAACGACGCCGACGATGTTCTTGCCGATATCATGGACGTCGCCCTTGACCGTGGCCATCACGATCTTGCCCTTGGCCTGGCTCTCGCCCTGGGCCAGCTCGCGCTTCTCTTCCTCTATGTAGGGGATCAGGTAGGCCACCGCCTGCTTCATCACCCGAGCCGACTTGACCACCTGGGGCAGGAACATCTTGCCGGCGCCGAACAGGTCGCCGACCACGTTCATGCCGTCCA
>NZ_JACUUD010000156.1 GCF_014859505.1 Halomonas sp.
CCCTCGGCGGCCGCCATGGCGATGATATCGGTCAGGTAGTACTCGCCCTGGGCGTTGTCGGCGGAGAGCCGCGGCAGCCAGCGGCGCAGCTGGGCCGCGGTCATCGCCATGATGCCGGTGTTGCACTCGTCGATGGCAAGCTCGCTCTCGCTGGCGTCCTTGTGCTCGACGATGGCCACCGCCTGCCCTTCGGCATTGCGCAGGATGCGCCCATAGCCGGTGGGGTCCGCCAGGGTCACCGTCAGCAGCCCCAGGTGGTCATCATCGACGCCTTCCAGCAGTCCCGCCAGGGTCTCGCGGCGAATCAGCGGCACGTCACCGTAGAGCACCAGCACCTTGCCCTCGCCGAGACCGTCGAGGGCCTGGGCCACGGCGTGGCCGGTGCCCTTCTGCTCGGCCTGCAGTGCGTAGCGCACCTCACAGTCGACCAGCGCCTCGCGAACCCGCTCCGCACCGTGCCCCACCACCACGTGGGTGCGCTCGGCACGCAGGCCGATGGCGGTATCGATCACGTGGCGCACCATGGGCTTGCCGGCCAGGCGGTGCAGCACCTTGGGGAGGGTCGAGCGCATCCGGGTCCCCTGACCCGCCGCGAGAATTACCACGTCCAGCGTCATCATGACTCCTTGTCCAGCTTCGTCGATCTCAAGATTCCAGGGTTCGGTACATTCTAGGGCTCAGTGGACCTCGAGGCCCAGGTCCGCCACCAGCGCCTCGCCGAAGGCGTCGACGAAGGCGGGGCTGACGAGGCTCGTCCAGCCACCCTCCTCCTCGCGAACGATCATCAACACGCTGAGCCCCTGCTCCCGAGCCAGGGCCATGCCCGTTTCATCGCCCAGCACCATCAGCGCCGTGGCCCAGGCATCCGCCCAGGCGTTGGAGGGATGCAGCACGCTCACCGAGGCCAGGCGGTGGGTGATCGGCCGGCCGCTGCGCGGGTCCAGGGTATGGGAGAAGCGCCGCCCGTCCTCCTCGAAGTAGTTGCGATAGTCGCCGGAAGTGGCTACCGAGATGTCATGCAGCGGCAGGACATGGCGGGCCTCCTGGCGATCTTCCAGCGGTGCCTCGATGCCGATGCGCCAGGGGTCGGCCTCGCCGTCGTCCCCGCCGCCGGCATTGCGATGGCCTCGGGCGATCAGGTCGCCGCCCAGATTGACCAGGTAGTGCTCGATGCCCTTGCGGTCCAGGAGGGCTGCGACCCGGTCGGTGGCATGGCCCTTGGCCACGCCGCCCAGGTCCACGGAGACCTCCCGCGTGCGACGCGCCTGCAGCGCCGAGAGATCGAGTTCCACCGCATCGAAGCCGACCTCGGCCAGGCGGGCCTCGAGGGTCACGTCATCCGGCACCTCCCGGGGGCGCGCCTCGGCACCGAAGCTCCACAGGTTGACCAGGCCACCGACGGTCACATCGAAGGCGCCATCGCTCTTCTGGGCCACCGCCTGGCCAATCGCCAGCACCTCCATCAGTTCGTCGGAGAGCGGCTGCCATTCGCCCACGGGCAGCTGGTTGAAGACCGAAAGCTCGGAGTCGTCGATATAGGTCGACATGGAGACATCCACCGCCTCGAGCACCTCGAGGATACCCTCCTCCAGTGCCCGGGCCTGGCCCTGGGTCAGGGAGTCGGCGATGGTCACCTGATAGAAACTGCCGAAGATGCCGCCCTCGAAACGTACCGGCGAGTCGAGGGGACGATCGCGCTCCGAGCAGCCGGCCAGCAGCAGTAGGAGGCAGAGAAACAGCAGGGATGCCGGGGCTTTCATGATGCGAGCACTCTCCATGAGGGAAGGGGTGACGGGGCTACCAGAATACCCACAGCAGCCAGCCGCCGAGCAGCAGCCGATAGACCACGAAGGGCTGCATGCCGACGCGCTTGATGAAGATCAGGAAATAGTGGATGCAGAGGTAAGCGCTGATGCCGGAGAGCAGGGTGCCCATGATGACGGCGGGCCAGTCGACCTCTGCGGATTCCTGGACCAGGCCGCTGACCTCGAGACCACCGGCCAGCACGATCACCGGGATCGACAGCAGGAAGGAGAAGCGTGCCGCCCCCTCCCGGCTCATGCCCAGCAGCAGCGCCGCGGTGATGGTGATGCCGGAGCGCGAGGTGCCCGGGATCAGCGCCAGGGCCTGGGCCAGGCCGATCAGCACCACGTCGCGAAGACGCAGCTGGTACTCGCTGCGTCCGCCGCGATGACGCCAGTCCGCATAGCCCAGGAGCAGGCCGAAACCTATCAGGCCGACGGCGATGATCAGCGGCGAACGCATGCCCACCTCGATGGCATCGTGGAAGGCCAGGCCGACCACGCAGACCGGCACGGTGGCCAGCAGCACTCCCCACGCCAGCCTGGCGTCCTCGTCCATGCGGCCGCCGCGCAGCGAGCCGATCCAGCTCAGCGTCATCCGCGCGAGTTCCTGGCGAAAGTAGAGCACCACCGCGGAGAGGCTGCCGATATGCAGCGCCACGTCGAAGGCAAGGCCCTGATCGTCCCAGGCGGTCAGCACCGGTACCAGGATCAGGTGAGCGGAGCTGGAGACCGGAAGGAACTCGGTGACGCCCTGCACGATGGAGAGCAGGATGACCTGCAACCACTCCATGCTAGACTCCCGCCAGGATCGCCGTGGCGATGCTGAAGTAGATGAGCACCCCCGAGGCGTCGATCAGGGTGGTCACCAGCGGCGCCGAGGCGGTGGCAGGGTCCCAGCCCAGACGGTCGAGCAGGAAGGGCAGGCACATGCCCAGCAGACTGCCGAACAGCACGATGATCACCATGCTCATGGCCACCACCATGGCCACGGCCTCGCCGCCGCGCATCACCCCGATGGGGGCCACCGCCAGCGCCATGGTCAGGCCCAGCGACCCTGCCACCAGCAACTCGCGACCCAGCAGGGTCCCCCAATCCTTGACCCCGACATCGCCGGTAGCCATGCCGCGCACCATCAGGGTGGCGGCCTGGGCACCGGCGTTGCCACCGCTGCCGATCAGCAGCGGCAGGAAGAACACCAGCGCCACCTGGGCGGCGATGGTCTCCTCGAAGTAGGCGATACCGGCGCCGGAGAAGAGGTTGGCGAATACCAGCAGCACCAGCCAGGTCACCCGCTTGCGGTAGAGGCTCCACAGCGGTACCCGGCTGACCCCATCCTCCAGGGCGCCGATGGACATCCCCTTGTGGAAATCCTCGGTGGCCTCCGACTCGGCCACGTCCATGGCATCGTCGTGGGTGACGATACCCACCAGCCGCTCGTCGGCATCCAGCACCGGCAGCGCCAGCAGGTCATAACGGGCCACCACCCGGGCGACCTCCTCTTGCTCCTCGTCGACCGGCATGCTGATCACATCCTTGATCATGATGTCGTCGACCTTCGCCCCCGGGCGCGCCACCATCAGCTGGCGCAGCGACAGGGTGCCGGCCAGGCGGCCGTCGGCGTCAATGATGTAGAGCTGATAGACCGTCTCGGCGTCGGGGGCCGTCTGGCGCACCCGCATCATCGCCTGGGAGACGGTCATGCCGGTGGGGATGGCCACATAGTCCGAGGTCATGATGGCCCCGGCGGTGCCCTCCTCGTAGCTGGCCAGGCGCTTGAGGTCCTCGCGCTCCTGGTGCGCCATGCGTCTCAGCAGCGCCTCGCGTCGATCCTCGCCAAGCAGGTTGAAGAGGTCGGCGCGCTCGTCGGAGCCCATCTCCTCGAGCAGCGAGAGCAGCGTTTCGTCCGACATGGCCGCGGTGATCTCGACCTGTTCCTCACCCGGCAGATAGCCCAGGACGTTGGCCCGCCGCTCCAGCGGCAGGCGGTCGAGGAGGCCCATGGCCACCGGCAGGTCGTCGTCCTCCTCGAGGATCTCCTCGAGAATCTCGGCGATATCCGCGGAACGCAGCTCCGACAGCATCTCGCCGAGGCGCTCGCGGGCCTCCTCGGCGAAGGCCAACACCAGCGCCTCCTTCTGTTCCTGCAGGCTATCGTTCAGTGACATGGCATCCTCCTGACGCCAGGGGCGCAGAGATGAGTGAGCGGAACCATCGGCGCGGAGCCAGCGCTCATGATAGCAGAGACGAAAACGCCCCCCGATCCCGGTATTTCACGGGATCGGGGGGCGCCGTCACGGCTGGGGCAGGATCAGCCCTTGCCGGCCTTCTTGCGCAGCTGCTGGATGGTTCTGAGCTGCGCCACGGCCTCGGCGAGTTCGGCGGCAGCGCGAGTGTAGTCCAGCTCCGCCGACTTGTCGCTGAAGGCCTTCAGCGCATGCTGACGGGCCTCCTCGGCGGAGGCCTCGTCGAGGTCACCGGCCCGGGATGCCGCATCGGCCAGGATGGTCACCACGTCCGGCTGCACTTCCAGGAAGCCGCCGGAGACGTAGAAGTTCTCCTCGCGGCCGCCGTCGTGGATCACGCGGACCGGACCCGGCTGGAGCTCGGTCAGCAGCGGAGCATGGCCGGGCAGGATACCCAGATCCCCCATCATGCCGGACGCGACCAGTTGCTCGATCTCGCCCGAGAAGATGGCCGCCTCGGCGCTGACGATATTGCAAGTGAAGCTGTTCGCCATAGCGAATCCCCCTGATGGACGGGATTACTTCATCTGGTTGGCTTTCTCGACGGCCTCGTCGATGGTACCGACCATGTAGAAGGCCTGCTCCGGCAGATCGTCGTGCTCGCCGTTGAGGATGCCCTGGAAGCCACGGATGGTGTCCTTCAGGGACACATACTTGCCGGGCGACCCGGTGAACACCTCCGCCACGAAGAACGGCTGCGACAGGAAGCGCTGGATCTTGCGCGCCCGGGACACGGCCAGCTTGTCCTCATCGGACAGCTCGTCCATGCCCAGGATCGCAATGATGTCCTTGAGCTCCTTGTAGCGCTGCAGCACGTTCTGCACGCCGCGCGCGGTGTCGTAGTGCTCGTCGCCGACGACCAGCGGATCCAGCTGACGCGAGGTGGAGTCCAGCGGGTCGATGGCCGGGTAGATGCCCAGCTCGGCGATGGAGCGCGCCAGTACCACGGTGGCGTCCAGGTGCGAGAAGGTCGTCGCCGGAGACGGATCGGTCAGGTCATCCGCGGGCACGTAGACGGCCTGGACGGAGGTGATCGAGCCGGTCTTGGTGGAGGTGATGCGCTCCTGGAGCACACCCATCTCCTCGGCAAGCGTCGGCTGGTAGCCCACCGCGGAGGGCATGCGGCCCAGCAGGGCGGACACCTCGGTACCGGCCAGGGTGTAGCGGTAGATGTTGTCGACGAACAGCAGCACGTCGCGGCCTTCATCGCGAAACTTCTCGGCGATGGTCAGGCCGGTCAGGGCCACGCGCAGACGGTTGCCGGGCGGCTCGTTCATCTGGCCGTAGACCAGCGCCACCTTGTCGATAACGTTGGATTCGGTCATCTCGTGGTAGAAGTCGTTACCCTCACGGGTCCGCTCCCCCACGCCCGCAAACACCGAGTAGCCGCTGTGCTCGGTGGCGATGTTGCGGATCAGTTCCATCATGTTGACGGTCTTGCCCACGCCGGCGCCGCCGAACAGGCCGACCTTGCCGCCCTTGGCGA
>NZ_JACUUD010000027.1 GCF_014859505.1 Halomonas sp.
GCCGGAACAGCGCGCTCATGGTGGCATCCAGGGCGCCGCTCAGCCGCAGCGGCCGACCGGTGACCGGATGCACGAAGGCCAGCTCGGTGGCGGCCAGCAGCAGCCTCGGAGCGTCGAGGCGCTCGGCGAAGAAGCGGTTGTGGTTGCCCTTGCCGTGCTTGGCATCGCCGATGATCGGATAGCCGCGCTGGGCGAGATGACGGCGAATCTGGTGGCGCCGCCCGGTGAGTGGACGCGCCTCCATCAGCGAATAGCGGCTGTGAGGGTAGCGGTCCACCTGCACCGGCAGCTCCACGCTGTCCAGGCGGCGGATGTCCGTCACCGCCTCCAGGGCGGGCATCTTGGCCTTCGGGCGGCTGCCGTCCTCCTCGCGCAGTGGATACTCGAGCCGCTCGATCTCGGGGCCGATGCCGCGCACCACTGCCAGGTAGCGCTTGGCCATCCGGCGCTCTGCAAAGGCCTCGGCCAGCAGGGTGGCGACCTCTGATGACAGCGCGAACACCATGACCCCGGACGTCGGGCGGTCCAGCCGGTGTGCCGGGTAGACCCGCTGGCCGAGCTGGTCGCGCAGCCGCTGCAACAGGAACTCGCGCTCACCGCGGGCCAGGGCGGTGCGATGCACTAGCAGGCCGGCCGGCTTGTGGACGGCCACCAGGTGCTCGTCACGGTGGAGGATACGCAGGGAGTCGCTCATGCCGTAGGAAGCGCCAAGTCAGTGGCAACCGTCAGGAAGTGGTCGGCCATTGTCACCGCCCGGGGCGACGATGTCACCCATGGGGCGAGGGCTCAGCGGGTCGGCGACGGGATGGCGGCCAGGCGGCGGATCTCCACGTGGGCGAACCAGTCGAGGTCGGACGCGGCGGCCTGGAGCCGGTTCGCGACCTCGCGGCTCTCCAGCGGCGAGTGCTCGTCGAGGCATGCCACCACCGTGACCCGGCCCTCCAGATAGTGCAGTTCGAGGTCGCGCAGCTCCGGCCAGGCGGGCAGGGTGGACCAGCGCTGGGTCAGTGCTGCCTCCACCTCGGGGCGCAGCGGCAGGCCGGGCAGGCGGCTGGGGTCCCCTGCGCCGGCGTCATCCTCGGGGTCGATGTGGAAGGTCAGGTCGGTCAGCTCGGGAAAGGCCTGGCGCAGTCGGCGACTCACCTCGTTGCCGATCTCGTGGCCCTCGGAAACGCTGATGCGCGGCGATACCACCACGTGGAGGTCGAGCATGGTACGCCCGGCCGACTGGCGAGTGCGCAGGTCGTGGATGCCCTCCACCCCGGGCACGCCCAGCGCCACCTCGCGCATCGCCTCCTGCTGTGTCACCGGCAGGGCGGTATCCACCAGCTCGCGGCCCGACTCCCACAGCAGGTCCCAGCCCACCTTGCCGACCAGCAGCCCCACGATCACCGCGGCCAGGGTGTCCAGCCAGCCATGGCCGAACTGAGTGCCCACGAGACCCACCAGCACCACCCCGGTAGAGAGCACGTCGGAGCGGGAGTGCCAGGCGTTGGCCGCCAGCAGCTTGGAGTCCAGGCGGCGCGCCACGCGCATGGTGACCCGGAACAGGGCCTCCTTGGCGAGCAGGGTAGCCAAGGCAATCAGCATGGCCCAGAGGCCCGGCGGCGGAATCTGGGCGGCGGATAACAGCCGCTCCATGCTCGACCAGGCGATGGCGCCGGCCACGAAGATCAGCACGCTGCCCAGGAACAGTGTGGCCAGGGTCTCGATGCGGCCGTGGCCATAGGGGTGGTCGTGGTCCGGGCCCTGGCTGCCGTAGTGGGTGGCGGCCAGCACGAAGCCATCGGTGATCAGGTCCGAGAAGGAGTGGATACCATCGGCCACCAGCGCCGCCGAGCCCACCAGGACGCCGGTGATCACCTTGACCAGGCCGACGATGCCGTCGACCCAGATGGCCAGCAGGGTGATGCGTCGGGTCTCGCGGGTCCGCTGCTGGTGGCTGATCTCGGGATCGCTGTCCTGCATGGTGGCCAGGCCTCAGGCGACGCGGTCGGCGGGCGCTTGCCGTCTCCCGGTCATGGACGTTCTGCAATATAAAAATAGTACCGAAAGGGTCCTCTTTCCTGCAACGGCTCCAGCTTGATGTCGGCGCCGGGCTGCGCCACTGTCTGGCTGTTCCCCTGACTGCTGAGGAGGTGTCATGTCTTCCACCGTACTGATCACCGGCGCCAACCGCGGCGTCGGCCTCGCCCTGGCAAGCCACTACCGCAACGCAGGCTGGGAGGTGATCGGCGTCTGCCGCGGCAGTGGCGATGACACCGCCGAACTTCGGCAGGTGGCCAGCCGGGTCATCGAGGGCATCGACGTCACCCGTGACGAGGACGTCGCCCGCCTGAACGTCGAGCTGGAGGGCCAGCGCCTCGAGGTGCTGATCAACAACGCCGGCCTGCTCAAGGATGAGCGCCTGGGCGAGATCGACTTCGACTCCATTCGTGAGCAGATGGAGATCAACGCCTATGCGCCGCTGCGCGTCACCGAGGCGCTGCTTGGCTGCCTGGGCGACGGCAGCAAGGTGGCCAACATCTCCAGCCGCATGGGTTCCATCGCCGACAACGACTCCGGCGGGCGCTACGGCTATCGTGCCTCCAAGGCGGCGCTCAACGCCATCGGCAAGTCGCTGGCCATGGACCTTGCGCCCCGCGGCATCGCCGTGGTCCAGCTCCACCCCGGCTATGTGCAGACCCGCATGGTCAACTTCGGCGGCCTAATCACCCCGGACGAGGCCGCCGCCGGCATCGCCGCGCGCATCGAGGCGCTGACTCTGGGGACCACCGGCACCTTCTGGCACAGCAATGGCGAGCCGCTGCCCTGGTAGGGGCGTGCTGCCTAGCGAATCCCGGAGCGCAGGAAGGACTGCACGAACTGGCGCTGGAACAGCAGGAAGGCGATCAGCAGCGGGGCGATGCTGAGCAGGGTCGCGGCGCTGACCGTGGCCCAGTTGACGCCGGTCTCCGGGGCCGAGAAGACCCCGAGGCCGACGGTGAGGGGTCGGCTCTCCACCGAGTTGGTGACCACCAGCGGCCACAGGAAGTTGTTCCAGTGGTGGCTGATCGAGACCAGGCCATAGGCCAGGTAGGTGGGCTTCGCCAGCGGCACGTAGACCTTGAGCAGGATCGCCATCCAGCCGCAGCCTTCTATCCGCGCGGCATCCTCCAGTTCGCGGGGAATGGTCTTGAAGGTCTGGCGCAGCAGGAAGATGCCGAAGGCGCTGGCCACATAGGGCAGCCCGATGCCGGTGATGGTGTCGACCAGCCCGAGGGTGCTGGCGATCCGGTAGTTCTCGACGATCAGCACCTCGGGGAAGACGAACAGCTGGATCAGCACCAGCATGAACAGGAAGTCCTTGCCGGGGATCGGGAAGCGCGCGAAGGCGAAGCCGGCCAGGGTACAGACCACGAACTGGGCGAACACGACCCCGGTGACCAGCAGGAAGGTGTTGAGGTAGTAGCGCGCAAAGGGAGCCTGGGCCCAGGCGTTGGCGAAGTTGTCCAGGGTCAGCGGGGCGAACAGGTCGAAGCGCACCATGAAGGCCGGCGGATGAAAGGCCGCCCATACCGCGTAGAGCAGAGGAAAGATCCAGATCAGCGCCAGCAGCCAGGCGGCGGTGGTCTCGAGGCCGGGAAGGCGCAGGGCCATCGGCCATCCGGTGCTCTTGGCGGTGCTGGGCTGGCTCATTGGTAGTGCGTCCTGCGGTCGAGGATGGCGAACTTCACCGTGGCGACGATCGCCAGTACCACCAGGATCACCACGGTGATGGTGGCGGCATAGGTGCGGTCGAAGAAGGAGAAGGCGTTTTCGTAGACGTAGTAGAGCAGCAGGTTGGTGGCGTTGTTGGGGCCGCCCTTGGTCAGGATGAAGAGGTGATCCACCACGCGCACGGCGTTGATGAGCGCGTTGATCAGCACGAACAGCGTGGTCGGCATCAGCAGCGGGAAGGTGACCCGCCAGAAGAAGCTCCAGCGGCTGGTGCCCTCCAGGTCGGCGGCCTCCTTGAGTTCGGGCGCCATGCCCTGCAGGGCGGCGAGGTAGAAGATCATGAAGAAGCCGGCTTCCTTCCACACCGTCATCACGATCACCGAGCTGAGCGCCACGCTCGGGTCCCCCAGCCAGTTCACCCCGGAGAGCCCCAGGGCGCCGAGCAACTTGTTGAACAGCCCGATCTGTGGGGCGTAGAAGAACATCCAGATGTTCGCCGCGGCGATCATCGGCAGGATGGTCGGCGTGAAGTAGGCCATTCGCACGAAGCCGCGTCCCGGCAGGCGGGCGTTGACGAACAGCGCCATGGCCAGCGCCAGGGCGATGGAGGTGGGAATCGTGCCCAGCGCATAGATCAGGTTGTTGCGCGCGACCCGCCAGAAGGTGCTGTCCTCGATCAGCAGACGGTAGTTCTCCAGCCCGACGAATTCCGTCGGCGCGCCGCGAAAGCCGGGCAGGAAGAGGCTGTTGATCAGGGTCGTGATGGTCGGCAGGTAGGCAAAGGTGGAGAGCAGCACGGCGGCCGGCAGCAGCAGCAGTGCGCCATAAAGCTGCATGCGGCGATGGGAGTTCATCTCGACCATGTCGGCTCTCCGTGATTACCCGAACTCCCGGGGCGGCTGCAGCCGCCCCGGGAGTTCGGCCAGGTGTCGGGTCTCAGCGCATCAGCGGGCATAGCGCCTCAGGGCTGCGTCGGCTTCGCGCTGGGCCTGGGCCAGCGCTTCGGCCGGTGCCATCTGGCCGGTCAGGGCCGCCTGGACGGCGTTGTCCAGCGCCCGGCGTACCCGGCCACCCTGATAGGTGGAGAGCTCGGCGGTGCCGTGCTTCAGCTGGTCCCGGGCCACCGCGGCGGGCGGGAACTGAGCGATGTAGTCGCGCAGCGCCTCGGTCTCGTAGGCGGCCGGGCTCACGCCCATGTAGCCGGTCTCGATGGACCAGGCGGCGGCACGCTCCGGGTCGGTCATCCAGCGGATGAAGGTCATGGCGGCGCGCTGCTCCTCTTCGCTGGCATCCTTGAAGAGGTAGAAGTTGCCGCCGCCGGTGGGGCTGCCGCGCTGGGTCTTCATCGGCAGCATGGCCACACCGAAATCGAAGCTGGCCTCGTTGCGCACCGCGGTGAGGTTGCCGGTGGTGTGCCAGATCATCGCCGTGGACTGCTCGATGAAGTTCTGGCGCAGGGTGCCCCATTCGATGGTGCCGTCGGGCATGGCGTCATGCTCGGTCGCCAGCGAGACCCAGTACTCCAGCGCCTCGATGGCGGCCGGGTCGTCGAAGTAGACCTCGGTGCCGTCCTCGCTCATCAGCCGGTGACCGTTCTGGAAGGCGAAGGCCTGGAACATCCAGTAGGGGTAGCCGGTGGAGGGGACCATCACGCCCCACTGGTCACCGCCCGAGGCGTCGCGCACCGCGGCGGCCATGCGGGCCATGTCCTCCCAGGTCTCCGGCGGTGTCTCCGGGTCGAGGCCGGCGGCCTCGAAGGCATCCTTGTTCCAGTAGAGCACGATGGTGGAGCGCTGGAAGGGAATGCCGTAGGTCATGCCATCCAGCTGCCCGTTCTCCATCAGGCCGGGATAGAAGCTGTCGAGCCATTCGCGCTCTTCGTCGGTTTCGACCACCTCATCGAAGGCGATGATGGCGTCCTGTTCCAGTAGTTCGTAGAGATCGATGGAGAACAGTACCGAGAGCTGCGGGGCATCGCCGGCCTCGATGGCTGACATGGCGCGCACCCGGGTGTCGTCGTAGTTGCCGGCGTAGATGGCGTCCACGCTGATGGCGGGATGCTCGGCCTCGAATTCATCGACCAGGCCGTCGATGACGTCGGTGAGGGCTCCCCCTACGGCGATGGGGTAGTACAGGGTCAGTTCGACCGGGTCGTCGGCGAGGGTGGGGCCGGCGGCGAGCAGGCCGGCGGCCAGGGCCGTCAGCGGGAAGGAGAGACGCGCACGCATAGAATGACTCCTGTGTTCACGAGGGAATGCCCGGGCTGGTGCCGGAGGGCGAAGGCGATGCGCTGTGCCCGCCGTCGCCCGAGGGGCGGCCGACGGCCGCGGAAACTGTCAGGGGAGTGAGGTCATCCCGGCGCGCGCCGTCGTCACCGAACAGGTGGGCCGCGGCGGGGGCCCAGCCGAGCCGGCAGCGCTGGCCATCGGCCAGCGGCCGCTTGCCGGGCAGCCGGGCGCGCAGTACCTGACTGCCCACGGCCAGGCGCAGGATGGTATCGGCGCCGAGGTACTCGCCGTCGATCACCCGGGCGGGTAGCCCGGCGTCGTCGGGGCCGAGCACCACGATATCTTCGGGGCGCAGCCCCAACTGGCCGTTGCTCGCCTCCACGGGCGCGACGGCAACGCTCGGTTCGCCGTCGATCACGGCCTTGCCACCCGCCGCGTCCAGGTGCACCAGGTTCATGGCCGGGCTGCCGATGAAGCTCGCGGCGAAGGCGGTGGCGGGGCGATTGTAGAGGTCATCTGGGCTGTCGTCCTGGACGATGATGCCGTCTTGCATGAGGATCACCCTGTCGCCCATGCTCATCGCCTCGACCTGGTCATGGGTGACATACACCACGGTCATGCCAAGTCGTGTCTGCAGTGCCTTGATCTCGCGACGCATCTCCCCGCGCAGGCGGGCATCGAGATTGGAGAGCGGTTCGTCCATCAGGCAGATGGGGTGCTCGGAGATGATCGCCCTGGCCAGGGCCACTCGCTGGCGCTGCCCGCCCGAGAGCTGTGCCGGCTTGCGATCCAGGTAGGCGCCCAGATCGACCAGCTCGGCGACCCGCTGCAGGCGTTCGCGGCGTTCCGCCCGGGGCACCTTGCGACTGCGCAGGCCGAAGACGATGTTGTCGGCCACGTCGAGGTGAGGGAAGAGCGCATAGGACTGGAACACCATGCTGAGGCCGCGATCCCCCGGCGGAAGCCGGGTCACATCGCGCTCGCCGATGTGGATGCATCCCTCCGTGGCCTGTTCGAGGCCGGCGATCATGCGCAGGGTCGTCGACTTTCCGCACCCCGAGGGACCGAGCAGGATCACGAACTGGCCGGGGTCGACATCGAAGGAAATGCCGTCGACCCCTCGGCTGTCACCCCAGCGCTTGGTGACCCCTTCAAGACGGATGCGCTGCTGACTGGCGTGGTTCATGGGGCTCTCTATGCGGCGGGCGAAGGGAGGTGCTCATGGTGGTGTTTTCAACAGCGTAGTCGCTGAGCAGAATCTGTCATGCTTCGAAGATGAGGGGCATCGCTTACGATTGCATGACGGTCTCGTGACAGTGCGGTGTCAACCCCGCCTGAACCGGCGACGAACGCGGGTTTCGCCTATGACGCTGGCAGCAGCATTAACTATCTGTGTAGGCTAACGGTTTCCTCGTCACCGGAGCCTGCCATGTCTGCCTCGCCCCCCGCCGCCTCCTCGTCTCCGCCCCATGCGGAGGGCTGGCGGGTCCTGGTAGCCACCACCTGGGTGCAGGTGCTGTGCAGCGGTGGGATGCTGCTGGTACCGACCCTGGCGCCCCAGGTCGCGGCGGCCTTCGGCGTGCCGACCGGCTGGGTCGGGCTGCAGGTTAGCCTGCTCTACGGAGTGGCAATGCTCACCTCGCTGCAGTCGGCGGTGCTGGCTCGGCGGCTGGGCGGCTGCCGGGCCAGCCAGCTGGCCATGGCGCTGGTGATGGGGGGCTGTGCGCTGGCGCTGATAGGCACCCCGCTGGCGCTGCTCGCCACCACCCTGCTGCTGGGGCTCGCCTACGGCATCACCAGCCCGGCGGCCGCCGAACTGCTCTCCCGCTTCACGGCTCCCGAACGGCGTAACCTCGTCTATTCGATCAAGCAGACCGGTGTGCCCCTGGGCGGTGTGCTGGCCGGCCTGCTGGCGCCGCCGCTGGCCGCGCTGTGGAACTGGCAGGCCGCCTTCCTGGCGGTGGGGGCAGCCTGCCTGGCCACGCTGCTGCTGCTCCAGCCGCGCCGCGAGCGCTGGGATACCAGCCGGGATGGCAGCGTGCGCATGCAGCGCGCCGGCAGCCTGGGCGTGCTGCGCCGCTACCGCGCCATGCGCTGGCTGGGGGCCACCGGCTTCTGCCTCTCCGCGGCCCAGCTCTCTCTGCTCAGCTTCGCGGTGGCCTACATGGTTGAAGAGTTGCTGCTGACCCTGGTGGTGGCCGGGGCGGTCGTCTCGCTGGTGCATGTGGCCGGGGTCTCGGGCCGCCTGGCCTGGGGCGCCCTGGCCGACCGCCTGGGAGGCAGCTTGCCGGTCCTCTTCGGGCTGGCCGGCGTCATCGCCGTGATCTTCTTCCTGCTGGCCGTGCTCGGCACCGCGGTACCCACCTGGGTGACCCTCGCCCTGATGGTGGTGGCCGGCGCCACGGCGGTGGGCTGGAACGGGGTCTACCTGGGGGAGGTGGCGCGGCGCTGCGAGCCCGGCGAGGTGGGCGAGGCCACCGCCGCCGTGCTGGTACTCACCTACATGGGGGTGTTGGTGGGCCCGGCGCTGTTCAGCCTGATCGTGTGGCTCACCGGCAGCTACTCGGCGGGCTTCCTGCTGCCCATGGTGACCGGCGCCCTGGCCGTCTTCTGCCTGTTGCGCTGCGTGCGCAGCGACGGCCTGGCGGCCGACGCCGGCTGAGCGGGCCCTGGCGGGTTCACAGTCCTAGCGCCCGATCCACTCCACCAGGCTGGTCTCGCCCAGGGCGCGGTCTCAGGTAATGGCGTGACGCACCCGGGCGGAAATCCACTCCGAGGCCAGCACGGTGACGAAGATCATCAGGAAGATCACGCTGACCTGGTTCCAGGCCAGGCTGTTGATGGCGGCGTTGAGCTGCAGGCCGATGCCGCCGGCGCCCACCAGCCCCAGCACCGTGGATTCGCGGATATTGATGTCCCAGCGGTAGACGCTGATGCCGGCGAAGGCGGGCAGCACCTGGGGCAGCACCCCGTAGCTCATCACCTGCAGGCGGCCGGCGCCGGTGGCGCTGATCGCCTCCACGGGGGTGGGGTGGATCTCCTCGATGGCTTCATAGAGCAGCTTGCCGACGAAGCCGATGGAGCGCAGGGCGATGGCGATGATCCCGGCCAGCACTCCTGGCCCCAGGATGGTCACCAGCAGCATGGCCCAGATCAGCGAGTTGATGGAGCGCGACGAGACGATGATCAGCAGCGCGGCGCTGCGCACCAGCGGGTGGGGGGTGGTGTTGCGCGCCGCCAGGAAGGCCACCGGAAACGCCATGGCGATGCCTAACGCGGTGCCCAGGGTGGCGATGTTCATGGTGTCCCACATCGGCTTCCAGAGGCGGTGGGCATAGGTCCACTGCGGCGGCAGCATGCGGCTGATCAGGTCGCTGCCCTGGCGGCCGGCGTCCTCGACGAACACCCACATGGTGTTGTCTGAGATCACCTTCCAGCACAGCAGAAAGAGGCAGGCGCCGGCCAGCCAGGCCAGATAGCCCAGCCACTGGGTGCGGGTGGTGCGCAGGCGCCAGATTGGCGTGCCCTGCGGGGAGCTGGTTACAGGCATGAGGGTCTCCGGTTCACTGGGTCCAGCGGCGTACGTGGCTCGAGCTGTATTCACTGAGCAGCACGATGGCGATGATGATCAGCAGGATGGCCGCCGAGGTGTCGTACTCGTAGCGGCTGATCGAGGTGTTGAGAGTGGCGCCGATGCCGCCGGCCCCGACGATGCCGATCACCGCCGACTCGCGGAAGTTGATGTCCAGGCGGTACATCGACAGCCCGATCAGCCGCGGCATGACCTGGGGCTGCACGGCGTGGTTCATGGTCTGCCACCAGCTCGCCCCGGTGGCGCGAACCGCCTCCACCTGGCGCCAGTCCAGGTCCTCGATGTCCTCGGCGAGCAGCTTGGCCATGAAGCCGATGGTGGCGAAGGCCAGGGTGATCATCCCGGCCAGCGGGCCGAAGCCGAACATCACCACGAAGAGGATGGCGATGATGACCTCCTGGAAGGTGCGCGACACGGTGATGATGCCCCGGCACAGGTAGTAGACCGGCAAGGGGGCGATGTTGCGTGCCGCCCCCAGGCCCACCGGAATCGCCAGGGCCACGCCGATCACCGTGGAGGTGAGCGTCATGGTCAGGCTCTCGAGGATGCCGTCGAGGATGTCGCCGCGGCGGCTGATGAAGTCCGGCTGGGTAAAGGCGGCCAGGAAGTTCAGTCCGCGGCCGGCGCCCTCGGCGACCCGTGCCCAGTTGACGTCGATGGTGGAAAGAGCCAGCAGCAGGTAGACCAGGCCGCCCAGGGCAAGGCCCCAGCGCAGCCTCGGGTCACGGATCAGCGGCAGCCGCCGCCATTGGCCCGCCCGGGCCATCGCCTGTCGAGTCATGAGGTGCCTCCCGTTGCCAGCGACAGGTGTTGGGGCGGAGCGGGGACGGAGGAGGTCTCATCGTCGGCCGGCTGTCCCTGGGTGTCCCACTCCTCCTCGCCGTAGATGGTAGTCAGGGTCTCGGCATCCAGCGCCTCGGGCGAGCCATCGAAGACGATCTCCCCGGCGCGCAGGCCGACGATGCGATCGGCGAACTGCTGGGCCAGGGCCACGTCATGGATGTTGATGATGGCGCCGAGCTCGCGCTCGGCACAGAGTTCGCGGATCAGCCGCATGATCTGTCGCGAGGTCTTGGGGTCGAGGCTCGCCGTGGGCTCGTCCACCAGCAGCAGTTGCGGGTCCTGCAGCAGCGCCCTGGCGATGCCGACCCGCTGGCGTTGGCCGCCGGAGAGCGCATCGGCGCGCTTGTCGATGGCTTGGGGCAGGCCGACCCGCTCCAGCAGGCGGAAGGCCTCGATCACGGCATCGGCGGGGTAGCGGCGCAGGAAGCTGCGCCAGAAGCCCACCTGGCCCAGCCGGCCGGAGAGCACGTTCTCCATCACCGTCAGGCGGTCCACCAGGGCGTACTCCTGGAAGATCATGCCCATGGCGCGGCGCGCACGGCGCAGCTCGCGGCCGGAGAGCCGGGTCAGCTCGGTGTCGCCCAGGCGGATGCTGCCCGACGTTGGCTCCACCAGGCGGTTCACGCAGCGGATCAGGGTGCTCTTGCCGGCCCCCGAGGGGCCGATCAGTGCCATCACCTGGCCCGCCGGCAGGGTGAGGTCGATATCGGTCAGGGCGCGATCCCCGGTGGGGTAGCGCTTGGTGACCTGGGTAAGCGTCAGCATGGTCAGTCGTCCTTCACGCAGACGGGCCAGGAGAGCGAGGCCCTCCTGGCCCGTGGTTCTTTTGGCTCGGTTCCGCTGTTGGAGCGCGGCCAGTAGTGGCGCGGAATCAGTCGCAGTCGTAGGTCACGCCATTCGCCTCGGCGATGGTGCGGATCACCGACCAGTGCTGTTCATAGGTGATGGGGATGAACTGGGCCTCGCCGGAGTTGGCGAACTCGGCCTCGAGCGCCGTGCCGGCCCAGTCATAGCTGAAGAAGGCCTGCTGGATGGCCTCCTGCAGTTCCGGATGCAGGTTGTGGGCCGTGCCGTAGGCGGTGGTGGGGAAGGTCTCGGAGGTGTAGATGATCTCGTAGTCGCCCTCATTGATGACGCCGCGAGCCAGCATGCGGTGGGCCACCGAGTTGGCAATGGCGGCCGCCTCGTAGTCCTTGTTGACCACGCCGAGGATGGAGTTGTCGTGGGAGCCGGAGAAGGCGGTCTCGAAGTCCTCGTCGGCTTCCAGGCCGTATTCGCTGCGCAGCAGCGCCGAGGGGGCCCGGAAGCCGGAGTTCGAGGTGGGCGAGGTGAAGGCGAGCTGACGGCCGGCCAGGTCCTCCATCTGCTCGATGCCGCTGTCCGGCCAGGTGATGATCTCCATCTCGTAGCCGAAGCTGCCGTCTTCCGCGGCCATGATGGTGAAGGGGCGGAAGCCGCCGCAATTCACCGCCACCGGGACGCCGCCGGTGTTGAAGCCGGCCACATGCAGACGACCGGCGCGCAGCGCCTCCTGCTGGGCGGCATTGGACTGTACCGGGAAGAACTGCACACGCTTGCCGGTTGCCTCGGCGAGGTGATCGAGGAAGTCGGACCAGACGTCGGCGTAGACGGCCGGGTCCTCCACCGGGGTGTAGGCGAAGACCAGCGTATCGGGGTCGGCCCACCGGGACGCATCGGCGGGGATGTCGGCGATCATGTCGCCATCGGTATCAACGTAGCGCGAGGAGAGGTCGGCGCTGGCGGCAAAACTGGTGGCGGTGAACAGGCCGGCGATGGTGGCGGCCAGCAGGGTGCGAGGGAAGGTCTTGGCGGTCATGGGGACTCCGTGGCGAGATGATAGGGAAAGATGCCAACGGCGCTCACTCTGACGGTTGCTCATGACAGCGCCGGGTCGGCGAAGTGACGAAGCGATGAACAGCCAATGAGCTCGGCGTGTCGATGCGCGGGTTCCCGGGGAGGGGCACGGTCAATCGGTGACGGCGTGCTCGAGCTGGCAGCGATAGAGGGCGACGAGCTCGGCGGCCTTGACATCCTCGTGCCAGCCGGCGGCGTAGGCCTGACCGCGTGCGGAGAGGGTCCGGCGCAGGCTGTCATCTCCCAGCAGGCTGTTGACCTTGGCCGCGAAGTCGTCGTGGTCCTCCTCGGCGATCAGGCAGCCCTCGCCCTCCTTCAGGACGTCACGGGTGCCCATCACCGCGGTCGAGACCACCGGCGTGCCCAGCGCCATGGCCTCCAGCAGCACCAGTCCCTGGGTCTCGGTGCGCGAGGCGAAGACGAAGAGATCGGCAGCGCGGTAGGCGGCCTGCAATGGGCCATCGCGGTCGAGATAGCCGAGGAATAGGACGGCCTGGGCCACGCCCTGCTCATGTGCCTGGCGAGCCAGTTCCGCCTGGGCGGGCCCCTCGCCGGTGATGATCAGGCGGGTATCCGGGTGCTCGGCCAGCACGCCAGGCAGCATCTCGATCAGGAAACCGATGTTCTTTTCATGGGCGGCGCGCCCCACGAAGAGCAGCAGACGCGCCTCCGGGGGCAGCCCATAGCGGTGGCGAAAGTCGCTCTCCTCCCGGGGGCGAGTGAAGGCCTCCAGCCCCAGCCCGGTGGAAATCACCGCCATGGACGTGGTCACCCCGTAGCGGGTCAGCGTCGACTGCATGGCCTGGGAGGGGGCGATTAAAGCTCTGAGCTGGTGGCACTGGCGCACCGAGAAGCGGCGCGCGGCGAAGCGCAGCCAACGACTCGGCAACCAGCGCACATAGTGGTGCAGATACTCCTCGAAGAGGGTGTGGTAGGTGGCTACCACCGGCATGCCGATCCGTCGTCCCAGCTTGATGCCGGCATAGTGGGCCACGAAGGGCGTATGCACGTGGATCAGGTCGAAGGCCTGCTCGGCGAGCTGTGGTGCCAGGGCCAGCAGGTCCCGGTAGCGCATCATGCGGTCCTCCGGGTCCCCCGGCACCCCACGGGAGGAGATGCGTATCACCCCCGGCTCGTCCACCTGGCCCACCGGGTAGTCGGGGCAGACCAGGGTGACCGAATGGCCCTGGCGCTCGAGGGCAGCTCGGAAGCTGGCGATGGAAGTGGAGACCCCGTTGACGCGAGGAAAGTAGACGTCCGAGAGCATCAGGATCTTCATACCGCCCGGCTGGGGATCGGTGGCGTTTGTCGCCATCTGCAGTGCCAGAGTGGCCGGCGCGAGCCGCGCCTTGTGCTCTGCCTGGAACTGTTGGGCCAACGCATTGCCCCTGGCCAGCCGGATCAATGACTCCACCTCCGCTTCGCTGAGCGGTTCGCGCGGGCGTGGGGGCATGCCGAGCGACTCCCTTGTGGGTGTTTCGGCCATGATTGCGCGCGATGGTGACGTTTTCGTGACCCTGTTCAACGGCCCCGGTAATCACCGCCGACAGCCTCGGCGGTTACTGCCGTGCTGACACAAGCGGCCGCCCACTGTGTGTCGTTATCTGCCCAGACCGACGCGCTCATCGAAGGGGACTTGCTCGGCCCGGCGACAGATCTCGGCGGTCAGACGCTTGAACAGCACCAGATGCGCGGGCTTCATCGCCGCCCAGTAGATCTTCCCCGCGACCCCTTCCGGGTTCCAGAACGCGGTGGCCGTCATCCGGGCGCCATCTCCCATGGGCGCGACCCTGAATTCCAGCACCCCATGCCCTGGCGCCTTCATCCCGAAGTCCAGCGCCAGAAGCTCGGGCGCATCGGCGATCCGCACCTGCCAGCTGTCGATCTGATCTCCGGCCCTGATCGGGCGTCCTTCGGGTCGCCCGCGGCGCCTGCCCGGCCCACCAACCAACGAGTCGAGCCATTCGCGCATGGACCAGAGGCTGTTGAGGGCGTAATAGCGATTGTCGCCCCCGATCGCCGAGACAACCCGCCACACCGCCTGGGCCGGGGCGCGCGTGCAGGCCGTGGCACCGGCGTGAAGAGGATAGTGTCGGTAGTCGTGAAGTGGCGTTGCATCGGTCATAAAAAGACTCCTGCCGATTGAGAACGTCGCCGAACGGGTTGTGTCAGCGGCGATCCCGGGCGCGTTGATCGGGATCAGAGTATCCTATATGTTCAGGTTCAAAGTGGTCCTATGACACAAGACGACAGGCTCATGACCCAAAGCAGAGTGGCGATCACCGGAGCGACGGGGTTTCTTGGCAGCCGCCTGGTGGAAAAGCTGACAGCGCGTGGCACTCCCGTCACGGCGCTGAGCCGCAATCCAGTGGCGGCCGCGGCCCGGTTCCCCATGGCGAAGTTCCCGCAGGTCAAGGTGGTTGGCTACAACCCTTTCGATCCGGCGACCATCGCCCCGGCACTGGCCGATGCCTCGGCCGTGGTGCATCTGGCGGGTGAGCCCATCGCGGTCCGCTGGACACCCGGGGTGCGCGTCGCCATCCGCAAGAGCCGCGAGACGGGCACCCGCGCGCTTGTCACCGCCATCGCCGGGATGACCGGCCAGCCGGCCACGCTGATCTCGGCCTCGGCCTGCCGCTATTACGGGATAAGCGAAAGCACGCGCTTTTCCGAAGCGAGCCCCCCTGGCCCGCCTGGCGATTTCCTGACCGACACCACGCATTTGTGGGAGGCCGAGGCACAGCGCGCCGCCGACCACGGCCTGCGGGTGGTGATCCTGCGCTTCGGCCTGGCGCTTGCGCTCACCGACAGCGGACGCGAAACATTCAAGCGGCTGCGCCCGTTCCTGGGCGGGCGCATCGGATCGGGCCGGCAGTGGGTCAGTTGGATCCACCGTGAGGACGCGACCGATATCCTTCTGCGTGCCCTGGACACCCCCGGGATGCAGGGGGCCTACAGCGCCACCTCGCCCAATCCCGTGCGGATGCGTCAGGTGACCGACGCCTTCGGCCGCTTGTCGCGCAGCTTCGTGCGTCTGCCGGTGCCCGCGATGGTGATCCGCCAGGTGCTGGGCGATGGCGCCACCGTGGTGCTTGACGGCCAGCGTGTGCATCCCGACCGGTTGCTGGCCGACGGCTTCCGCTTCCGCTTCCCACAGATCGATTCGGCGATCTATGACATCTTCTCCTGAGCCGCGGCCCGCCCCAGGCCGCGCAGGAACGCGCGCAGCACCACCGCATGCGCAGGCCAGAGCAGGAACCAGTAGAGCAGCCCCCACACTCCGGCCGGATGCCAATGCAGCACCAGCGTGATGCGTGACCCGCCCGCCGTGTCGGGTTCCAGCGTGATCTCCATCCCGCCTTCGCCCGGCGCGCGCAGACTCGACAGCAGAATCAGCCGCTCGCCGGGCCGCACCCGGTGCACGCGCCAGAAACCGAAGGTCTCGCCCTCGGCGAACGGCCCGGCGTGCTGGCGCGGTCCAGCGTCCGCGCCCCTCAGCAAGCGATTTGCCGCCGCGCGCAGCCGCCAGATCGGGGTCAGGGCGAAGTAGCCCGACGCCCGCGTCGCCAGCCCCTCGAGCGTCTCCCACGCCGCCGCCGGCGACGCCGAGGAGTGCCGCTCCAGCGTCATCCGCTTGCCGTAGAAGCTGATATCGTGGCGATACCCGCGCAGGTCGAAGGCCCCCTCGCGCCAGCGGTCGCCGGAGAGCATGCCACGCTCGGCCTCGAACGCCTTCGCCACGGCGGCGTCGAACCCCAGGCAGTCGCGCGGCACCAGCGCGCGCAGGGCGGTATCATTGGCGCGCAGGTCATGGCGCAGCCCGCCGATCAGGGCCCGCGCCAGCGGGGCGGGCACCCCGGTCACCAGATCCATCCAGTAGCTCGACAGTTTCGGGGTCATAAACGGCACCGGCACGATTATCGGCCTGCGCCGCCCAAGCCCGCGGGCCAGCCCGCGCATCATCGCCGCATAGGTCTGCCGCTCGGGGCCGCCGGTCTCGAACACTCCGCCCTCGGCCTCGGGCAGCGCCGCCAGCCCCACCAGGTCGGCCAGCAGATCGTCAAGCGCCATCGGCGGTGACGACACACTTACCCAGCGCGGCGTCACCATGATCGGCAGATGCGCCACCAGATCGCGCATCACCTCGAAGGCGGCCGACCCCGCCCCGATGATGATGCCTGCCCGCAGTTCGACCACTGGCACCGGCCCCGCGCGCAGGATCTCGCCGGTTTCCACCCGTGAGGAGAGATGCTCGGTATCGGCGCCTTCCGGCGCAAGCCCGCCCAGGTAGATAATGCGACTTACCCCCGCCTCTGCGGCGGCCTTGGCGAAATTGCGCGCCGCCTCCCGGTCGCGCGCGGGAAAGCCGCGCCCGCCACCCATGGAGTGCACCAGGTAGAAGGCCACCTCGACCCCGGCAAGCGCCGGGGCCAGCGTGGCCGGGTCAAGCGCATCCGCGCGCACCTGATCGACCCCCTGCCAGCCCTCGGCCTCCATCGCCGATAGCCGTCGTGCGACGGCGCGCACACGCCTTCCCTGCGCCACCAGATGCGGCACCATGTTGCGGCCCACGTAGCCGCTGGCACCGAACACCAGCCAGAGGGGATCGGAAGCACTCATGCGGGGGTGTCAGAGCCGTTGACGACGGCCGAATGGCGCTCGGCGACGCCACCTGTCCCGCCGGGTAGGTCATCGGTCATTGTGTCTGTCTCCGTGTGTTGCGAACTGGCGGCGCAGAGGGCGGCGCGCGACACGTCATCTTAGGCGTTGTCCGAAAAGTCTGCACCCGGGCAGCGGTCCCTGCGCGCCAGGCCTGTCCCGGCGCACTATGCTGAAGGTGACCGAGCCGCTTGGCTCTTCTCTCTTACCTCAAGGAGAATGCCCATGTTGGACCTGATCTCCCATCCGGCGGCCCACGTGGTGGCGATGAAGGCGGGGGGTATCGTGACCGGCGGAGAACTGCAGCGCGCCATTGATGCCATCGAGGCCGCCAAGCGGGCTCATCCGGTGATCAGCCTGGTGGTCGAGGTCGATGACCTGCGCCTGATGACCCTGACCGCCCTGCTCAAGGACATCGGCTACGGCCTGACGCAGCTCGGCGATCTGGACCGCTACCACCGCGCCGCCGTGGTCACCGACCAGGCGTGGATCGAGCAGATCGCCCGCCTGGAAGAGCGCCTGTTCAAGGCCGTGGAGATCCGCACCTTCCGTGGCGATGAGCACGCCGGAGCCATGGCCTGGGCCGCCGAGCTGCCGAGGAATTCCCACGAGGATCCCGAAGAGGACGGCTATCACGGCGCCTGAACTGCAACAGGGGAGGGAAACGCCATGCTGGGCGCGATTGCCGGCGACATCATCGGTTCTGTCCACGAAGGCCGGGGCACCAAGCACCGGGACTTCCCGCTCTTCACGCCGCAGAGCACCTTCACCGATGACACCGTGCTCTGTCTGGCGGTGGCGGAGGTGCTGCTGCACGGCGGCGACTTCGTCGATGCCTTTCACGACTACTTCCACCGCTACCCTGACGCTGGCTTCGGCGGTGGCTTCATGCGCTGGGCGGCAAACCGGGACCGGCAGCCCTACTACAGTTGGGGCAACGGCTCGGCCATGCGGGTACCGCCGGTTGGCTTCGCGGCCTGCTCGCTCGAGGAGGCACTGATGCTGGCGAGGCGCAGCGCCGAGGTGACCCATGATCATCCCGAGGGGGTCCGCGGGGCCCAGGCCGTGGCCGCCGTGATCTATCTGGCCCGCCAGGGGGCCGACAAGGCATGCCTGCGCGAGGAGGTGGAGGCGCGTTTCGGCTTCGACCTTTCGCATTCCCTGGACGAGATCCGTCCCGGTTATCGCTTCGATGTCTCCTGCCAGGGCTCGGTGCCGGAGTCGATCACCGCCTTCCTGGAGTCCGACAGTGTCGAGTCGGCGATTCGCAACGCCATCTCGCTGGGCGGCGACGCCGATACCCAGGCGTGCATGGCAGGTGCCATGGCCGAAGCCTTCCACGGCGGCCTGCCTGAGGCACTGCGCCACGAGACCCTCGCCCGGCTGCCCGATGACCTGCGCCGAGTGGTGGAGGCCTTCGAGGCGCGCTATCCGTGATCCCCGATGCGTTTACCGCTCTCGCGATTGAAGGGGTGCAGGGCGTCGCGGGTGACGTAAAAGCGCAGCGTCTCGCCCTCGGCCACCGGGGGCTGGCCGGCGGTGCGGATCACCGTGGGCTGGTCGCTGCCGGCCAGGCAGACGTAGAGGTGGCTCTCGGCGCCGGCGGCCTCGAACAGCTCCAGGGTCGATTCCACCACCAGGTGCGGCTCGCTCGGCGCCCGCATATGCAGGTCGTCGGGGCGGATGCCGACGATGTCGGTGCCCTCGGGCAGGTCGTGGAGCAGGGCCGTCGCGGTGTCGCCGCCCCCGTTGGTGTGTAGATAGTCCAGCGGGATCAGGTTCATGGCCGGGGAGCCGATGAAGGTAGCCACGAACAGCGAGGCGGGCCGGGCGTAGATCTCCATGGGCGTGCCCACCTGCTCGATGCGCCCGTCGTTGAGCACCACCAGGCGATCGGCCAGGGTCATGGCCTCGAGCTGGTCGTGGGTGACGTAGAGGCTGGTGGTCTTCAGGCGGCGCTGCAGCTTCTTGATCTCCACCCGCATCTGCACGCGCAGCTTGGCGTCCAGGTTGGAGAGCGGCTCGTCGAAGAGGAAGGCCGCGGGCTCGCGCACCAGGGCCCGGCCCATGGCCACTCGCTGGCGCTGGCCGCCGGAGAGCTGGCGCGGCTTGCGGGGCAGGAAGGCCTCGATCTCCAGCATCGTTGCCGCCGCCTCCACCCGGCGGCGGATCTCGTCGCGCTTGAAGCCGCGATTCTTCAGGCCGTAGGCCAGGTTGTCGAACACCGTCATGTGGGGATAGAGCGCATAATTCTGGAACACCATGGCGATATCGCGCTGGGCGGGCTCCAGCTCGTTGACCCGGCGCTCGCCGATATGCAGCGCCCCGGCGCTGATGGTCTCCAGCCCCGCCACCATGCGCAGCAGGGTCGACTTGCCGCAGCCCGAGGGGCCCACCAGCACCACGAACTCGCCGTCGGCCACCTCCAGGTCAATGCCCTTTACCGCCTTCACGCCGCCGGGGTAGGTCTTCTCGAGGCCCTCGATCCTGATACTTGCCATCGCTATTTCTCCGTCTCGGTGAGGCCCTTCACGAACAGTCGCTGCATGAACAGGATCACCAGCACCGGGGGCAGGGCGGCCATCACCACCGCGGCCATCACCAGGTGCCACTGGGGGTCGCCGTCGGCGGCGGTGGTCATGCGTTGGATGCCCATCACCACGGTGTAGTAGTCGCTGTCGGTGGTGATCAGCAGGGGCCAGAGGTACTGGTTCCAGCCGTAGATGAACAGGATCACGAAGAGCGCCGCGATATTGGTGACCGACAGCGGCAGCAGGATGTCCTTGAAGAACTTCAGGGGGCCGGCGCCATCCACCCGGGCGGCTTCCAATAACTCTTCCGGCACCGTCATGAAGAACTGGCGAAACAGGAAGGTGGCGGTGGCCGAGGCGATCAGCGGGATGGAGAGCCCGGCGAAGCTGTTGAGCATGCCGAGGTCGGCCACCACCTGGAAGGTGGGGATGATGCGCACCTCCACCGGCAGCATCAGGGTGACGAAGATCAGCCAGAAGAAGAACAGCCGGAAGGGAAAGCGGAAGTAGACGATGGCGAAGGCCGAGAGCAGCGAGATGGCCAGCTTGCCCAGAGTGATCGCCAGCGCCATCACCAGGCTGTTGAAGAGCATCTGGCCCACGGGGGGCGCCCCGGCGCGGGAGAGCCCGCTCTCCCACATGGCACGATAGTTCTCCAGGGCGTGGCCACCGGGTACCAGGGGAAGGGTGCCGCGCAGGAACTCCCCCGGCGCCTGGGTGGAGGCGACGATGGCGATATAGACGGGAAACAGCACCAGGGCCACGCCGGCGATCAGGATCAGGTGGGCCGCCAGCTGGCTCAGGGGGCGGTGTTCGACCATGGGGAGCTCCTCCGGGTCAGTAGTTGACGCGCCGCTCGATGAAGCGGAACTGCACCACGGTGAGGGCCACCACGATGGCCATCAGGATCACCGACTGGGCGGCGGAGCTGCCCAGGTTGAGCCCCACGAAGCCGTCGGCGTAGACCTTGTAGACCAGAATGTTGGTGGCCTGGGCTGGGCCGCCCTGGGTGGTGGCGTGGATCACCCCGAAGGTGTCGAACATGGCGTAGACCACGTTGACCACCATCAGGAAGAAGGTGGTGGGCGTGAGCAGCGGGAAGACGATCGTCCAGAAGCGCTTCACGGGGCCGGCGCCATCGATGGCCGCCGCCTCGATCAGCGACTGGGGGATCGATTGCAGCCCGGCCAGGAAGAACAGGAAGTTGTAGGCGATCTGCTTCCAGGCGGCGGCGATGATCACCAGCGCCATGGCGTCGGTGCCGGAGGTGCGGTGGTTCCAGCGGTAGCCGAGCATCTCGAGCACATAGGGCACGATGCCGATGGAGGGGTTGAAGATGAACCACCAGAGCACCCCGGCGATGGCCGGGGCGATGGCGTAGGGCCAGACCAGCAGGGTGGTGTAGCCGTTGCGTGAACGCAGCATGCGGTTGACGGTGGTCGCCAGCAGCAGAGCAGCGGACATCGACAGCAGGGTGGTGCCGATGGCGAACACCGCAGTCACCGAGAGCGAGTCGAGGTAGTAGGTGTCGGCGAAGAGTCGTCTGAAGTTGGCCAGGCCAACGAAGCTGGTGTTGAGCCCGAAGGCGTCCTCGCGCAGCAGCGACATGTAAAGCGCCTGCAACGAGGGCCAGATGAAGAAGATCAGGGTGACGATCACCTGGGGCGCCAGCAGGGCATAGGGCAGCCAGCGCCCGGGAAAGGTCATGCGTTTGGTCTGCATCGATAACTCGACAGGAGAGTGGCAAGGCAGGTGTGGGGGCGGCACGAATGCCACCACCCGCTGCCGGGCAGCGGGTGGCGAGGGTGGTGTGTCTCAGCGGTTGGCGGCTTGGAAGTCGCGCAGCAGGGCATTGCCGCGGCGGGCGGCGTCGGCGCTGGCCTGCTCGCCGTTCTTCTGGCCGCTCATCACCGCCTCCAGCTCCTCGGAGATGATGTCGCGGACCTGCACGAAGTTGCCGAAGCGCAGCCCCTTGGAGTTCTCGGTGGGCGGGTTGAGGTTCATCTGCCGAATGGAGATGTCGGCGCCGGGATTCTCGGCGTAGAAGCCCTGCTCCTCGCTCAGCTCCCAGGCGGCGTGGGTGATCGGCAGGTAGCCGGTGCGCTGGTGCCAGTCGGCCTGCACCTCGGGGCGGGAGAGGTACTCGAAGAAGGCGGCCAGGGCCTCGTACTCCTCGTCGCTGTGGCCCTGCAGGGCCCAGAGGGTGGCGCCGCCGATGATCGAGTTCTGGGGGGCGCCCTCCACGTCGGCGTAGTGGGGCTGCATGGCGTAGTCCACCGTGAAGTCGGCGTTGGCCAGCACCCCGGCCCGGGCGGCGGAGGAGCCGAAGAACATGGCGCACTCCCCCGAGTAGAACATCGGGGCGGCGTCATCCCCCGGCCCCGGGCCGCCCCAGCGGAAGACCCCCTCGTCCTGCCACGCCTTGAGGTTGTCCCAGTGGCGCGCCACCAGGGCATTGTCGAAGACGAACTCGGTCTCCAGGCCGCCGAAGCCGTTCTCCAGGGTGCCCAGCGGCGAGTCGTGCATGGCGGAGAAGTTCTCCAGCATCACCCAGCTCGGCCAGGAGGTGGTGAAGCCGCAGCTGGCGGCACCGCTCTCGCGCAGCTGGCGGGAGGCGTCGACGATCTCCTCCCAGGTCTCGGGCGTGCCGTCCAGGCCCGCGGCGTCGAAGGCGTCGCGGTTGAGGTAGAGGATCGGCGTGGAGGAGTTGAAGGGGAAGGAGAGCATGTTGCCGCGGGTATCGGTGTAGTAGCCCACCACCGCCGGCAGGAAGGCCTCGCGGTCGAAGGCGCGGCCGTGGTCTGCCATCAGCTCATGGATGGGGTAGATGGCGCCCTCGGCGGCCATCATGGTGCCGGTGCCCACCTCGAAGACCTGCAGGATGTGCGGCTGCTCACCCGCGCGGAAGGCGGCGATGGCGCCGGTCATGGTCTCGGTGTAGTTGCCGCGGTAGCTGGGGCGCACCCGGTAGTCGTCCTGGGAGGCGTTGAACTCCTCGGTGATGCCTTCGAGGATCTCGCCGAGCTCACCGCCCATGGCGTGCCACCACTGGACCTCGACGGCGGCGTGAGCGGACAGCGACAGGGTGGCGGCGGCGACGCCGGCGGCCAGGCTCTTCAGGGAAAATGCGGACATGTAGCTCTCCTTGTGGTGTGATGAACAGCGATGTCGTGGATGGCGGGCAGCCGCGCTGAAACCTCGCAAGACATTAGCCGCACAAGGTGACGACGCCGTGGCGGGTCGGTGTCAGTCGGGTGGCGAGAGCGTGTCAGTCGTATGGCAGCACCGTGACGCGCCTCGTCGGTCATGCCGTTGTCACCCGGGTGGTTCAGGCTATCTGCCTTTATCGAGCCACCGGGCCACTGGAGACCGTCATGCGCCTTGCCCTCTTCGACCTCGACGACACCCTGCTGGACGGCGACTGCAGCGCGCTGTGGAACGACTGGATGGTGGAACGGGACTGGATCGCCGCGCCGGGTGACTTCCTGGCCAGCACCCAGCGGATGAACGACGCTTACCACGCGGGGCGGCTGCGGCTTGAGGAGTACCTGGCCCTGACGCTGTCGCCGCTGGCGGGGCGCCATCTGGAGGAGGTGGCGAGAGAGGTGGAGGCCTTCGTGGCGGCTCGTGTCGTACCCCGGCTGTTCGCCCAGGGGCGCGAGCTGATCGCCCGGCACCGCCAGCAGGGCGATCTCCCGATGCTGATCTCCGCTTCCTCGAGGCATCTGGTGGCGCCGGTGGCGGTCGCCCTGGGCATCCAGGAGGTGATCGCCGTGGAGCCGGCCCTCGATGGGCAGCGCTTCACCGGCGCCACCACCGGGGTGCTCTCCTACCGTGGCGGCAAGGTCGCCCGCCTGGAGGCCTGGCTGGCCGAGCAGGGCGTTGCGGCCAGTCATCTGAGCTTCTACTCAGACTCCCAGAATGATCTGCCGCTGCTCAACCGGGTCGATCGTCCCGTGGCGGTCAATCCCGACCCGGTGCTGGCCGAGGTGGCCAGGTACGAGGGCTGGGAGCGGCTGGATTGGCGCGACGGGTCAGGGCTCCATGGGTTGTCCATGATGGCAATCAGTGAATGAACGAAGCCTACTACCTGCGCCTCACCGATCACCTGCGCGAGCTGCTCAGCGATCCCGACGCCTTCGAGGAGGGGCGGCTGGAGGGCAAGGCATAGGGGCTTGCCGGCCGGTCTTCACGCCGTCTTAACTCTTCATGTAGGTGTTAGCCAAGCGTCACCGGGCTGTCATTCGAGATCGCCAGACCCTTGGTCTATACCAGATCCGCTGTCCTGGTTGCCACTCAGCCTACCCGGAGAGCCACCATGTCCCTGTTTCCCCGTTCCCTGATTGGCGGCGCCGTCGCCCTGGCCATGATAACCGGCGCCCAGGCCGCCACCGAGCTGACCGTCTACACCGCCGCCGAGTCGACGGACCATCACGTTCAGGCGCAGAAAACCCTGATCAGCAAGCGCCTCGGCCTGCTGTCGTGTGGGGACCAGGGTGGCGGCACAGCCATTGTGGAAGACACTCAGCAGCTGCATCAAGGGAGCGGCTAGCCAGGGCGCGCCATAGTCCTGACAGTAATGATCGAAGTTGGTATGCCAGCCAGCGACTACGGGTATCGAGAGGCGACGGGCGGCGCGCCTGGCCGACCAGCCCAGCGGCCCTTGGGTCGCTACGTAGATGACATCGGGCCGCTGTTTTTTGCCAGAGTTGCTGAATACGGCGCGTTGCTGATGAAGATGTTACATCCGAGCGAAAGCATACTGTCATCGCGCTGTAAGCCAGTGACAATAATGTCGATGGGGCTCACTCATCGGAGGTTTTCCTTATGCCGAAGCGCCCCCTGTCAGCGGCCCTCTCCGCCGCCGTGGTTCTTGCCGGCCTGGCCCTTCCGGCTCTCGGTAACGAGAAGCTGGTGCTTTACACCAGCCAGCCCAACAGCGATGCCCAGCAAACCGTCGACGCCTTCCAGGCGACCTACCCCGAGATCGAGGTGGAGTGGGTGCGGGATGGCACCACGCAGCTGATGACCCGGCTGCGCTCCGAACTCTCCGCCGGCGTCAGCAACCCTGATGTGCTGTTGATCGCCGACAGCATGACCCTGGAGTCGCTCAAGCAAGAAGGGCACCTGCAGCCCCACCTGAGCCCGGAACGCGAGGTCTACGCCGCCGAGCTCTACGATCCGGAAGGCTACTACTACGGCACCAAGCTGATCACCACCGGTATCGTTTACAACACCGGGGCCGAACGGAAGCCCCAGAGCTGGCGGGAGCTCACCCGGCCCGAGTACGAAGGGCAGGTGACCATGCCGAGCCCGCTCTATTCCGGCGCTGCGCTGATTCACATGGCGACGCTCGAGGCCAACCCCGAACTCGGTGAAGAGTACTACGCGGCACTCCAGGCCAATCGTGTCGAGGCCCAGGGCGGCAACGGCGGCGTGTTCAATGCCGTGGCGTCGGGTACCAAACCCTACGGAATCGTGGTCGACTTCCTGCCGATCCGGGAATCGGCCAAGGGCTCGCCGGTGGCGTTCGTCTTCCCCGAGGAGGGCGTGAGCGCCGTGACGGAGCCTGTGGCCATCATGCAGGGCGCCAGGAACGTCGAGGCGGCGCAGAAGTTTGTCGACTTCGTTCTATCACGTGAGGGCCAGGAGCTGGTCAGCGAGCAGGGCTATCTTCCGGCGCATCCTGAGGTCGCCCCGCCGGCCGGCTTCCCCGCCCGCGACGATATCGCGTTGATGCCGCTCGACATCGAAAGCGCCCTGGCCAGGGAAGCCGAACTCAAGCAGCGCTTCAGCGACTTGTTCGGAAGCTGACCATGACACCGGGTCTCGCCGATAGCAGCCAGCATCGCTGGCTGCTCACCCTACTCATGCTCGTCATCGTGGCGCTCAGTCTTGTGCCCAGCCTGCGCTTGCTAATGGAGTCGCTGGGCGGCCTGGGCCAGGGCAGCGAGTCGCCGCTATGGCGCGTGCTGCAGGCCGAAAGTACCTGGCGGGCGCTTTGGCGCAGTCTCTATACGTCGGGGCTGGGCATGCTGATTGCGCTGGTGCTGGGCAGCCTGTTCGCCTTCGTGATCACTCTCACGGACATTCGCGGCAAGGCCTGGCTGGTGTTCTGCTTCATGCTGCCGATGATGATCCCGCCCCAGGTCACCGCGCTGAGCTGGCTGCAGCTGTTCGGGCCCGCCAGCCCGCTGCTGAAGAGCATCGGCATGGCGCCGCCCCTGGGCAGCCCCCAGCCGCTCTATTCCGCCGAAGGTATTGCCCTGTTGCTGGGGATCCAGAGCGCGCCGCTGGTGTTCCTGGCGCTGCGCACTTCACTGCTCTCCCTCCCCCGGGAACTGGTCGAGGCGGCCCGTATCAGTGGAGCCCGCCAGGCCCAGGTGTGGAGGCAGATTATCCTGCCGGTGACCCGTGGCGGCCTGATCGCCGGTGCCGCCATGGCCTTCATCTCGAGTCTGGGCAACTTCGGCATTCCCGCCATGTTGGGCATTCCCGTCGGCTACTACGTCCTACCGACCCTGATCTACCAGCGCATGGCCAGTTTCGGCACCGGCGTACTGGCCGAGATGGCCTCGCTGTCGCTGCTGATCGGCATGCTAGCGCTGGCCGGGGTGGCGCTGCAGCAGGCGTGGATGAAGCGCAGCCGTTTCGGTCTGATGGGCCACAGCGGCCGCGCCCACGACTTTTCTCTGGGCCGCTGGCGGGGAGGGGTGACCGCCCTGCTGGTGACGCTATTACTGGTAATCCTCGTTGCTCCCTTGGTGGCGCTGGTGGTGAGTTCGCTGGTGCCCGCTGTGGGCGTGCCGCTTACCTGGGAGACCGTCACCCTGAACGCCTATCACGAGGTGATCGGCCGCCAGGGAGCGACCTGGCGCGCGGTGCGCAACAGCCTGTGGTTGGCGGGTTGCGCCGCCCTGGTGCTGATGCTGTGCAGCCTGCCGCTGGCCTACCGCCTGCAGCGGCTGCCGCCGCGCTGGCAAAGCTTGGCATTGAGTGCTATCGAACTGCCCTATGCGCTGCCCGGTGTGGTACTGGCGGTAGCCTGCATCCTGCTCTTCGTACGACCCATACCCGTCATCGATGTGGCCCTCTACGGCACTCTCGGGCTGATCTTCGTTGCTTACTTGATGCGCTTTCTGGTGGTGTGCCTCAAGCCGGTGGCCGCTGGCCTCGCCCAGCTCGATCCCTCGTTGGAGGAGGCCGCGCAGTTGGCAGGCGCCGGCCCCTGGCGGCGCCTGGGTGGTATTGTGCTGCCGCTGCTGGCCCCGGCGCTATTTGCCGGTGGGCTGCTGGTATTCCTGCTGGCGGTGAACGAGCTGACCGTTTCGGCGCTGCTGTGGAGCGCGGGGAACGAGACCCTGGGCGTGCTGATCTTCAACCTCGACGAAGGCGGCGAGAGCGTGCTGGCTGCCGCGGTTTCCGTGCTAGTGGTGTTGATGGTCGCCACGTTGATGCTCTGCCTGAGCCTGCTGGCACCGCGCCTGCCCAAGGGGGTCGTGCCATGGCAGGGTTGACGATCGATAGTGTGACCAAGTGCTTCGGTGAGCACCCTGCCGTCGAGGCGCTCTCCCTGGACATCGCTCCGGGAGAGTTCGTCGCGCTGCTCGGCCCCAGCGGCTGCGGCAAGACCACCATGCTGCGCATGCTGGCCGGCTTCGAGTCGCTCAGCGAAGGGGAAATTCGTCTGGGCGGGCGGATATTGGCCAGCCGCGAGCATCACGTTGCGCCGGAACGGCGCAATATGGCGATGGTGTTCCAGTCCTACGCTCTGTGGCCGAACATGAGCGTGGCCGACAATGTCGGCTACCCACTCAAGCTGCGCCGCCTGGCTGGCGAGACGTACCGGCGTCGAGTGGCCCAGGCGCTGTCGCTAGTGGGGCTCTCGCCTTACGCCGAGCGCTCGCCGCAGGAGCTCAGCGGTGGCCAGCGTCAGCGCGTGGCGCTGGCACGCTGCTTGGTGACAGATCCGGATGTCGTATTGCTCGACGAGCCGCTGGCCAACCTCGACCGCCACCTCCGTGCGTCCATGGAGCAGAGCTTTCGCGAGTTCCACCGCCGCACCCAGGCCACCCTGGTCTACGTCACCCACGACCAGAGCGAGGCCATGGCGCTGGCGGACCGCATCGCGGTCATGCGCGAGGGCAGGCTGGTGCAGTGGGCCACGCCGGAAACGCTCTATCGCCAGCCGCGGACCGCCTGGGTGGCCAGCTTCATCGGCCAGGGCAGCCTGTTGAACGTGGCGGCCGGCCGGCCGGACCAGCGCCTAGAGGAGGCCATGCTGATGCGTGGGCTTGCCTCTGCTCCTGCTGAGCGCACCCAGCCGGTACTGGTGCGCCCCGAGCACGTGACGGTGCTGTCCGATGCCCTTTCCCCACAGGCGTTGTGTGGACGAGTGGAGAGCGTGACCTTCCGCGGCGAACGCTACGAGCTGTACCTGCGCCTCGAAAGCGGTGAAGCGCTGCTGGCTTACCACCACGCGGCGCTCGATGAAGGGCGGCAGGTGGCCCTGATTTTGCGCGAGGGCTGGTGTCTGGAGCCCGAGACATGAGCCTGCGCATCGAGGTGCTAAGCGGGCTGGGCGACAAGGCGCCCGCCGCTATCCTGGTCGAGGCCGAGGGCAGGCGCCTGCTGCTCGACGCCGGCGGCGTCCTGCATCCGGGCCAGTCGTTAGCCTGGGCAGAAGGGCTGGACGTCGACGCCGTGCTGATCAGTCACGACCATTTCGATCACATCGGCGGGGTCTCGGCGCTGCCCGCCGAGCTGCCGCTCTACTGCACGCCCTCGGTGGCGTATGGCTGCATCTCGGCATTGGTGACGGCGTATTCTACAGCGGCGACGCCTGCCGCGAGTCGCTGCTTTTTCCCTTCGACGAGCCGCCACCGGCGCGTGTCGCGCTGCTGGACGCCTCCTATGGCCGCTACAATTCGCCCCAGACGCAGTGTCGCGAGGCCATCGCGCAGCGACTGTACGAGCCTCGGGTGCTCCCGGTGCCGGTATCGGGGCGCGCCCTGGAAATGGCGCTGTGGCTCGACGAGCTTGGTGTCGTCTGGAATCTGGACAACGCTTGCCGCGCGGGGCTCGAGGCGTTGCTGAGGTTGCCCCGTACGCCGCGCCGGCAAGGGCAGAATGCTGCCCTCCGCCGGCTGCTAGACGCGTCGCGTACGGATTCGCCCATGCTATGGCTAGTCGAGGATCGCGACGACGACCCACAGGACTGGCCAGACCACCGGCTGCTGCATACTGGCTATCTCACGCCCCGGCGGCAACGCCAGAGGATAGCCGGTGAGGTCGACTGGCAGCGCTGGAATGTGCATCTGCGGCTTTTGCATATGCGGATGCTGGTGTGGCAACTGGGAGCGGAGCAGGTAACCCCACTCTTTACCACCGAGGTGCGCGAAGTGAACGAGTTGCTGACGACAGATGAGCCACTACTGTCGGAGGAAGACAGCGATGCTGTTGGCTAGGCCCTTCGTCTTCATCCGCCACGGTGAAACGCAGCTCAACCGAGAGCAGCGCATCTGCGGACGCAGTGACGTGCCGCTGACGGTGCTTGGCGAGGCCCAGGCGCGACAGGCCGCTGCCTGGCTTGATCGACCCTGGAGCCGGGTCGTGACCAGCACGCTGCAGCGCGCCTGGCGCACCGCGGAACTGGCGGTTCCCGGCCAGGAGGCGATGCGACTGAGTGGGCTCGACGAGCGCGACTGGGGGCGACTGGACCAATTGCGCCTGACGCAGCAGCCTGCCTACGAGGCCACACCGCCCGGCGGCGAGAGCTGGGCGGATTTCCAGGTTCGCGTGCTGGCGGCGCTCAATGTCGTGCTGGCAAGCGTGGAGATGCCGCTGGTGGTGGCTCATTCGGGCGTCTTTCGCGTAATTCGTGCTCAGCTGATCGGCACGCCGAACGGCCCACGGCTGGCCAACGCCACGCCGTACCTGGTTCGTCCCGGCCTGCTGGGCTGGCAGGTTAACCGCTATGTATCGCATCCCTCAGCTCGTCGTGACGCTCGGGGTGGGCTACCAACAGACTGGTCCACTCGGTAGGTGCCGGGTTGCCGGCGAGGTCGGTGACCGTGCAGCCCGCCTCCCGGGCTATGACGATGCCGGCGGCGATGTCCCAGAGCTCCAGCCGGGCTCCCTGGGACCAGAAGGCATCGAAGCGGCCAATTCCGGCATAGACGATTTCGAGTGCCGCCGAGCCGGGGGCTCGAATGCCTGCCACCTTCGGCATCAGGTCGGTCATCTGGGACAGGCTGGTCGGGCAGTCGCCCTTGGCGTGGTAGGGCAGGCAAGTGGCGACCAGCATCTCATGCAGGGCTCGCGCTGGAGGTGCCGTGATGCGCTGCGCGCCACGGTAGGCGCCTTGGTCGCGTTCCGCCCACAGCATTTCGTCCAGCAGCGGCTGGTAGACCACCCCGTGGGTGAGTATATCGCCCTCGCGAACGGCGATAGAGACGGAAAAGTGGGGCACCCGATGCAGGAAGTTGTTGGTGCCATCCAGTGGGTCGATGATCACCGTGATGTCACCATCCCGCGCTGGGGTGGCGCCGGTCTCCTCGCCAAGGAAGCCCACGTCGGGATACGCACGGCGAATGGTGTCGATAATGGCGTTCTCGGCCGCCCGGTCGTAATGGGTCACGAAGTCCGAGGCGCCCTTGCTTTCGAAGTTGATGGCTCCGTCGGCGTGGTAGCCCTCGCGTAGAATCGCGCCTGCCACTCGGGCGGCGCGTTGCAGGGTCTCGCCTAGAGCATCTGAGTTATCGATCATATGAGTT
>NZ_JACUUD010000028.1 GCF_014859505.1 Halomonas sp.
ATGACCCGGCCCGCCAGTCGGTGCTGGATTTCGAGCTGGCCCGGTCCCCGCAGGCGCGGGGATGACCCGGCGCGTTGCTGGTCGCTGGCCACGCTCTGCCACCGGTCCCCGCAGGCGCGGGGATGACCCGATCATACCCTTGATCCACTTGAAGCCCACCGCCCGGTCCCCGCAGGCGCGGGGATGACCCGGCCGGCAATGTGCTTGCACAACTGCACCTCACCCGGTCCCCGCAGGCGCGGGGATGGTTAGCTAATGACCCGTACCGGCGTCCGCCACCGGCGCTTTTCCTCACAGCAGTGGGGCCGATACCACATAGTTTCGGGATAGTGATCATATCTTTTGCATTACCGCCTAAGGAGCCCTGCGGTCTCCATTCGCCGGGCAGAGCCCATCTCCCACCAGTAGCCTGAAGCTTTCCAGCAAGCAGGCGGCAATCAGGGACCTACCCCTATTCCCTGCCCCTATTCCCCGGGTGGCATCACCACCCACTCGGGCTCCTCGAACTCGCCGATCAGGCGGATCTCGCAGCTGGGGGCGGCGCTCTTGATGATCGCCTTCACCATCGGGTCGCGCCTGGCCTCCATGGCGTCGCGGCTGGCCTTGCTGTCCCAGTGGGCGATGGCGATCAGGGTGGTGGGGTCATCGATCTTGCGGTGCAGCTCGGTGCCTTGCGCCCCCGGCGCCCGCTGGATGATCTCGCTGGCGCGCACCCAGGCCTCGGCGTAGTCCTCGGCCCGGTAGCCGTCGCGGATATGCACCTCGAAGATGTATTTCATGGCGCCTCTCCCGGTCGGTTCTCCGCTCAGTGTATCTCCCCGATGGCGTGGCTTCGCCCCGGTGCGGACGTGCGCTGATATGCTGTGGGGCAGTGGGCCCGCCATCGATCACAAGGAGCGAGCATGTCCGATACCCCCTATGCGAAGACCCTGGCCGCTCTGGATGCGCTGCACGCGCAGGACCCGCGCAGCGTGGAGGTGGCGGGGGCATCCGTGCCCCGGGAGCTGTGGCACGCGGGGCGCATGAGCGCCTGGCTGGAGCGGCTGCATGAGCGCCCCGACGAGCTGATGCGCCTGGCGGTGCGCGGCCAGCACCTGCAGCGCTGGCAGGTGCCGCGCAGCGACTATCCGGAAGGGCGGGTGGGCTATCTGACCTGGCGTCGCGACCAGGGCCAGCGCGCCGGGGAGACCACCGCCGGGCTGATGCGCGAGGCGGGCTTCGACGACGCGGCGGCCGATGCGGTGCAGCGGATGATCCGCAAGCAGGGCCTGGGGCGCGACCCGGGCGCCCAGGCGGTGGAGGACTGCGCCTGCCTGGTGTTTCTGGAGAACTACTTCGCGGACTTCTCGAAGCAGATCGACCACGATCACCTGATCCGCATCGTGCAGATGACCTGGAAGAAGATGTCGCCGAAGGCCCATGAGCTGGCGCTGGGCCTGCCCATGAGCGACGAGGCGCGGGCCCTGGTGGAAGAGGCCCTGGCGGGCTAGTCCTGTTAAAGACCCGGACCAGGCCTGGGCTGGATCTAGTTCAGCAGCCGGGCACTGTACCAGGCGATCATGCGCTCCTCGTCGGTGGGGATGACCCAGGCGCCGACGCGGCTGTCGGTGCGGCTGATGCGGGGGGCATCGCGGCGGTTGGCGTCGGGGTCGAGCGCAAGGCCGAGCCACTCGCAGCCCCGGCAGATGGCCTCGCGCACCGGGGCGGCGCGTTCGCCGATGCCGGCGGTGAAGACCAGCTGGTCGAGCCCGCCCAGGGCGGCGGCCAGGCTGCCGATCTCGCGCACGGCGCGGTAGGCGTAGAGCGCCACCGCTTCCCGTGCCTCCTCCGCGGGGCTTTCGAGCAGCTCACGCATGTCGCCGCTGATGCCGGACACGCCGAGCAGGCCGGAGCGCTTGTAGAGCAGCTCGGTGACCTCCTCGGCACTCATGCCCTCCTGCTGGATCAGGTGCAGCACCAGGCCGGGGTCGAGGCTGCCGCTGCGGGTGCCCATGGGCATCCCCTCGATGGCGGTGAAGCCCATGGTGGAGGCCACGCTTACGCCGTTCTTGATGGCGCACAGGCTGGCGCCGTTGCCCAGGTGGGCGACGATCACCCGCTCGCGGGGGGCATCGCCCAGCCAGGCCGGCAGCACCTGGTTGATGTAGTCGTAGGAGAGGCCGTGGAAGCCGTAGCGGATCAGCCCGCGCTCGGTCATCTCCCGGGGCAGGGCGAACCAGCGGGCGACCTCGGGCTGGTCGGCGTGGAAGGCGGTGTCGAAGCAGGCCACCTGGGGCAGCTCGGGGTAGCGCTCGGCCAGCGCCGCCACCGGCGCCAGGCAGAAGGGCTGGTGCAGCGGTGCCAGCGACTCGAACGCCTTGAGCGCCTTGGTGATCTCGGGGGTGAGCCGCACCGGACGGTGGTAGTCGCGGCCGCCGTGCACCACACGGTGCCCCACCGCGGCGAGTGCCAGGTCGGGGAGCTCGTCGAGCCAGCTCAGCAGGCGTGCAGTGGCGCCCGGCAGGTCTAGGCGCGTGGGCAGCTCGCCCATCGTCGCCGCCACCGGGTGGCCCTCGCCATCCGCCAGCGTGAAGCCGGGGGCGCCGCCGTTGAGCCCGGTGAACTTGCCGCGATAGCGGGGCGTCAGGGCGTCGAGGGACGCGGCGCCCGCCAGCGGGTAGAGGGCAAACTTCAGGCTGGAGGAGCCGCTGTTGAGGGTCAGGATATGGCGCATCTCAGGCTCCCGGCTCGGGCAGCCCCTGGCGCTTCTGGTGGTCGGCCACCAGCAGGGCCAGGGCGCAGGAGGCCATGCGGGTGATGGCCTCGTCGGCGCGGCTGGTGAGGATGATGGGGACCCGGGCGCCCAGCACCAGGCCGGCGCCGGTGGCATCGGCGAGGTAGGTGAGCTGCTTCATCAGCATGTTGGCGGATTCCAGGTCCGGGGCCACCAGGATGTCCGCGCGGCCGGCCACCGGGGAGTCGATGCCCTTGGTGCGTGCGGCGCTCTCCGAGATGGCGTTGTCGAAGGCCAGCGGGCCGTCCAGGGTGCCGCCCTTGATCTGGCCGCGGTCGGCCATCTTGCACAGGGCGGCGGCATCCAGGGTGGAGGGCATCCGGGGGTTGACCGTTTCTACCGCGGAGAGGATGGCCACCTTGGGGTCGTGGTTGCCCAGGGCGTGGGCCAGCTCGATGGCGTTGCAGATGATGTCGCGCTTCTGGTCCAGGCCGGGGGAGATATTGATGGCGGCGTCGGTGATGAACAGCGGCCGCGGGTAGGTCGGCACGTCGAAGGCCATCACGTGGCTGATGCAGCGCTCGGTGCGCAGGCCGCCGTCGCGCTTGAGCACCTCGTGCATCAGCTCGTCGGTGTGCAGGGCCCCCTTCATGAGGGCCTCGGCGCGCCCCTCCCGCACCAGCGCCACGGCGCGCTCCGCGGCGGCGTGGCTGTGGGGCACGTCGATCAGTTCGAACTCGCTGATATCAAGCCGGGCGGCATCTGCCGCGGCGCGTATCTTCGCCTCCGGGCCTACCAGCAGGGGGATGATCAGCCCCTGGTGGGCGGCGGCCACGGCGCCGGTCAGGGAGACATCATCCACCGGGTGCACCACCGCCACGGGAATGGCGGGCGGGTGGTCGGCGGCGGAGAGGATCTCGTGCAGGCGGCCGCGCTCGGCCAGGCGCACCGTGGGCAGCACGGCGCGGCGGCGGCGGATCTTCTCCTTGGGGGCGAGCACCCGGGCCTCGCCCTCGATCACCACCTTGCCCCGCTGGTTCTCGCAGCGGCAGTCCAGGGTCAGCTGCGAGTGGGCGTCGTCCTTGGCGGTGACGCGCACGCTGACCCTGAGCACGTCGCCCAGGGCGACCGGTGCCCGGAAGTTCAGCGTCTGGCCCAGGTAGAGGGTGCCGGGGCCGGGCAGCTGGGTGCCCAGCACCGTGGAGATCAGCGCGCCGCCCCACATGCCGTGGGCGATGACCTCCTGAAAGCGGGTGCTGCGCGCGAAGTCGTCGTCCACATGGGAGGGATTGACGTCGCCGGACATGATGGCGAACAGCTTGATGTCATCCAGGGTCAGGCGCTTCTCGAGGTGCGCCTCGTCGCCTATCTGGATCTCGTCGAAGGTGCGATTCTCGATGAAGCGGTCGTCTTGGGGGGCATCCATGGGCGGCTCCAGGGGTGGTTACTGCGATGCAGCAAATTCAGCCCCCATCATAGCCTGTCCCGGGCCTCCTTGCGTTGACCCGCGGGACCTTGCGATTCCCCCGGCGACCGTGCCGGGGGAATCGCCTTCTTACAGGGTCACCACCAGCGTCTCCTCGCTCTCGCAGGGCTTGCCGTGGCGCAGGGCGAGGCGCCGCTGGCTGAGGTTCATCACCACCCCGAACAGGGTCTCCATGCGCTCCTCGGCGGGCTGGGCGGGGTTGAAGTGGCGGCAGAGGGAGAGCGGCTCGCCGTCGTGGTCGCTGAGGATCGCGAACAGCGCCTTCTCGTCGACGGGTGCCTGTGCGGCCAGTTCCTGGCGCAGCAGGGCATCCAGGCGTGCCAGGCGCGGTCGTGAGTCGGGGCGCGGGAAGTCCTCCACCTGGGCGGTGGCGTCCGGCGCATAGAGGTGGTTGGTATGGGTGACCACGCCGCCCTCGGCCCCGAGCCGGCCCGGCTCGCCGGGGTGCACCTCGAGCCCGACGGCCTCTCCCTCGGCGCTGGCCACCAGGAAGTGGGCAGGGGAGCAGACCCGGTCCTGGCTGGCCACCGCCAGGGCGCCTGCCATATCGGGGCTCTCGAGGATCTTGCGCAGCGCCACGTGGATCGGCAGCCCCTCGCCGCAGGTCTGCGAGCGGATGGCGTTGAGGCAGACGCCGATGCCATGGGCGTTCATGCCGATCTTGGCCACCATGCCCGCCTCGCCGACGCTGACCAGGGGGGCGGCGTCCCGGCCATGGATCTTCAGCACCACCACGTTGTGCAGCTGGTCGGTGCGCCAGTCCCAGTTCTGGGCCAGCCACTGGGTGCCCCCGCGCTGCAGGGCGAAGGCGGAGCAGCCGCCGCTGGCGCGGGTCAGCGAGATCTCGCTGCGGCAGTTGAGGGTAAGGATGTCGGCGAAGTCGACCCCGGCCCCCTCGGCGATGGCGTCCATCTCCTCGAGGATCTCGGGAAAACCGCGCTCGATCATGCGCCCGAAGCGCTCGGCCTCGACCCGTGCCCGCACCCAGCGGATGCCGACGAAGTCGTGAAAGAGCCGGTCATAGACCTCCAGGCTGCGCTGGATCAGCGGGGCATGGGCCCGTCCGTGGGCCTGGCCGACCTCGCGGCGGCTGCCGGAGAGCGCGGTGAGCGAGAGGATCTGCTGCTGCATGCCTAGAGCGCCTCTTCCAGCAGCTCGAGGAGGGCCGCCCAGGACCTCTCATCGGCGCGCTCCCGGTAGGCATCGCTGCCGAAGACAGTGAAGGCGTGGGCGCTGCCGGCGGCGAGCGCCAGGGCGACGGTCAGGGGGAGGGCGAGTGGTTGTAGGCGCATCGGAGTGCTCCAGTGGCTGGGAGAGGGTCGGGGACCTTTCAGTATAGGCACGATGGCATGCTCTGCCGCTGGCTCCGGGAGTTGACCACCGGGGTGACCAGCGTTGGCAGGAACGGCTTGTGATTTCCCGCGTGGCGTTCCAGATTGAGGTCGGGACTCACCCCCTTATATTGCGCAACCAACGGGACAACAACATGAAGAAAAGTATCCTGTCGATGGCCATCGCGGCCTCTGCCCTCGGCCTGGCCGGCGCGGCCCAGGCCGAGGTGAAGGTCGGTTTCCTTGGCGGTTTCACCGGGGGCATCGAGAGCCTGACGCCGTCGATCTTCGACGGTGCCCAGCTGGCGGTGCAGCAGGTCAACGACCAGGGCGGCATTCTGGGGGGCCAGACCCTGGTGATGCCCAGCGGTGACACCACCTGCGGCGACGCCTCGGCGGCCTCCAACGCGGCGGACCGCATGGTCAATACCGAGAACGTCACCGCCATCGTCGGCGCCCTGTGCACCGGGGCGACCATCGCGGCCGCCAACAACGCCGGCATTCCCGGCGGCGTGGTGATGGTCTCGCCGGCCTCCACGGCGCCGGCGGTGAGCGAGCTGGACGACAACGACCTGGTGTTCCGCACCGTGCCCTCCGATGCCTTCCAGGGCGAGATGCTGGCCAAGCTGGTGCTCGACAAGGGCATCGACTTTGTGGCCGTGACCTACGTCAACAACGACTACGGCCGCGGCCTGTCGGAGGCCTTCGGCGAGGCCTTCGAGGCGGGCGGCGGCACCGTGGCCGAGAACCTGGCCCACGAGGACAACCGTGCCGACTACCGCTCGGAGCTGGGCTCGCTCTCCGCCAGCGGCGCCGACACCCTGGTGGTGCTGGCCTATGCCGACACCTCCGGCCAGACGGTGCTGCGCCAGGCCTACGAGGCCGGCACCTTCACCCAGTACGTCGGCGCCGACGGCATGGTGGGCGACAGTCTGGTGGAGGCGATCGGCGCCGATGTGCTGGAGGGCATGATCGCCACCCGCCCGGGCAGCCCCGACCTGCCGGGCACCGATATCTTCATCGAGGCCGCCGAGGCCGCCGGCATCGACCCGAGCGCCGTGTTCGCCGCCCAGGCCTACGATGCCGCCTTCCTGGTGGCGCTGGCCATCGAGCAGAACGGCAGCGCCGAGCGCGAGGGCCTCTCGGCGGCGCTGCGTAGTGTCGCAAGCGCTCCGGGCGAGATCATCCTGCCCGGCGAGTGGGAGAAGGCCGTGGAGCTGATCGCCGCCGGCACCGAGATCAACTACGAGGGCGCCTCCGGCACCCACGAGTTCGACGAGAACGGCGACGTGCCGGGCGTGGTGGTCGAGATGGTGGTCGAGGGCGGCAGCTTCGTCAGCAAGGGCTTCGTCGAGCCCTAAGCGCACCGCGCTGAGCTGACCAGAGCGCTCTGACCCAATAGGCCCCGGCGGTTTCCCGCCGGGGCCTGTATGTTTGACTCTCACAACCTCGCGAGACTCCTCCAACCTCACGACGCTTGAGGCAACTGGTGGGAGATCGGCTCCGCCGGGCGAATGGCGCCGCAGGCGCCTCGGCGGCGTTGCTGGCGTTAGCGCATGCCGCCTAGGAGCCCTTCGGTCTCCATTCGCCGGGCATAGCCCAGCTCCCACACTAAGTTTTCAGCCTCAACTGAGATCACGCTTTGCCCCCTACCCGTGGTGCTTGACCTTCTCGGGCAGCAGTCCCTTGGGCGCGAAGCGCAGTACCAGGGTGATCAGGAGGCCGATCACGAAGACCCGGGCCTGCAGGGCGCGGCTCTCGATATTGCGTGGCGGCTCCCAGGCGAACCACAGGTCGCCGAGGTGCACCGCCAGGCTCATCAGTGCCAGCGCCAGCGGTTCGGACATGATCCAGATGAGGTAGACCGTCACGGCGCCGAAGAGGGTGCCCAGGTTGTTGCCGGGGCCACCCAGGATCACCATCACCAGCACCAGGAAGGTGTGATTGAGAGGCAGGTAGCCGTCCGGGTCGAACAGGCTGTTGAAGGTGGTCAGCACGCCGCCGCCGATGCCCATCAGGATGCAGCCCAGCACGAAGATCTCAAGGCGGCGCCGGTTGATGTCCTTGCCCATGGCGGCGGCGGAGATCTCGTTGTCGCGGATGGCACGGATCATGCGACCCCAGGGAGCGTGGTAGGCGCGATGCAGCAGGAAGAAGATCACCGCGATGATGACCGCCGTGACCGACAGGTAGATGGCCCGGGAGAGGGTGAAGCCCAGTTCCGCCGGCCCCGGAGTGGGCCAGGGCAGCGGCGACACGGTGGCGGTGCCGCGGGTCAGCCAGTCGGAATTCTTGAGGAAGGCCTTGATGATCTCGGCGATGCCCAGGGTGGCGATGGCCAGGTAGTCGCTGCGCAGCCCCAGGCAGATATGGCCGATGAAGTAGCCCACCGCACCGGCCAGCGCGCCGCCGACGATCCAGCCGGTCCAGGCGGGCAGCCCCAGGCCGCCGACGAAGCCGGCCCGGGACTGGATCTCGTCGGTCACCTCGCGCAGCAGGCTGATCACCACGAGATAGAGCACCACGGCCAGCACCACGGCGATCACCGTGCGCAGCGTCTTCGGCACGCCCAGGCGATCGAGCCGGGTGGCGCCGAAGACCACCAGGGCGGCGGCGACGCCATAGAGCAGCACCCGGGCCAGCTCGCCGGGCAGCTCGCTGGCCCAGAAGTCGCCGTTGACCGGCACGCTGAAGGCCATGGCGCAGTAGCCGCCCAGGGCCACGAAGCCCATGACGCCGGCGTTGAACTGCCCCGCGTAGCCCCACTGGATGGTCAGGCCCAGGGCCAGGATGGCGTAGCAGGCGGCCTCTACCAGCATGCGGGTGCTGTAGGCGGCGCCCATCATGGCGTAGATGCCGAGGATGGCCACCAGCAGGGCGGTGAACAGCACTACCTCGCGCAGCGGGAAGCGCGACGGGGTGGCGACCAGGTCCTCGCGCTGCTTGTCTTGTGTGCTCATCAGATCACCTTGCCCTTGAAGATGCCGGTGGGGCGCCACACCAGGATGGCCACCAGGATGAAGAACGGCACCACGATCTTGTATTCGGTGCCCACGAAGGCCAGGGTGCGCGGCAGCTCCAGCCACTCGGGGAAGTAGTGGGCCACGGGTCGCAGCAGCACCGCCCAGTTGAATACCGCGAGGGTCTCGGCGAAGCCCACCACGAAGCCGCCGGCGATGGCGCCGTAGGGGTGGCCCACGCCGCCGACGATGGCCGCGGCAAAGATCGGCAGCAGCAGGAAGAAGCTGAGGTCGGGCTTGAAGGTGACGTCCAGCGCCAGCAGGGTGCCGGCGATGGCCGCCAGGCCCCCGGCGATCACCCAGGTCACCGCCACGATGGCGTTGGTGTTGATGCCCGAGGCCCGGGCCAGGTCGGGGTTGTCGGACATGGCACGCATCGCCTTGCCCAGCCGCGAGCGGCTGAGGAAGAGGTGCAGGCCCACCACGCAGGCGATGGTCAGCACGAAGAGGATGATCTGCGGCTCGGTGATCACGATCGGCGCCCGAACCCCCTCGAAGGGCAGGGCGAGGCGGAAGATCTCCTTGCGCTCGCCGGCCATGTAGAGGCTCTGACCGCTGGTGCCGGCGAACAGGCGGATCAGCCCCTGCAGCATCAGGGTCACCCCCAGCGAGCCGATCACCATGACGATGGGCTTGACCCCGTGGGCGCGCAGCGGCTTGTAGAAGGCCTTGTCGATGCCCACGGCGAGCAGCGCGGTGAGCACCATGGCCGCCGGCAGCATCACCACCGGCGTGGGCAGCCCCACGACCGCCCCCACGCCAGGAAACACCGCGGTGAGCAGCAGCACCATGAAGGCGCCGAAGGTCATCATGTCGGCGTGGGCGAAGTGGGCGAAGCGCATGATGCTGAAGATCAGCGTCACGCCGATGGCGCCGATGGCGTAGATCGAGCCGGTCACGCTGCCGGCGATCACCACGTTGTTGATGAAGAAGACAATTTCGTTCACGAGGTTGGTTCTCCCTGCTCCGGGGCTCAGCCGCCCAGGAAGCTCCTGGCCACTTCCGGGTCTGCCAGCAGGGCGGCGCCGGTATCGGTGAAGCGGTTCTGGCCGGCGGCCAGCACGAAGCCCTTGTCGGCGATGGCCAGCGCCTGCTTGGCGTTCTGCTCCACCATCAGGATGCCGACGCCGGCGGCGTTGATCTGCTTCACCTGGGTGAAGATCTCGTTCATGTAGAGGGGCGAGAGGCCCGCGGTGGGTTCGTCGAGCAGCAGCAGGCTGGGCTCGGCCATCAGCGCCCGCCCCATGGCCACCATCTGGCGCTGGCCGCCGGAGAGCTCGCCGGCGGGCTGGTGGCGCTTGTCATACAGCGGCGGAAAGAAGTCGTAGATCCGCTTGAGCATGCGCTTGACGTTGTGGGGCTTGAGGAAGGCGCCCATCTCCAGGTTCTCCTTCACCGTGAGGCTCGGGAAGACGTTCTTCTCCTGGGGAACGAAGCCCATGCCCTGCTGCACCAGCTTGTTGGGGGGCAGGTTGTGGATCGGCTCGCCGCGCAGCAGGATCTCGCCCTGGGTGACGGTGAGCAGGCCGAACACGGCCTTGAGCATGGTGGACTTGCCGGCGCCGTTGGGGCCGACGATGACGCCGATCTCGTCGGCCTCGATGGCCATGTTCACCCCGTTGAGGATGTTCATGCCGCCGTAGCCGCCGTAAACGTCGCGCGCATCAAGGAGTGGCATCGTGGGACGCTCCGAAGTAGGCTTCGATGACCTCGGGATTGCTCTGGATCTCGGCGATGGTGCCCTCCACCATCACGCTCCCCTGGGCCAGCACGATCACCGGGTCGCAGAGCCGGGCGATCATCTCCATGTCATGCTCGATGACCAGGAAGGTGTAGCCCAGCTCGCGGTTGAGCCGCTCGATGTTCTCCACCAGGTCGCCGAGCAGGGTACGGTTGACCCCGGCGGCGATCTCGTCGAGCAGCACCACCCGGGCGTCGGTCATCATGGTGCGGCCGAGCTCCAGCAGCTTCTTCTGGCCGCCGGAGAGGTTGCCGGCCAGCTCGTTGCGCACGTGGCGCAGGCCGATGAAGTCGATCACCTCCAGCGCGCGGCGGCGCACTTCCTCCTCCTGGGCCCGCACCAGGCCCGGCTTGAGCCAGGCGTTGAAGAGCCCTTCGCCCGCCTGGTCGGGGGGCACCATCATCAGGTTCTCCAGGGCGGTCATCTGGGAGAACTCATGGGCGATCTGGAAGGTGCGCAAGAGCCCCTTGTGGAACAGCTCGTTGGCGGGGCGGTTGGTGATCTCCTCGCCGTCGAGCAGCACCTGGCCGCTGTCCAGCGGCAGGGCGCCGGCGATGATGTTGAAGAGGGTCGACTTGCCGGCGCCGTTGGGGCCGATCAGCCCGGTGATGGAGCCCTTCTCCACCGACAGCGAGCAGTCGTTGATGACCCGAAGGCCGCCGAAGGCCTTGTGGACGTGCCGCACGTCGATCATGGGTGCCATAGAAGTGTCCGTGGTTCTTGTTGCTGTTCTTGTTACTGTTTTTCGTGATGACGTCAGCAAGGCCGCCGCCCCGGGTAGGGGCGGCGGCTGCAACGTCACTGCTCCTGGCTGTCGTCCGCCAGGAAGGTGCGGCCGGCGGCGAAGGCCCCGACGATCACCAGAGCACCGATGGCGGGGATCAGGTAGCCCTCCACCTGGGGAATGGCGCGCAGGAAGACGAAGGCCACCGCCGCCGGGGCGACGAAGCGCACCAGGAAGCGCCAGATGGCGAACCAGGTCTCGTTGGTGCGCATCTCCTTCATCACCTCGCTGTGGGTCAGCGCCCAGCCGGCGAAGAGCGCGATCAACAGGCCCCCGAGCGGCATGAAGATGTTGGTCAGGAGCTCGATGAAGTCGAAGGCGCTGCGCCCGAAGAGCGTGTGGAAGATGGTGCCCTCGGCGTAGACGTTGAAGCTGACCACGGTGAGCAGGCCCAGCGCCCAGCTGGCCACCACCATGGCAAACACCGCCTGGGGTCGGGTGAGGTCGAAGCGCTCGACCAGGAAGGCGGCCACCGGCTCGATCAGCGAGATGGAGGAGCTGATCGCCGCACCCAACACCAGGATGAAGAAGACGCCGCCAACCAGTGCGCCAAAGGGCATCTCGGCGAAGGCCAGCGGCAGGGTCACGAACATCAGCCCCGGACCCTGGCCGGCATCCAGGCCGGCGCCGAACACCAGCGAGAAGATCGCCAGGCCCGCCACCATGGCCACGGCGGTGTCGACGACGGCGATGGCCAGTGCGGTGCGGGTCAGGGAGGTCTCGCTGGACATGTAGGCGCCGTAGGCCATGATCGCGCCCATGCCGAGGCTCAGGGTGAAGAACGACTGGCCCATGGCGGCCAGCCAGCCCTCCAGGCTGAGGTCGGCCAGGTTGAAGGTGAACAGGAAGCTGGCCGCGGCGGCGAAGTCCCCGTTGGCCACGCCGTAGGCCAGCACCACCAGCAGGATGACGAACAGCGCCGGCATGATGATGCGCAGCCCGCTCTCGATGCCCTTGTGGATGCCCATGCCGACGATCAGCCCCGAGGCGATGATGAACAGGGTGTGGTAGAGGGTCAGCAGGGCCGGCGAGGCGAGCAGGGCGTCGAAGCCGGCGCCGATGGTGGCGGCATCGGCACCGGCCAGCGAGCCGGTGAGCATCTGCCAGGTGTAGTGGATCGCCCAGCCGGCGATCACCGAGTAGAAGCTGAGGATCAGGAAGGCCGAGGCGGCGCCCAGCCAGCCGATGGATTCCCAGGCCCGGGAGGTGTTGTGGGTGCGGGTGAGAAAGCGCATGCCCATGATCGGACTGCGGCGGCTGTTGCGGCCGAGCATGGTCTCGGCGATCAGGATCGGGATGCCCACGGCGAAGATGGTCAGGGCGTAGACCAGGATGAAGGCGCCGCCGCCGTTTTCCCCGGTGAGGTAGGGAAAGCGCCAGAGGTTGCCGAGGCCCACTGCCGAGCCGACGGCGGCCAGCAGGAAGGTCCCCTTGTGGGTCCAGACGTTGTGCGTGCTCATGAAGGCTCCAGAACGCGAATCGGGAGGCCCAGCGGGCCCGTGCCGCAACTTTGCGGCAAAACGCGGTCAGGAGCCAGCCGCGCAGCGTTTAGCAGGCGTTAAGTTCGCCGATAATGCTGCTATCGACTAGTGCCTTCGTCGTCTTCCTCATCGTCCTCCCTTGCCTGGCCGATGCGTGGCTCCAGGGCGCGGGCCTCGTCGGGCAGGCGCACGGTGTCGCCGAGGGCGAGCTTGCCGTGGGACTTCAGTCGCCGACCGTTGTTGACGGCAATGATCGCTGCCACCTCGCCGATGCTGGTGCCCTCCACGTAGGCCGCCACCTTCACCCGCACCACGGCGCCCTGATAGCGCGCCGAAAGGATATCGCCGGTGCCGGGGGCCGAGTGGCCCGTGGGGTCCTTCTCGAAGTGGCGCATCACGCTGTCGGCGCCGGGGTCGTCCCATTCCACGTGCTTGTGCATGTCGGTTCTCCAGTCTGGGCGGCAGATCGGGGCTGCCAGACTAACAGCATAGAAGATCCCGGTGTCCAGAACGATGACGCCCGCCGCGGGGAAGTCCCGGGCGGGCGTCGTGGCGGCCGAGGCCGGCGCTTTACTTCTTGCTGGCGCGCTTGCGCTCGTTTTCCTTGAGCAGCTTCTTGCGCAGCCGGATGTGGTGGGGTGTCACCTCGACCAGTTCATCGGAGTCCAGAAACTCGATGGCCTGTTCCAGGCTGAACCTCACCGGCGGGGTCAGGACGATGTTCTCGTCGTTGCCCGTGGAGCGCATGTTGTCGAGCTTCTTGCCCTTGGTCGGGTTGACCACCATGTCATTGGCACGGTTGCTGATGCCGATCAGCATGCCCTCGTAGACTTCGGTAGCGTGATCGATGATCAGCTTGCCGCGCTCCTGCAGGGCGTAGAGCGCATAGGCCAGGGCCTTGCCGTCTACCATCGACACCAGCACGCCGTTGCGACGCTCGATGGAGGCATCGGGCTTGAGCGGGCCGTAGTGGTCGAAGCGGCTGGTGAGGATGCCGGTGCCGGAGGTCAGGGTCAGGAACTGGCCGCGAAAGCCGATCAGGCCACGTGCCGGGATGATGAAGTCCAGGCGCACGCGGCCCTTGCCGTCGGGATTCATGTTGGAGAGCTCGCCCTTGCGGTAGCCGAGCTCCTCCATGATGGCGCCCTGGTGCTGCTCCTCGCAGTCGATGATCACTTCCTCGTAGGGCTCCTGCTTCTCGCCGTCGATCTCACGGATGATCACCTCGGGGCGGCCCACGGCCAGTTCGAAGCCCTCGCGACGCATGGTCTCGATCAGCACCGAGAGATGCAGTTCGCCGCGCCCGGAGACCTTGAACTTCTCGGGGGTCTCGCCCGGCTCGACGCGCAGTGCCACGTTGTGGATCAGCTCCTGCTCCAGGCGATCCTTGATGTTGCGGCTGGTGACGAACTTGCCGTCCTTGCCCGCAAACGGAGAATCATTGACCTGGAAGGACATGGAGACAGTGGGTTCATCCACCGACAGCGGCGGCAGCGCCTCGACGGCGGCCGGATCACACAGGGTATCGGAGATGGAGAGCGGATCGATGCCCGTGATGCAGACGATGTCGCCGGCGGTGGCCTCGTCGGTCTGCACGCGCTCCAGGCCCAGGTGGGTCATCACCTGGCCGACCTTGCCCTTGCGGGTGGCGCCGTCGGTGCCGATCACGGTGATCTGCTGGTTGGGCTTCACCGAGCCGCGCTTGATGCGGCCCAGGCCGATGACGCCCACGTAGCTGTTGTAGTCCAGCGCGGAGATCTGCATCTGGAAGGGGCCGTTGGCCTCGACCTCGGGCGGCTCGACGATATCGACGATGGCCTGGAACATGGGGGTCATGTCCTCGGCCATCTCCTCGGGATCCATGCCGGCAATGCCGTTGAGGGCCGAGCAGTAGATGATCGGGAAGTCGAGCTGATCATCGGTGGCGCCGAGGTTGTCGAACAGGTCGAAGATCTGGTCGATGACCCAGTCGGGGCGCGCGCCGGGGCGATCGATCTTGTTGACCACCACGATGGGCTTGAGGCCCTGGGAGAAGGCCTTCTGGGTGACGAAGCGGGTCTGGGGCATGGGGCCGTCGACCGCATCCACCAGCAGCAGCACGCAGTCCACCATGGACATGACGCGCTCGACCTCGCCACCGAAGTCGGCGTGTCCGGGGGTGTCCACGATGTTGATGCGGTAGTCCTGGCCTTCGGGAGACACCCAGCGGATGGCGGTGTTCTTGGCCAGGATGGTGATGCCGCGTTCCTTCTCCTGGTCACTGGAGTCCATGACGCGCTCCTGCCCCTCGGCCTTGCGGTCCAGGGTGCCGGACTGGCTGAGAAGCTTGTCGACCAGGGTGGTCTTGCCGTGGTCGACGTGGGCGATGATGGCGATGTTGCGCAGGTTACTGACGTCGATATGACTGGCGGTCGTGCTCATGAGGTGTGTCTCACTGATATGTACGCACCTATGTACACGTTGTATTACGTACCCTAGGCGCGGGGCAGGGAATGTAGGGCGCGCATTGTACAGGCTCCCCCGGTCAGGTAATAGCGGATTCGCGCTTTCGATGGGCTGTCAACGCGCGACGAGCGCCCAGGGGGCGCCCGTCGCGTGTCACCGGGCCCGGATGCCCCGGGCCGGAATAACGGCTTACTCCTGGCCGGGCAGGCCGCCCAGTTCCTCGATCAGCGCCTTGTAGCCTTCGATCTGGTCGCTGAGCAGCTGGGTGACCTCCTCCTCGGGCATCCAGGTCACCGGCATCAGGATACGCTCCTCGGTGATCTCGATGAAGCGGGGGTCTTCGGTGGCCGCCTTGAGGGCCTCGGCCAGGCGCTCCACGTGGGCGTCCGGGGTGTCCTTGGGCACCATCCCGACGCGGATCTCGGCGGCGTTGATGTCGTAGCCGGCCTCCGGCAGGGTCGGGGCGTCGGGGAAGGCCACCAGGCGATCCTCGGCCAGGCTCAGCAGCACTGGCATCTCGCCGGTCTCGGCATAGCCGGAGTGGGTGCCACCGCTGTAGGCGAAGTCGACGTCGCCGGAGAGGATCAGCGGGGCCATGCCGGCACCGCCGGAGGTGGGCACGATGCGCAGCTCCAGCCCCTCCTGCTGGGCGATGTACTCGATGATCATGCGATCCAGCGCCGTCTGGGTGGCGTAGCTGGTGCCCGGGTTTTCCTGGGCGTAGGCCACCAGGTCTTCCCAGCTGTCGCCGAAGGGTCGGCCCTCCCCGGTGACGATGGCCGACTGGCCCAGGGTCACGCCGGCCACGAAGCGGAAGTCGTCCAGATCGTAGGTGGTCTCGGCGGAGAGCGGGCCGAAGGTGATGGTCATCGAGGTGCCGAACACGAAGGTGTAGCCCTCGTCGCGGCTGTTGGCCAGGCGGGCCAGGGCCACACCGCCGCCGGCGCCGGGCTGGTTGACCACGTTGACCGGCTGGCCGAGCTCCTCGGTCATGATGTCCGCCAGCACACGGGCCTGGATGTCGGTGCTGCCGCCGGCGCCCCAGCCGACCACCAGGGTCAGCGGCTTGCTCGGGAAATCATCGGCCTGGGCCATGCCGGCGGCGCCGAGGGCCACGGCGGAGGAGAGAAGGGCGGTACCCAGCAGTTTCATGGTCATGGTTCACACCTCGTGGGTTGAGTTGCAATGTTGTGGTGCCGGCTCATGGCCGGCGATCGGTCAGGCCTTGGGTGCGGCGAGCCGCTTGCGCAGCCACTGCCGGTAGCTGCTCCAGGCCAGGTGCAGCGCCATCAACACGGTGAAGATGACGAAGGCCAGGGCGATGGGGCGGTCGAGCAGGATGGCGATGTCGCCACCGGAGAGAATCACCGACTGGCGCAGGTTCATCTCCAGCATCGGGGTGACGATGAAGGCCACCAGGAAGGTCACGAAGGAGTAGTCGAACTTCTTCAGGAAGTAGCCGAAGATCGCGAACACGAACACCGTGATCAGCCCGAAGGTGCCGTAGCCCTGGACCTGGATGCCCGCCAGGCACAGGAAGATCACCACCGGGATCACGATATGCGACGGCACGCTGGTGACCTTGGCAAAGAGGCGCAGGCCGTACCAGCCCACCGCCAGCATCAGCACGCTCGCCACGATCATCCCCGAGAACAGGGTGAACAGCATTTCCGGATGGTCGCGCAGCATCAGCGGCCCGACCTGGATGCCGTGGATCATGAAGGCGCCGACCAGCAGCGCCGCCGAGACGCTGCCCGGGATGCCCAGGCCGAACAGCGGGATGTAGCTGGCCGGGATCACCGCGTTGTCCGAGGCCTCGGCGGCGGCGATGCCCTTGGGGTTGCCCTTGCCGAAGCTGTCCGGATCCTTGTCGGTGCGCTTGGCCAGGCCATAGGCCATGAAGGCGCCCACCGAGGGCCCGAGGCCGGGCAGGGCGCCGACGAAGGCGCCCACCCCGGTGCTCCTGAAGATGGTCGGCAGGGTGCCCTTGAACTCCTGCCAGGAGAGGTCGTCATCGGCCTCCTTGCCCAGCTTGATCACGCTGCCCCCCTTGCTGCGGCGGTACTCGTCGAGTTGCACGAACATCTCGGCCAGCGCCAGGGTGCCGATCACCAGCGGCAGGATCGGCACCCCCTCCATCAGCTCCGCATAGCCGAAGGCAAGCCGCATGGTGCCGGTCTCCGGGTCCAGGCCCACGGTGCCGAGGATCACCCCCATGCCGCCGGCGGCCAGGCCCTTGAGGAAGGAGCCTCCCGCCATGCCGGCGATGAAGACCAGCGCGAAGATCAGGATGGCGGCCAGCTCGTAGGGCCCGAATTTCAGCGCCACCGAGGCAAACGGAATGGCCACTGCGATCAGCAGCAGGGTGGCCAGCAGGTCGCCGATCACCGAGGCGAGCAGCCCCACCTTGAGGGCCTTGCGCGGCTTGCCGGCGCTGGCCATGGGGTAGCCGTCCAGGCAGGTCGCCGCCGAGGAGGGCTCACCGGGGGTGTTGAGCAGGATCGCCGAGACCGCGCTGCCCGCGGCGGTGCCCTTGGACAGCCCGATCAGGAAGGCGATGGCCGCATAGGCCGACATGTAGAAGGTTAGCGGGATGGCGATGGCGATGGCTACCGCACGGTTCAGGCCCGGGATGACCCCGACGATATAGCCGAGCAGCACCCCGCCGAGGATGACGGCGATGGACTCATAGTGAAAGGCGGCCGCGAAGGAGTTGAAGATGGCGTCGACGCTCATGTCATACCACTCCTATGCGCATCAGGTGGACGGTCAGCCCGTAGAGAGCGGCGGTGGGGATCGCCGCTGTCAGCAACAGCACGTGCCAACGCCGTTCACCGAGGATCAGCAGCAGGCCGGCGATCAGTGCCGGAGCCACCCACGTCAGCGGCAGGCGATCGATGGCCACGATGAAGGCCAGCACGTAGAGGAAGGGCCAGGTCTGGTGCCAGAGGCCGAGCAGATCGAGGCGGGCCGCGAAGGGCTCACGAGCGCGCAGCAGCGCGATGGCACTGACCAGGCTGAGCAGCAGGGCGCAGCCCAGCATCACCCAGGCACCCAGGGTCGCCAGGGTGCGGGGGTGCATGCCGACGGCGAAACCGCGGCCGCCCCAGGTGGGGATGACCCAGGCCAGCAGCAGCACTGCCACGGCGGCAACGCCCAGGCCGGACCAGAAATTCTTGCGTTGGATCGAGGGGTTGGCGGTCATTTCTTGTTGTGAACAGCCGGTTGGTCAGTCAAGACCCTACCCTATCGGCGCCTCGCGGCAGGCTCAATGCCGGCCTGCGACGGGCAGTCAACGTATGCAGGATGGCTGATCTAATGGCCAGCAGGCGGGGTGCCGGTGTCAGTTGCCGCCTGGCTTTACCCGAGCGCCGCAGGCGCGCAGCCGCTCCAGCAGCTCGTCCAGAGCGGCGTCGTCCAGGGCGGCGTCGCAGCCGCCGATGCGCTCGAACCAGGTGCGAGACAGGCACAGGCCTTCGCCATGGGGCAGGCGCCTGATCCTGGCCAGCAGGCGCTGTAGCGGGCCGCGGTGCAGGGTAGGGAGAAGGGCGGCATCGAACCTGCCCGTGGCAACCTCGGTGGCCAGCTGCTCCAGCGCATCGGCGCTGGTGGCATTGCCGATACCGGGAAAGATCAGTACCTCGCCGTTACTGAGGGCGATGGCGTCGTTGATGCGTTGCCCCAGGGGGGCGGGAGAGACGCCGAGCAGGCGCGCCCCGAAACGCTGGGCGATGCGAGGCAGGCGGGGGTCTCCGGTATCGTCGATGATCTGCAGGGCGAAGGGGGTGGCGTCGGTACGGGCCAGCGGTGCGACCACGGCCAGCTGCCGTGGCAGGCGCGAGCCGGCGCTGCGGGCGTCGATGAGAATGCAGCCGGTGAAATCGCTCATGCGAACTCCAGAATGGGGCCGCACCATGAGGGCACGGACCGGCTGCCAGGGTTCGCTGCCGGTGCCTTAGGGCGCTGGTAAGCAAGTGTAGCCGTTGGTGAGTGTGCGTATCAAAGGGTTCGGGCGCGGTTTTTCTGGTTAGCCATAGGGTGGTTTTGGCCCGCCGGTCGGCGTGGTCGGGTATTGGCAGCGTAAGGCGCGCCGTCAGAGTGCATTGATGAGGCATTGCGCACCTATATGGTGCATTTGCTGGAACGATACGCTGGCGGCGCATGGAACAAGAGCGTCGCTGATTCAGGCTGGTGCGCCTGCTTTTCCCGCTTTATATAATAAAATCAGGTAATTGTTTATTTTTTGCCGCATTGGGGTGCAGTGTTGGCATGGCGTGTGCATTGTATCGGGCAGTGCTGGAGTGAATGCCGGCAGCCGTGGGCAGGGTGTCCACGGCGTGTTACAACTTCGCAGTACCCCGAATTAGACATATCCCGATCTTGCATCACCCAGGCTTCGAGCCGAGTTCAACCCCGGAGGACACCATGTCTGCCAAGACTCTCGCCCTGATTGAAGAACATGACGTGAAGTGGGTCGATCTGCGCTTCACCGATACCCGTGGCAAGGAACAGCACGTCACCATTCCGGCCCGTGATGTGGACGAGGAGTTTTTCGAGAACGGCCAGATGTTCGATGGCTCTTCCATCTCCGGCTGGAAGGGCATCAACGAGTCCGACATGATCCTGCGTCCGGAAGATGGCACCGCCTTCCTCGATCCCTTCACCGAGGACGCCACCCTGGTGCTGCGCTGCGACATCATCGAGCCGGCCACCATGCAGGGCTACGAGCGTGATCCGCGCTCCATCGCCAAGCGCGCCGAGGCCTACCTGCAGTCCACCGGCCTGGGCGACACCGCCTTCTTCGGCCCCGAGCCCGAGTTCTTCATCTTCGACGAGGTGCACTGGAAGTCCGATATCGAGGGCTCCATGTACAAGATCTCCTCGGAAGAGGGTGCCTGGTCCACCGATCGCGCCATCGAGGGTGGCAACCTGGCCCACCGTCCACGTGTCAAGGGTGGCTACTTCCCGGTGCCCCCGGTGGACAGCTTCCATGACATCCGCGGCGCCATGTGCAACACCCTGGAGGCCATCGGCCAGACCGTCGAGGTGCACCACCACGAGGTGGCCAACGCCGGCCAGAACGAGATCGGGATCAAGTTCAATACCCTGGTCAAGAAGGCCGATGAGGTCCAGGAGATGAAGTACGTGATCCACAACGTGGCTCACGCCTACGGCAAGACCGCCACCTTCATGCCCAAACCGCTGGTCGGCGACAACGGCAGCGGGATGCATGTTCACCAGTCCTTCTGGAAGGAGGGCAACAATCAGTTCGCGGGTGACGAGTACGCCGGTCTCTCCGAGATGGCGATCTACTACATCGGCGGCATCATCAAGCACGCCCGGGCCCTGAACGCCTTCGCCAACGCCTCCACCAACTCCTACAAGCGCCTGGTGCCTGGCTTCGAGGCGCCGGTGATGCTGGCCTACAGTGCTCGCAACCGCTCGGCCTCCATCCGCATTCCCTACACCGCCAGCCCCAAGGGCAAGCGCGTCGAGCTCCGCTTCCCGGACCCGACTGCCAACCCCTACCTGTGCTTCGCGGCGATGCTGATGGCCGGTATCGACGGCATCAAGAACAAGATCCACCCCGGCGACGCCATGGACAAGAACCTCTATGACCTGCCGCCGGAAGAGGGCAAGGCTGTGCCGACCGTGGCCCACAGCCTCGACCAGGCTCTGGAGGCGCTGGACCAGGATCGCGCCTTCCTGACCGAGGGCGGGGTGTTCACCGATGACATGATCGATGCCTACATCGAGCTGAAGATGGAAGACGTGGAGCGCATTCGCATGACCACCCACCCCATCGAGTTCGACATGTACTACAGCTGCTAACGGCCAGCGGCCGATGACGGCCGCGGCCAGGCGCCAAACGACCTGGCCCGGCATCGACGCCCCGGCGTTGATCGAAAAGGGGTTCCGTCATGGCGGAACCCCTTTATCTTGTTCACTATCCAAGGGAGCACCTACGACGGGAGTCCTGCGCCGCAGAGGCAGTGCGGGACTCTATCCACAGACCGCCGGGAAGGCGGCGTGCAGGGGGTATCCATGAACAAGGCCTTGATGGCACTGGCGGTGGGGCTGTCGTTCAGCCTGGCTGCCCAGGCCCAGACGATCTATCGCACCACCGACGCCCAGGGCAACGTGGTCTTCACCGACAACCCGGACCGGGGCGGCGAGCAGGTGGAGCTGGCGCCGCTGACGGTGGTGCCTTCCAGCGGCGAGGTGCGCACCGGTCAGCCGGCGCCGCGCCTCGAGGGCAGCGGCGCGGCTGCTGCGACGGGCTCCCCCGGGCAGCCCTTCATGCCCTATGACGGTTTTCGCATCCTCTCGCCCAGCCATGAGCAGGCCTTCCCGGTGGGGGCGGCGGGCAATGTATCGGTGGAACTGGGCATCGAGCCCGAGCTGCGCGAGGACCATCGGGTGCGCCTGCTGGTGGATGGCCAGGTGAGCCAGACGGCGATGCACACTACGTCCTTCATGGTGGCCAACATGAATCCCGGGGAGCATGTGCTGCAGGCAGAGCTTCTCGACGGCAGCGGTGCCGTTCGCCACCGTAGCTCACCGGTGACCATCTACGTGCACCGGGCCAGCGTCAACCGCCCCGCCAATTAGCTGCCCCCTCGCTGGGCACCCTGGCCGTGGTGCCCGGACGGCAGCCCGAGGCCCTGTCGCCCCCCGCATGGCGACCGCTGGCCGCCCCATGGCGGCGGGCCGCTCTACCCGCCCGTAAAGCCGGCGCCTCCACCCGTCGAGGCGCCGTCGCCGCTGCGTAGCGGAGACGAAGGGGTTCGCCGGCTACCCTCGGATGATCCCCCGCTGCGCCGTCATGAGGAACGTGGCCCCGCCCGCTGAGTCTTCGTGGGGCGCCGGGCGCACCAGGAGTGGCCGTCGCGACGTGCAGGTCTGCTCGTTATGCTCTATTTTGGTGCATCAGCGCCGTGACCTGACGGAGCGGGCCCCTGTTGTGGGGCCTCGTGAAGCTGGCGCGCTTCTTGCAGTCGCTTGGTGTCTCCCCTCAGGATCCGACATGGCCGAATCGATGTACCAACGCTTGATGGAGCACCTCTCTACCGCCGTGGTCCTGCTGGACGGCGAGCTGAGGCTGCGATGGATGAACCCTGCCGCCGAGGCGCTGCTGGCGAACAGCCTCAGCCGGGTGAAGGGTGTGGCGCTGTGCGCCCTGATGGAGAGCGATGATGGGCTCGGCGAGGTCCTGGGCAAGGCCCGGGACGAGTTTCACCCCTTCACTCAGCGCGAGGCTCGCCTGACCATGCTGGGCGGCGAGGCGCTGACGGTAGATTACACGGTCACGCCGCTCTCCCGGGAGGAGCTGCTGCTGGAGATCGAGCCCCGCGACCGGCTGATGCGCATCTCCCGGGAGGAGGCGCTGATGACCCGCCAGGAGACCATCAAGGTGCTGACTCGAGGCCTGGCCCACGAGGTGAAGAACCCCCTGGGCGGCATCCGCGGGGCGGCCCAGCTGCTGGAGCGCGACCTGGATGATCCGGACCTGAAGGAGTTCACCCGGATCATCGTCGAGGAGGTGGACCGGCTGCGCGATCTGGTGGACTCCATGCTGGGCCCCAACCGGGTGACCCGCCATGAGCCGCTGAACATCCACAAGGTGCTGGAGCGGGTGCGCTCTCTGCTGATCGTCGAGCAACCCGGGGTGCGGGTCGAGCGGGATTATGACCCCAGTCTGCCCGACCTGGCCGGTGACGAGGCCCAGATGATCCAGGCGGTGCTCAATGTGGCGCGCAACGCCGTGGAGGCGATGACCGAGGCGGGAACGCCCGGGCCTCGGCTGGTGCTGCGTACCCGGGCGCGGCGTCAGTTCACCCTGGGGGCGGAGCGTCACCGCCTGGTGTGCGAGGTGGGGGTGATCGACAACGGTCCGGGAGTGCCCGAGGCGCTGCGAGAGACGCTTTTCTATCCCATGGTCTCGGGTCGCCCCGAAGGCAGCGGCCTGGGGCTCTCCATCGCCCAGGCGATCCTTCACCAGCATCAGGGCCTGATCGAATGTAATTCCGTGCCCGGACAGACCGAATTCCGACTGCTGATTCCCCTGGAGAAGCGCCATGACTGACGCTGCACGCGTGGTGGTCGTCGATGACGACCGCGCCATCCGCTGGGTGCTCGAACGTGCCCTCGCCCAACCCGATCTCGATGTGGAGTGCATCGAGCGCGCCGATACGGCCCTGCAGCGCCTGCTCGACACCCCGCCCGATGTGCTGGTCACCGATATCCGCATGCCGGGGATCGATGGCCTGGACCTGATGGCCCGGGTGCGCGAGGCCCATCCCGACCTGCCGGTGATCGTGATGACCGCTCACTCCGACCTGGACAGCGCGGTGGCCTCCTACCAGGGTGGCGCCTTCGAGTACCTGCCCAAGCCCTTCGACGTGGACGAGGCGCTGGCGCTGGTGCGGCGCGCCGTGGCCCATGCCAGGGAGCGCCAGCGCCCGGTGAGCGTGCCCGAGGGGCTGGGCGCTGAGATCATTGGCGAGGCGCCGGCCATGCAGGAGGTGTTTCGCGCCATCGGCCGGCTGTCGCACTCGCACATCACGGTGCTGATCAACGGCGAATCGGGCACCGGCAAGGAACGGGTGGCCCGGGCCCTCCATCAGCACAGCCCGCGGGCCGGCAAGCCCTTCATCGCGCTCAACATGGCGGCGATCCCCAGAGACCTGATCGAGTCGGAGCTGTTCGGCCACGAGAAGGGCGCCTTCACCGGGGCGACCTCCCAGCGCCAGGGGCGCTTCGAGCAGGCCGATGGCGGCACCCTGTTCCTGGACGAGATCGGCGACATGCCCGCCGAGACCCAGACCCGCCTGCTGCGGGTGCTGGCCGACGGCGAGTTCTACCGGGTCGGTGGCCATACGCCGGTGAAGGTGGATGTGCGCATCATCGCCGCCACCCACCAGAATCTCGAGAACCTGGTGGATGACGGGCGCTTCCGCGAGGACCTCTTCCATCGCCTCAACGTGATCCGCGTGCACCTGCCGAAGCTGGCCGAGCGGCGCGAGGACATCCCCCAGCTGGCTCGCCACTTCCTGGCCGAGGCGGCCAAGGAGCTCTCCACCGACATCAAGGTGCTGACCCCCGAGGCCGAGACCCATCTGACCCATCTGCCCTGGCCGGGCAATGTGCGCCAGCTGGAGAACACCTGCCGCTGGCTGACGGTGATGGCCTCGGGCCGCGAGATCCTGGTGGAGGACCTGCCGCCGGAGCTGCGCCACGAGGATGGCAGCCCCGCGCCCAGCGGCGACTGGCGCACCGCCTTCCGCGACTGGGCCGACCGGGCCCTGGCGGCGGGACACACCCATCTGCTGGAGGAGGCCGTACCGGACTTCGAGAAGATCCTCATCGAGACCGCGCTGCGCCACACCGGCGGGCGCAAGGGGGAGGCCGCGGAGCTGCTCGGCTGGGGACGCAATACGCTGACCCGTAAATTGAAGGTGTTGCTGCCGGCGCTGGCCGACGGGGAGTAGGGGCTGGGCGGCGGCGGTCGGGGCTGCCAGAATGGGATTCTCAAGGAGAGAATGCCCATGACGCAGATGAGCTGGGAGCGGCTGCTGGACCCGAGCCGCCTGCACGACCGGCGCGACGAGCGCCCCGGCGGCGGCCGCGACGAGATCGGCCGCAGCCCCTTCCACAAGGATCACGATCGCATCGTCTTCGCTGGTTCCTTCCGCCGCCTGGGGCGCAAGACCCAGGTGCACCCGCTGACCGACAACGACCATATCCACACCCGCCTGACCCACTCCCTGGAGGTGGGCTGTGTGGGCCGCTCGCTGGGCATGATCGTCGGCGAGCGGCTAAGCGGCCGCCTGCCTGGGTGGATCACCCCGGCGGATATGGGGGTGATCGTCCAGGCGGCCTGCCTGGGCCACGACATCGGCAATCCGCCCTTCGGCCATGCCGGCGAGTACGCCATTCGCGACTGGTTCGCCCGCGCCAACGGCAGCGGTCTGCTCGAGGGCCTGTCGGAACTCGAGCGCCAGGACCTGCTCACCTACGAGGGCAACGCCCAGGGCTTTCGCATCGTCACCCAGGTCGAATACAACCAGTTCCGCGGCGGCATGCGCCTGACCACGGCGACCCTGGGCACCCTGCTCAAGTACCCCTGGACGGTGGAGCACGGCGGAACGGCCGGCAAGTTCGGCTGTTACCAGAGCGAGCGCGAACTGCTGGTCGAGGTGGCCGAGCGGCTGGGGCTGCTGCCCCAGGGGGCGGGGCGCTGGTGTCGCCACCCGCTGGCCTGGCTGGTGGAGGCCGCCGACGATATCTGCTACGCACTGCTCGACCTGGAGGATGGCCTGGAGATGGGTATCCTGCGCTTCGAGGAGGTCGCCGATGTGCTGATCCAGATCGCCGGGGGCGAGCCGGCGGACTATGCGGCCATGCAGCGCCACGGGGTCTCCCAGCGGCGGCGCATCGCCGCCCTGCGCGGGGCGGCCATGGAGCGGGCGGTGAACGACGTGGGGGCGGTGTTCGTGCAGCACGAGGCGGAGCTGCTCGCCGGGCGCCTGCGCCAGGACCTGCTGGAGCTCTGCCATCCGGACCTGGATTGGGGCGTCAAGGCCGCCAAGCAGCTGGCCCGTGAGCGGATCTTCCAGAACGAGCGCAAGGCCAAGCTGGAGATCGGCGCCTACACGACCCTGGGCATTCTGCTGGAGGCCTTTATCGGGGCCGCCCACGAGCTCCACCATACCGGGCACTCGACCTTCAAGCACCAGCGGGTGCTGGCGCTGATCGGTGAGAACACCCCGCGCCCCTCCTGGTCGCTCTACGACAGCTATCGGCGCATGCTCGATTTCATCGGCGGCATGACCGACCACTACGCCGTGGATCTGGCCCAAGAGATGGGAGGTCGGCTGCGGGGGGACTGAGGGGGCAACGCCTGGCCGTGTCAAACTGGCCAATCTCACCCTAGTCGGGGTGGCCCGGCAGTCGCTCCAGTCGGGCGACGCGCTCCATCAGGACGCCGATCACGGCGTCATGGGTCTCGTTATCGAACTCGCCGGGGCAGAGCCCGGCGAGCCGGTCGGCCAGGTCTTCGCCGCTGACCACCAGCAGGTCATCGGGGCCCTGGCGGCTCTCCACGTCCCAGCCGGGCAGCGTCAGAACGCCCATGACCGGCACTGCGCGGCCGGTGAGCTCGGAGAGCCAGTCGGCCATCCACCCGGTCAGCTCGCGGGTCTTCTCCAGCGGCTGGCGCTCGCTCCAGCCGGGGAAGCGCAGGCGTGACGGTTCCACGGTGACCAGGTTGACCTCCTTGCCGGTGGGGGTGAAGGGCCGAGTGCGCGCGCGGGTCTCCACCACGAAGACGCCGCAGGGGGTGACCACCACGTGATTGATGCGGGTGCCCTTGGCCGGCACATCGTGGAAGACGTAATAGGGGTGCGCCTCGGGTCGTATCAACCGCTCCAGCTCCTGGCCCACCGCCAACTCGCAGGCGAGCCCCAGTTTCAGGCGTCGAATGCGCTGGAAGTCGCGCATCAGCAGGAAGCAGAAGAGCAGCATCAGCAGGGTGCTGAACACGCCATAGAGGGCCCACTCGACCCAGTCCTGCTCGGTGGCGAAGAGCATGCGGCCCATGCCGTAGACCAGCGGCGCCAGGGTGGCGATCGGCCCCAGGGCACCGTTGAGGAACAAGTCGGCGAAGGCGCGGTCCAGGCGGTCACGCAGGGCCTGGCCGGGTTCCCGCAGCGGGTGGGCGTCGAAGGGGGAGCGCACCCGGGCGTCCTGCAGGTTACGCAGCGCCACCACGATCACCGCCAGGGCGGCCAGCGGGAAGACGAAGATCAGGGGAAGCAGGTATTCCAGCCAGGCCATCGGGGTTCCTTGCCCATCAGTGGGTGAGTGGCGGAGTGTCGAGACGGTGGGACCATTCTAGACAACCTCGACCCTCCGGGGCCATGCTCTTTCGGCGTGCGGCACTTTTGGCACTTCTTGCACTCAGTTAATGGCTGTACGCCGCCATCTTGACACACCGCAGGGAGACCACCGGCATGACGTCAGCCATTCAGGGCATGGCGCTGGGCGCCGAGACGCGCCAGGCGCTGGATGACTTCGCGGCCCGCTATCCGCGCCTGGCGGTGCTCACTGGCGCCGGCGTCAGCACCGGCAGTGGAATCCCCGACTACCGCGACCGGCACGGTGAGTGGAAGCGTCCGCCGCCCATGCAGCACCAGCAGTTCATGGGCAGCCACGCCGCGCGCCAGCGCTACTGGGCGCGGGCCCTGGCGGGATTCCGGGTGCTCGGCGAGGCGCGTCCCAACCCGGCCCATCGGCTGCTGGCCGAGCTGGAGAGCCTGGGGCGAATCAGCGGGGTGATCACCCAGAACGTCGATGGCCTGCACCAGCGGGCGGGGTCGCGGCGGGTCATCGACCTGCACGGTCGCGCCGACCGGGTGCGCTGCATGGCCTGTGGGGCGAGTCGCATGCGCCACGCGCTTCATGCGGAACTGGCGCGGCTCAATCCCCGCTGGGCCGACGTGTCGGCCCGGGCGGCCCCCGATGGCGATGCCGATCTGGAGGCCGATTTCTCCGACTTCCGGGTGCCCGACTGCTCCCGCTGCGGCAGTGGCATCTGGAAGCCCGACGTGGTGTTCTTCGGTGACAGCGTTCCCAGGGAGAGCGTGGCGCGGGCCTTTGCGCTGGTGGAGGAGAGCGATGCCCTGCTGGTGGTGGGCTCCTCGCTGATGGTCTTCTCCGGCTTTCGCTTCGCCCGCGCCGCCGCTCGCGATGGTACGCCCATCGCCTGTTTCAATCTCGGCCGCACCCGCGCCGATGATCTCTACGTTCTCAAGGTGGAGGCGCCGGTGGAGGTCTCCCTGGCCGCCCTGCGCGCCTGCTGCGGCGCCTGACCGACTCAGCCGCCGGCCAGTTTGACGGTGTGGCCGAGTTTTTCCAGCTCCGCCTTGAGTCGCTCGCGATGATCCCCCTGGATCTCGATCACGCCCTCCTTGACGGCGCCGCCGGTGCCGCACACCTTCTTCAGCCGCTTGGCCAGGGCCTTGAGCTCGGCCTCCGGCAGCGGAACCCCGGACACGGTGGTGACCCCCTTGCCCTTGCGCCCGCTGGTCTCGCGGCGAAGGCGCACGATGCCGTCGAGCTCGGCCAGTCGCGACTGTTCGGCCACCGCCGCGCAGCGGCACTCGGCCACCGGCTGGCGGCAGGCGGGGCAGAGCTCGCCGTGTTCGGTGGAGTAGACGAGACCGCGCAGCTGGTCCTGGAGTGACGGCATGGCAAGGCTCCCTGGCGGAGTGGGTGGCGGGCGATCAAGGATGACGTGGGAATGATAGCGCCCGCGGGCATCGCCTGCATGCTGGCCGAAGATGCGAAAGCAGGGCCGCGAGACGGGGGCGGGCCTCAGTGGCTGGCGGCCCGCGACTCCATGGTGAGCCGAGCCACCACGGTGGGCAGCTGGAACATGCTGGTGATCATGATGGCGCCCTCCGGGGTCTCCTCGACGTCCGGGAAGCGGTTGAGGTGTACCACCGTCATGCCGGCGTTCAGGGCGGCATGCACGCCTACCACCGAGTCCTCGATGGCCAGGCACTGCTGCGGGGCATAGCCCATCTCGCTGGCGGCGTGACAATAGAGACAGGGGTCGGGCTTCCAGCAGTTGGCCTCATAGGCGCTGAACAGGTGGTCGCCGAACAGGTCGGCCAGGCCGGTGGCCTTCAGAGAGGTGCGGATCTTGTTGACTGGGCCGTTGGAGACGACGCCCATGGGGTAGTCGTGGAGTGCGGCCAGGGCTTCGGTGGCGCCGGTGATGGGGGTGAGCTCGGTGACCAGGCGGCGATTGAGGTTGGCACGCATGGCTGCCTCCAGGGGCTCCAGCACCTCGGGGTCGACACAGCCGTGGCGGCTCTCCAGCGTCGCGACGATGCGGCGGAAGCGGGCCCCGCGGAATTCGCCGATGTAGTCGCTGGCCTGGAACGGCAGGCCCACGGCGTTGAGGGCGGTGGCCATCTCGTCGGCGAGCAGCGGCTCGCTGTCGACCAGGGTGCCGTCGCAGTCGAAGAGCAGACAGAGGGGGCGGGCCATCACCTAACCTCGCGGAGAGTACAGAACGTTTTCACCCTTGTATTAAAGCTCAGTTTCGCGACTTTGTGAACAGTGTTTCCGTTTGGCGGCCTGCGGATCCTCACGAAACGTGTCGGCCTGCTGTGTCGGCGGGCCCCATGTGCCAGATTGCACCAGGTTCGGCGCCGATCTCGGTGCCTGGCTGGCACATGGAGTATTTCTTCAACTATTTGATATTTAATGATTTTAAAAAGAGATGCCCGTGAATTGGCCCGCAGCCTGCAACCTTCGGGGTGAGCAGGAAGCGACGGCGCCACGCACCATCCGGCCCGTCGACATGGAGGCCACAGGCTTCCTCAAGGACGGAGGCCACCGGCTTCCGCACAGGAAAACTCAAGTTCAGACCCCATAGGAGGCGCGAACATGATGTCCAAGGAATTCCTCAAGAAACTCGGTATCGTCGGTATCACCTTCGGCCTGGCCGCCAGCCCGCTGGCCTTCGCCGACCTGCACGACGAGGAACCGCAGGAGCCGGCGCCGCACGAGGAACCGGCTCCCGATGAGAACTACGGCAGTGCCGGTGCCGACGACACCTTCGAGAGCACCGACCTCGAAGCCTCCGAGTACGACACCGAGTACGAGGAAGAGGAAGAGGAGTGGACCATCGACGAAGAGGAAGAAGAGGAGGAGCAGGAGTGGGAGACCCCTGACGAGGACGACGAGGAATCCACCTGGTAATCGCCTTTCCACTCACCTCCGAGGAAATTGCTTCCTCGCTGCCGCCCCCGGCCCTGGCCGGGGGCGGCGTCGTTGGTGGGATCGGCGGGGTACGGAAACGACAAGGGGCGGCCCTTGGGCCGCCCCTT
>NZ_JACUUD010000157.1 GCF_014859505.1 Halomonas sp.
GGAGCCAGGCTCCGCCGGGCGAATGGCGCCGCAGGCGCCCCTGCGGCGTTGCTTGCGTTCCTGCCGCCGCCTAGGAGCCCTTCGGTCTCCATTCGCCGGGCAAAGCCCAGCTCCCACAGGGTGGCCGGCAACGAATCGTGCTGGATAGCCAGGGACCAGGCCGGCCCGGCTGTCAAGGGGCCGGCGGTCCGGTATAATCGCCCACTTTACGACCACCTTCTGGTAAGCGGGGCTCGAGCAACGCCATGCAAGTGATCCGAGGACTGCACAACCTGCGCGACGAGCACCGCGGCTGCGTGGCCACCATCGGCAATTTCGATGGGGTGCACCGGGGCCACCAGGCGATCCTCGACCAGTGCCGAGAACAGGCCGCCACGCTGCAGCTGCCGGTCACCGTGGTGGTCTTCGAGCCACAGCCCCGGGAGTTCTTCGCCGGCGACCAGGCGCCGCCGCGCCTCACCCTGCTGCGCGACAAGGTGCGCCTGCTGGGCGAGGCGGGGGTGGAGCGGGTGCTCTGCCTGCCCTTCAACGACGCCCTGCGCAGCCTCACCGCCGAGGCCTTCATCGACAGGGTGCTGATCGAGGGCCTCGGCGTGCGCCACCTGGTGGTGGGCGATGACTTCCGCTTCGGCTGCGACCGCCGCGGCGACTTCCACCTGCTCACCGAGATCGGCGAGCGGCGCGGCTTCGGCGTCGAGCACACCCGCACCTTCACCATCGACGACGACCGCGTCTCCAGTTCCCGCATCCGCACCCTGCTGGCCAGCGGCAACTTCGAGGCCGCGGCCAGGCTGCTGGGGCGCCCCTACCGGCTGGGCGGCCGCGTGATAGCCGACCAGAAGCTCGGCCGCACCATCGGCGTGCCCACCGCCAACCTGCCCCAGCCGGTGCGCTCCCTGGCCCTGCACGGCGTCTATGCGGTGGTCAGCGAGCTGCCCGACGGCCGCCGCCTGCCCGGCGTGGCCAATATCGGCTGGCGCCCCACGGTGGGCAGCACCCGGCCGGTGCTCGAGGTGCACCTGTTCGACTTCGACGGCGACCTCTACGGCGAGCGCCTGCGGGTGTTTCCCTGCGCCAAGCTGCGCGGCGAGGTGAAGTTCGAGCACTTCGACGCCCTGAAGCACCAGATCGGCGCCGACCAGCGGCGCGCCAGGGCGTATTTTCTTCAGCACCCCGAAGCCGGTGCCGCCGAGCATGCCTTACAGCACCCGGTCCTCAATAACGATGATTCTCTTCCTCTGGCATCGGCGCCGCTGGCGCGCGAGGCCGTGACTTCCGATTCCTCGGCGGGGACCCCCGCCGACCACGACGACGGCTGACCCCCAGGATATGAGCGACTACAAGCACACTCTGAACCTGCCAGAAACCGATTTCCCGATGCGCGGCATGCTGCCCAAGCGCGAGCCGGAGCGGCTGGCCCAGTGGCAGCAGCAGGACCTCTACCACCGCCTGCGCGAGGAGCGCCGGGGCAAGCCGCTGTTCGTGCTGCACGACGGCCCTCCCTACGCCAACGGCAGCATCCACATCGGTCACGCCGTCAACAAGATCCTCAAGGACATCATCGTCAAGTCGAAGAACCTGGCCGGCTTCGACGCCCCCTATGTGCCCGGCTGGGACTGCCACGGCCTGCCCATCGAGCACAAGGTGGAGACCACCCACGGCAAGCACCTGGAGGCCGAACGTGCCCGCGAGCTGTGCCGCGAGTACGCCGGCGAGCAGATCCAGGGCCAGCTGGCCGACTTCGTGCGCCTGGGCGTGATGGGCGACTGGGACAACCCCTACCGCTCCATGGACTTCGCCAACGAGGCGGGCGAGATCCGCGCCCTGGCCGACATGGTCGCGGCGGGCTACGTCTTCAAGGGCCTCAAGCCCGTCAACTGGTGCTTCGACTGCGGCTCCGCCCTGGCCGAGGCCGAGGTGGAGTACGCCGACAAGAAGTCCGACGCCATCGACGTGGCCTTCCCGGTGGAGGACGCCGACCGCCTGGCCGCCGCCTTCGGCCTGGCGGCGCTGCCCAGGCCCGCCGCCATCGTCATCTGGACCACCACCCCCTGGACCATCCCCGCCAACCAGGCGCTCAACGTCCACCCCGAGTTCACCTACGCCCTGGTGGATACCGGCGAGCGGCTGCTGGTGCTGGTGGAGGAGCTGGTCGAGTCCTGCCTGGCGCGCTTCGGCCTCTCGGGCGAGGTGATCGCCACCGCCCGCGGCGAGGCCTTCGACGGCATCCGCTTCCGCCACCCGTTCTATGATCGTCTCTCGCCGGTGTATCTCGCCGACTACGTCGAGGCCGAGGTGGGCAGCACCGGCATCGTCCACTCCGCGCCCGCCTACGGCATGGATGACTTCGTCACCTGCCGCGAGCACGGCATGGCCTTCGAGGAGATCCTGAGCCCGGTGCAGGGCAACGGCGTCTACGCCGACGACCTGCCCTACTTCGGCGGCCAGATGATCTGGAAGGCCAACCCGCAGATCGTCGAGAAGCTGCGCGAGGTCGGCGCGCTGATGCACCACGAGCCGATCACCCACAGCTACATGCACTGCTGGCGCCACAAGACCCCGGTGATCTACCGCGCCACCGCCCAGTGGTTCGTGGGCATGGACGTGAAGGGCAAGGATGGCAAGACCCTGCGCGAGCAGGCCCTCGCGGGCATCGAGGCCACCCACTTCACGCCGGCCTGGGGCCAGGCGCGCCTGCACAGCATGATCGCCAACCGCCCGGACTGGTGCATCTCCCGCCAGCGCAACTGGGGCGTGCCGATCCCCTTCTTCCTGCACAGGGCCACCGGCGAGCTGCACCCGCGCACCCTGGAGCTGATGGAGGAGGCCGCCAAGCGCGTCGAGAAGGAGGGCATCGACGCCTGGTTCCGCCTCGACCCGGCGGAGCTGCTGGGCGAGGAGGCCGCCGACTACGACAAGGTCACCGACACCCTGGACGTCTGGTTCGACTCCGGCACCACCCACCGCCACGTGCTGCGCGGCTCGCACCCCCACGGCCACAAGACGGGCCCCGTGGCCGACCTCTACCTGGAGGGCTCCGACCAGCACCGCGGCTGGTTCCACTCCTCGCTGCTGACCGGCTGCGCCATCGACGGCCACCCGCCCTACCGCGGGCTGCTCACCCACGGCTTCACCGTGGACGCCCAGGGCCGCAAGATGTCCAAGTCCATGGGCAACGTGGTGGCCCCCCAGGAGGTGATGGACAAGCTCGGCGCCGACATCCTGCGCCTGTGGGTCGCCTCCACCGACTACGGCCACGAGATGGCGGTCTCCGACGAGATCCTCAAGCGCACCGCCGACGTCTACCGCCGCATCCGCAACACCGCGCGCTTCCTGCTGGCCAACCTCAACGGCTTCGAGCCGAGCCGCGACGCCGTGGCCGCAGGCGAGATGCTGGCCCTGGACCAGTGGGTGGTGGACCGCGCCGCCCAGCTGCAGGCGCGCATCGAGACCGCCTACCAGGAGTATCGCTTCCTGGACGTCTACCAGCAGGTCCACGGCTTCTGCGCCCGGGAGCTGGGCGGCTTCTACCTGGACGTGATCAAGGATCGCCAGTACACCACCCAGACCGACTCCCTGGCTCGCCGCAGCGCCCAGACCGCCCTCTACCACGTGGTGGAAGCGCTCTCCCGCTGGGTCGCGCCGATCCTCAGCTTCACCGCCGAGGAGATCTTCGAGCACATCCCCGGCGAGCGCGGCGACAGCGTGCTGCTGGCGACCTACTACCAGGGCCTCGCCACCCTGGAGGGCGACGCCGCCATGGGCCGCGACTTCTGGGAGCGGGTGCTGGAGGTGAAGCAGGCCGTCAACAAGTGCCTGGAGGACGCCCGCAACGCCAAGACCATCAAGGGCAGCCTGGCCGCCGAGGTCATCCTCTACGTGGACGACGCCCTGCAGGCGACGCTCGCCAAGCTGGGCGACGAGCTGCGCTTCGTGATGCTGACCAGCGAGGTGACCCTCAGGCCGCTGGCCGAGGGCGAGCAGGCCGAGGCCACCGAACTCGCCGGCCTGAAGGTGGCGGTGGCCGCCAGCGCCCACCGGAAGTGCGAGCGCTGCTGGCACCACCGCGAGGACGTGGGCAGCCACGAAGGGCACGACGACCTGTGCGGGCGCTGCATCAGCAACCTGCCGGACGGCCCCGGCGAGCACCGACACTATGCGTGAGGTGGGCAGCATGCCCGGAAGCGAGAAGCGACAGACCCCGTGCGCCGAGCCAGAACGGGAGAGAGCGGCCATGCAGCGCCCGCTGCGCTGGCTGTGGCTGGCCGTGGCGATCATCGTGCTGGACCTGGCCACCAAGACCGCCGCCAGCGCCTGGCTGGAATACGCCCGCCCGGTGGAGGTGCTGCCGTTCTTCAACCTGACGCTGCTGCACAACACCGGCGCCGCCTTCAGCTTCCTGGCCGACCACCCCGGCTGGCAGCGCTGGTTCTTCGCCGCCATCGCCGTGGGGGCCAGCGTCGGCCTGACCATCTGGCTGACCCGGCTGAAGCGCGACGAGACGCTGCTGGCGGTATCGCTGGCGGCCATCATCGGCGGGGCGCTGGGCAACCTCTACGACCGCCTGGTGCACGGCTACGTGGTGGACTTCCTCTCCTTCCACGTCGCCGGCTGGTACTACCCGGCCTTCAACGTCGCGGACATCGGCATCACCCTGGGGGCCATCGGCCTGATCTGGGAGTCGGTGTTCGGCGAGAAGCGCCGCGCCCGCAAGCGCAGCTGACCTCTCGGGGCCCTTGTGGGAGATCGGCTCCGCCGGCGGTTCGACGCTTCGACGAATGGCGCCGATAGGCGCCCGGCAGTGTCGCCTGGCCCTAGCGAGGCCACCGAACCTAATCATCTTTACCGAGCCCAAGATCCCATGACCGACCAGAACAGCGAGCAATACCGCATCGACGAGGGCATGGAAGTGACCCTGCACTTCACCCTCAAGCTGGAAGACGGCACCGTGGTGGACTCCACCCGCGACAAGGCCGCGGCCACCTTCCAGGTGGGCGACGGCAACCTGCCGCCCGGCTTCGAGCACCCCATGAAGGGCCTCACCGCCGGCGAGAGCGGCAGTTTCCAGATCACCCCGGAGCACGCCTTCGGCCAGCACAACCCCCAGAACATCCAGCGCCTGAAGCGCGACAACTTCGGCGACGAGGCGCTGGAGGTGGGCACCGTGATGTCCTTCGCCGACCCCTCCGGCGGCGAGCTGCCCGGGGTGATCAGCGCCATCGACGGCGACATGATCGATGTGGACTTCAACCACCCGCTGGCAGGGCGTACCCTGACCTTCGAGGTGGAAGTGTTGGACGTGAAGCCCGCCACCAC
>NZ_JACUUD010000158.1 GCF_014859505.1 Halomonas sp.
TGCGATTGGCAATACGACGGCGCCGAACGGCATCGCCCACATCGAGGAATTTCTCCACCCAGGTCACAAGCATCAGCCAGAGTCCCCCCGCCGGCTCATCAAGGGAATGGCTTGCCTCGTCGGCGGACCGACTCCTGGCCTCGAGATTGGCGGCGATAAGCCTGAGTTCCGCCTGGAAGCTCTCGCTCTGTGCCACGGGGAGTTCGCGTGCCCGGTGCAGCAGGTCCTGCATGTATTCTGCCGAAAGCAGGCCGTACTCCTGGAAGCTGGCCAGGAACTGCAGCCCCCGGGTAGCCTCGCCGCGGTTGCCGGTCAGGATCATCTGTCCCGCGGTATAGATCTTGTCCCAAGCCTGCCAGCGGTAGACCCAGTCCAGACCCGGCCCCTTGATGTTCTGCATGCCGAGTACGCGGTTGGTATAGCCAGGCGGCGTCTGCTCGCAGATCAGGTTGACCAGTTGCTCGCCGGTCACGAAGGGAGAGCGCACGATCTCGATCCGATCCCTAAACCACTTCCAGAGAAGGTCTCTTGCCTGCTCGTTGAGCGCTTCCGAGGGTCCTGGATCCTGGGCTATCCGCCGGTCGAGCTCGCTGAACTCCTGCCACTCTCGATAATAGCTACGATGCTGAGTGAGAATCGTCTCGAAATTAGCGGCCAGAGGCTCCCCCTCCAGCACCTTCAGGTAGCCTGAGGGATCGTCCAGGGACTCTGCCAGCCCCTGCGACTCGTGCTCCACCCCCAGGCCCTCCAGCATAGCCGAGAGTCTTCCCAGCACGGCCTTCTCCGAGGTAGGAACCCGCAGACGCCTGGCCATGCGCAGCCATTCGACTCGGGGATCGGGATCGACCTGAGAGCGCGGCCAGAGCGTGGTCTCCTCGCGTCGCGTCTTCCAGGACTCCTCGACATAACCCATCAAGCCTTCGAGGTTGGTGCCGATGAGAAAGTGGCGATCCGCCGTGATGTCATTGACCAGGATATCGGCGAAAACCCGGGAGCGGGCGACCCGATCGGCCCGGTTGTTGATCACCGTCGAGATCCAGACGCCGGGCTCGGCCTCGGGATCCTGCTTGTCGAATCCCAGCCGGTTCCAGTTGCCCAGTGCACCGAGGCGCTCGTTGGCAGACATGCCGTTGGTGAACTGCAACTTGCGGCCCCGAGCATGGGCAAGCGGATAGACCTTGAGTACCCCCAGGTCGAGAATCACGTGGTCGGCCATGGCCTTGAGCGCAAAAAGGTGGGGGATATCGAACTCGTCAGCCATGCGCAGCACCAGGGCGATGTTGGTGGGATGCTCCTCGTAGGGGAAACGGGACAGGGTATCGCCGGGAAGCAGCTCCGGCTCGATCCAGCCGATGTGGTAGCACTGAGTGCCGAGTTTCTGCGACGCCTGCTGCAGGATAGGCAGCATCTCCGCCTCGCTGGTAATCAGCGTGGAGCGCCGGGGAATGAACTCGGTCATGACGATGGGAATATCGATTCCCGCCGGTCCCTGGATATCTTCGTGATCGGGATAGGTGTTGGTGATGGTAGAGATGTCGTCGCGCATCCACTGCTTCTGGAGGATACGAACATAGGAGGGCGTCAGGCCCATGCACTCCCAGAGGAACACATCGGCATCGAGCTTCCTGGACAGCTTCACCAGGTCCGCCTGCTCCCAGATGGTGGCCTTGTCATAGGGGCGAAAAAGGAACATCTCCTGGAGGTCGCGATGGCTGTAGCCATGCAGGAACATCGCCTCGCAGCCCGTGGTCTTGGAGATCACGTGAAAACCCATGCCATTGAAGAGTGCGGCCTTGAGGCGTTCGGTACCCGATTTGCCCCGGGTTCCCCAGCCGCCGATCACCAGCGGAATCTTGTTGCGAGCGCGTCGCGTGGTGACATTGACCCAGACGTGGCGCCCGACGAAGAGGGCCAGCATGCCACCCAGGAAGTAGATCAGCTGACGCAGGGTGTTCTGATAGACGGAGACGAAGTAATAGGTGTAGTCATGCCACCAGCCGACAAGCAGCGTCGGGAAGGCAAAAGCCGGAAAGAAGCGCTGGACGGCCGGATCCGCGGGCAATGGCCTGGCCTGTTCGTCGGTATGGGTACGAAAACCCACCCCAAAGCCCAGCGCCTGGAGGGCTGTCATGTAGCTGTTCGCCGCTCCGCCGCTGTCGGCCTCCCAGTTACGCAGCCGGGCGTAATGGGCAAAGCGAAAGGTCAGTTTCAACCGCGCGCGCAAACGAGGGAATAGTCCCCGGGGAGGTGTGATCTCGGTCACGCCTTCGCTCGTGTAGATCTTCATTGGCCGGGTCGGCCAGGACTGGTCCAGGCTCGATATCACCTGGTCAATCAAGGGAAGATAGGGACGCCAGCCATCCTCGTCCTTCATGTGCAGGGGCTCGCCCGGCACCTTGGTGGGGCTCAGCTCGGACATTCGAGCCGAAGGCACCTGCAGGAGGCCATAATAGACCCGCCCGATAGTGTGATGCCCGGCCTGGCGTTTATCCGGCGATGAGTGAGTCAACTCGTGCCATGCCCGCCAGAGTCGAAAGCGAAAGCACTCCCAGCGACGCAACAAGAGCCGGTTGCCGGAACGGCTGGCATCCAGCCCGAAATCCTCCTGGGTCAAGGCGCTCAGCACACGACCCAGCCGGTCATCCTCCGTCTGCACCGGAATCTTCAGGTTCCTACGCTTGCGCAGGGGCGCAGCTGCCACCTGGCTGCCCAGCTCCCGGTGAAGGTCGCGAGCCGCCGGGTCGGCAATGCACCAGAGCGATTCGCGTGCCTGGGCAGCCCAGCGTCGCACCCTGAGATCCTCCGCACGGGTATGGAGCTCGGTGAGAACCGCAAAGCCGGTCCGTGACCAGTGCTCAAGCGCTTTTTCCTGCCCCTCCCGGAGCAGGACGGCGGCGATGGCGGGAATGATGTGGCAGTAGAGGCGCAGGGTGGTCGCCACGCTTTCATGTCGGGCGCCACGCTCGGTCAGTTGCTGGACGAAGGGGAGGAAGGAGACGTCACTCTCTATCAGCCGGATCAAGGAATGCACCGCAAAGCCCCTGACTTCCCTGGCGTCATCCTCGAGGGCCAGGGTCGGCAGGTAGTGTTCGAGCGAGGGATGACGAAGGCGCACAAGGAGGTCGATCAGCGCCTGGCGCACCGTAGGGCTCGGGTCAAGTGAGGCAGTGTCCAGCATTGCCCCGAGCCCCGGAACATCGGCATGATCGGCGAGTACCTGCACCGCATGCTGGCGCACGAAGAAGTCATCGCCATCGACCGACCGGCTCAGGCGGTGCCCGATGATCTCCACCACCGAGGGATCGCCCATGGCGCTCAGCAGTGAAAGGGCCTCGGTCTGCAGCCATACGGGCTGGCGGTGGTCCATTGCCAGACGGTAGGTGTAGTTCAGCGTATTGTTACCCAGATAGCGTTTCTGGCCCTCCGCCGGCAAGGCACGGATGACACGAGCAAGGCCACGAAAGGCGGCGATCCTGACGCGCAGATCGCCCTCATAGGCGAGTAGATCCCCGATGCCTTTCTCCAGGTCGAGTTGACGCCAGCGCTGAATGCCCTCCTCCGCCGTGACCTCGCCTTCCCCCAGGTAGTGGGCCCCCAGGACCCCCAACCGTTCCAGACTGAAACTCAGGTGGCGTTCGCTATCCGCGAACTGCTTCTGGTAGCGCTCACCGACGGCATCGGGGCCGAACCAGCGCCGGAAAGCCCGGCGATCACCCATTAACTGACGCCTGCTCGCCCCCAGGGTCTGGGCATAGTCAAGAACATGCCCGCGAATCTCCGTCTCGGAGCCGGCGCTGCCCAGCCGAGCCGTGAACTCATGATGGTTGGCATGCAAGCGTTCGATCTGCTTTCTCTGGAACTCGATCCAGTCGAGCAGGGTACCCAGGAGCACCCGACACAGGGCGTTCGGGTCATCCTTCGGAAGCTTGCGCCCGCTCCTGCGGAGGAAGGCCAGGATGGCGGCAATCTGGCGCCGGCTCACCCGCTGCCAGGGAGCGGAGAGCCCTGCTGTAAGGAGCGTTTCAAGCTGGTGGTCGGCGATGCGCTTCATGGGTAGACGGGATCCAGGCGATTGGTGTCGACACGATGGCGCTGCTGCGCCCTTCGCAGTGGCAGGAAGTCGATTTCATCGGGACGCCTGGCCGGGCTCAGGCGCCCTCCGTTGACCTCGTAACCGATTCTCAGCCCCCAGCCGACATCACTGCGATCGATATCGTAATTGGCCTCGGCGCGCAGGGTCAGCGCATTGGCGCTCTCTCCCCAGCGAAGGAGGTTGCCCCCCAGGAAGAACCGTCTGCGATCGAAACTCGCATCACGGTCATCGTCGTTGAGGAAGCGACGCCAGCGAAAGCCCGCCTCCCCCGCCAGGGAACCAAACAGTTGCCTGGTTGCCGTGGTGATCTCGAGGTGGTCAATATCGAAGGGGTTAAGCGTCTCGTTGCTGACCAGGGCACCCTCGAGATAGACACGCTGGTCCAGATGGGGGACCCAGGTGAGGCGGTCGGCAAGCCTCAGGCTTCGTCGGTGATCGGCTCGGTAGGGGGTGTAGATATCGGGATCCAGCTTAGGGAGGACCGCCGACGGCACGGAATCCAGGCTCAACCAGCGTTGACTCAGGGTAATGCCCGGCTCATGCCGAAGCCAGGGCGACAGGCGGTAGGTCCTCTCGATGCTTCCCTGCAGCCTGGCAGACCAGTGATTGTCGCCCTGGAGGCCATCGACCTGGCTGGGCTGGAGATAGGCCTCGCCGAGAAAGCCAAGCTGCCAGTCGCTCTCTTCGGGGTAGAAATCCACCCACTGCCGAGCGCCCAGGATGTTCTCGTCTTCATCCAGCCGGCGCAGGAGCAGGTCGCTGCGACTGAAGAGCCGCCTGTCCCGCTCGCGAAAGCGGTAACTGATGCCAGATTCGAGGAAACTGCCGCCCTGAACGGGAGTGGCATCCTCCTCGCTACCCTCGACGCGCTCGACAAGACGCATGTAGCCCTCCCAGCTGCTCAGGCCGGCGCCGGGAGAGTAACGATCTATCGGCTGCCAGGAAACGGGCTCGGCAGGCGCAGGCGGCGGGGATGGCCCTCTGGCAGGAGCGGCAAGGCGCGCCTTCACTACCCCCGGCTCAAGCAGCCTGGCCTCTGGCGACTGGCGCTGGGCATACAGGCGGTAGTAGCGATCCTTGCCATCGGCTGCGGCGTCGAAGGTCAGGGTCTGCCAGCCCGCTTCCACGAATCGATACGCGGTAGGGCCATTGCGCGGCGGCCACTCGTCCACCCGCAGCCAAGCCGGCCCCT
>NZ_JACUUD010000159.1 GCF_014859505.1 Halomonas sp.
CCCTTGGGCCGCCCCTTCTGTCGCCTGGCTGCCTGACGGGCAGGCGTCAGCGCCTCACTTCACCTTGGGGGCAAGCTCCCCGCTCTCGTAGCGGCCGACCATGGCCTCGAGGCTGATGGGCTTGATCTTCGAGGCGTGGCCGGCGGTGCCGAAGGCCTCGTAGCGCGCGATGCAGACGTCGCGCATGGCGGAGACGGTCTCCTTGAGGAACTTGCGCGGGTCGAACTCGCTGGGGTGCTCGGCCAGGAAGCGGCGCACTGCGCCGGTGGAGGCCAGGCGCAGGTCGGTGTCGATGTTCACCTTGCGCACGCCGTGCCGGATGCCCTCGACGATCTCCTCGACAGGCACCCCGTAGGTCTCGGGGATCTCGCCGCCGAAGCGATTGATCACCTCGAGCCACTCCTGGGGCACCGAGGAGGAGCCGTGCATCACCAGATGGGTGTCGGGGATGCGGGCGTGGATCTCCTTGATGCGCTGGATGGAGAGGGTGTCGCCGGTGGGCGGCTTGGTGAACTTGTAGGCGCCGTGGCTGGTGCCGATGGCGATGGCCAGGGCATCCACGCCGGTGGCCTTGACGAAGTCGGCGGCCTCCTCCGGGTCGGTGAGCAGCTGTTCCATGTCCAGCTTGCCCTCGGCGCCGATGCCGTCCTCCTCGCCGGCCATGCCGGTCTCCAGGCTGCCCAGGCAGCCCAGCTCGCCCTCCACGGAGACGCCACAGGCGTGGGCCATCTCCACGGTGCGACGGGTGACGTCGACGTTGTAGTCGTAGTCGGTGGGGGTCTTGCCGTCCTCGCCCAGCGAGCCATCCATCATCACCGAGGAGAAGCCGAGCTGGATGGAACGCTGACACACCCCGGGGCTGGTGCCGTGGTCCTGGTGCATGCACAACGGGATGTGCGGGAACTCCTCCACCGCGGCCAGGATCAGGTGGCGCAGGAAGGGGGCGCCGGCGTACTTGCGGGCACCGGCGGAGGCCTGGACGATCACCGGCGAGTCGGTGCGGTCGGCGGCTTCCATGATGGCGCGCATCTGTTCGAGGTTGTTGACGTTGAAGGCCGGAACGCCGTAGCCATACTCGGCCGCGTGGTCCAGCATCTGGCGCATGCTGATCAGTGCCATGGTGTTACCTTTTGCGGGGTCGCGGCGCCTGACGGCGCCGCGAGTCGGTCACAGGGAGTCGGTTGTGTAGAGGCGATCGCTGGAGTCTATCAGGCCCGCTCGGCGGCCGCCTCGAGGGCGGCCACCGCCGGCAGGGTCTTGCCCTCCACGTACTCGAGGAAGGCGCCGCCGCCGGTGGAGATGTAGGAGACCCGGTCCGCGATGCCGTACTTGTCGATGGCCGCCAGGGTGTCGCCGCCGCCGGCGATGGAGAAGGCGGGGCTCTCGGCGATGGCAAGGGCGATCACCTCCGTCCCCTTGCCGAACTGATCGATCTCGAACACGCCCACCGGGCCGTTCCACAGGATGGTGCCGGCGTCCTTGAGCATGGCGGCCAGCCGCGCGGCGGTCTCGGGGCCGATGTCGAGGATCATCTCGTCGTCGGTGACCTGATCCACCGGCTTGACGGTGGCGGTGGCGGATTCGGAGAACTCGGTGGCCACCACCACGTCCGTGGGCAGCGGAATCTCGACCTTCGCCATCAGGGCCTTCGCCTGGTCGAGCAGGTCGGCCTCATGCAGCGACTTGCCGACGTTGTGGCCCGCCGCGGCGATGAAGGTGTTGGCGATGCCGCCGCCCACGATCAGCTGGTCGCACTTCTCTGAGAGGGCATGGAGCACGTCGAGCTTGGTGGAGACCTTGGAGCCGCCGACGATGGCGGTCATCGGGCGTGCCGGGGTGGCCAGCGCCTTCTCCAGGGCGTCGAGCTCGGCGGCCAGCAGTGGGCCGGCACAGGCCAGCGGGGCGAAGCGGGCCACCCCGTGGGTGGAGGCCTGGGCGCGGTGGGCGGTGCCGAAGGCGTCCATCACGAAGATGTCGCACAGGGCGGCGTACTGCCGGGAGAGGGTCTCGTCGTCCTTCTTCTCGCCGCTGTTGAAGCGCACGTTCTCGAACAGCACCACCTCGCCATCGGCCAGGTCCAGGGCGGCGTCCAGGTAGTCGGCGATCAGGGTGACCGGTTGGCCCAGCAGTTCGCCCAGGTGCTCGGCCACCGGGGCCAGGGAGAACTCCTCGGCGGGCTCGCCCTCGGTGGGGCGGCCCAGGTGGCTCATCAGCATCACCCTGGCGCCGGCGTCGCGAGCGGCCTGGATGGTGGGCAGGGCGGCGCGCAGGCGGGCGTCGCTGGTCACCTTGCCGTGCTTGACGGGCACGTTCAGGTCCTCGCGGATCAGCACGCGCTGGCCGCTGAGGTCGAGGTCGGTCATCTTGCGCACGTTCATCGGGGCGTGGTCCTCATCTGGAAACCGGAAGGGGGCAGGGGGTGTCGAGGGGCAGGGCGGCCAGGCGCCGGCTGACATCGAGCATGCGACTGGCAAAGCCCCACTCGTTGTCGAACCAGCAGAGCAGCTTGATCAGTCGGCCGCCGGCCACCCGGGTCTGAGTGGCGTCCACGATACCGGAGCGCGGATCGTGGTTGAAGTCGACCGAGGCCACCGGTTCCGCGGTGAAACCGAGCAGCCCCGCCAGCCGCCCCCGGCTGGCCTCGGCGAGCAGGGCGTTGACCTCGGCAGCGTTGGTATCGCGGCGCACCGTGACGGCGATGTCCATGGCCGAGACGTTGATGGTCGGCACCCGTACGTGGAGACACTCGAAGCGCCCGGCCAGGTGCGGCATCAGGCGGTTGATGCCCAGCGCCAGGCCGGTGTCCACCGGCACGATGGAGTGCATCGCCGAGCGGGTCAGGCGCAGGTCGGTCTGATGGTAGGCGTCGATTACCGGCTGGTCGTTCATTGCCGAGTGGATGGTGGTGGTGACGCCGTGCTCGATGCCGAGGGCGTCGTCGAGCACGGTGAGCACCGGCACTAGGCAGTTGGTGGTACAGGAGGCCGCCGAGACGATGCGGTGGCCGGGGGCGAGCTCATGGTCGTTGATGCCGGTGACGATGGTGGCGTCGACATCGTTTTCTGCCGGCTGGGAGAAGAGCAGGCGGCCGGCGCCGGCGGCCAGGTGGCGCTGGGCGGTGGCGCGGTCCTTGAAGCTGCCGGAGCACTCCAGGACCAGGTCGACGCCGAGTTCGCGCCAGGGCAGGCGGTCCGGGTCGGGTTCGGAGAGTACCCGGATCTCGCGCCCGTCGATGCGCAGCCCCTCTCCGTTGCGCTCCACCGTCGCCGGAAAGCGGCCGTGGGTGGTGTCGTAGCGGGTCAGGTAGGCGATGGTGGCGAGGTCGGAGAGCTCGTTGATCGCGACGATCTCGAGGGCTGGTTCCAGGGCCGGGCCGGCGCCATCGGCCTGTTCGGCTCTCTGCTGCTCGGCTCTCTGTTGCTCAATCAGGGCGCGCAGCACGCACTGGCCGATGCGGCCGTAACCATTGATGGCGATGCGGTGGGCCATGGCGGTGGCGGGGGCTCCAGGTCGCGAGATGATAGGAAGAAAATGAAAGGCAGGATTCTAGCGTACTTCAGCCGACGAGTCCCGGCAGCCGCCAGGCCAGCGGCAGCAGCAGGGCGGTGAGGATGCCGGTAGGCTCATGCCCAGCGAGGCGAAGGCGCCGGCGGTGGAGCGATCGCTAACCGCGGGGCCCTTGTCCTCTCCTGGCGACAGGTTGCAAGGCCCGGCCCGCGATGGGTACGGTCATCCGCTACGCTGGGAATAGCGACGTCAACCCGACCAAGGAGAGGAACGCCATGACCGATATCGCCAACTGGCTCGGCGACGAGGCCGAGTCCCTGCTGACACACCAGTGCCGCGGCATCCCCCGGGACGGCCTGCACCTGCCGGGGCCCGACTTCGTCGGCCGGGTGGTGGCCGACAGTGATCGCCGCCCCGCCGTGATGCGCAACCTCCAGGCGCTGTTCGACCATGGCCGGCTGGGCGGCACGGGGTATCTCAGTCTGCTGCCGGTGGACCAGGGCATCGAGCACTCTGCCGGGGCCTCCTTCGCCCCCAACCCCCGCTACTTCGATCCGGCCAATATCGTCGAGCTGGCCATCGAAGGCGGCTGCAATGGCGTGGCTTCGACGCTGGGCGTGCTCGCCTCGGTGGCGCGCCGCTACGCCCACCGCATCCCGATGATGCTCAAGCTCAACCACAACGAGACCCTGAGCCATCCGGCGATCTACGATCAGACGCTGTTTGCCCAGGTCGAGCAGGCCTTCGACATGGGCTGTGTGGCGGTGGGGGCGACCATCTATTTCGGCTCCCACGAGAGCCGCCGGCAGATCATGGAGATCAGCGCGGCCTTCGAGCGGGCCCACGAGCTGGGCATGGTCACGGTGCTATGGGCCTACCTGCGCAACCCGGCCTTCAAGCAGGAGGGCAGCGACTACCACGTGGCGGCGGACCTCACCGGCCAGGCCAATCACCTGGCGGCGACCCTCAAGGCCGATATCGTCAAGCAGAAGCTGCCTGAGACCAACGGTGGCTACCGGGCCGTCGGCTTCGGCCACACCCACGACCGGGTCTACGACGCCCTGACCACGGACCACCCCATCGACCTGGCGCGCTACCAGGTGGCCAACTGCTTCATGGGGCGAGCCGGGCTGATCAACTCCGGTGGCGGCTCCAAGGGGGCCTCCGACCTGGCCGAGGCGGTGCGCACCGCGGTAATCAACAAGCGTGCCGGCGGCATGGGGCTGATCTCCGGGCGCAAGGCCTTCCAGAAGCCCATGGACGAGGGCGTGGCGCTGCTGCACGCCATCCAGGACGTCTACCTCGACCCGAACGTCACCATCGCCTGAGTCGGGTGGCGGGGTGCAGGAACAAGGGCGCACGAAAAAGGGCACGGCCAGCCGGCCGTGCCCTTCTCTATTGCGTCACGCCGCGTCACGCCGCGTCGCAGTGCCTGCGGCGCTCAGCCCTCGAGCAGTTCCCTGGCTTCCTTGACGACGTTCTCGACGGTGAAGCCGAAGTGCTTGAACAGGTCACCGGCCGGTGCGGACTCGCCGTAGGTGCTCATGCCGATGATGCGCCCTTCGAGGCCCACATACTTGTACCAGTAGTCGCGGTGGCTTGCCTCGATGGCGAGCCGCTTGGTGACGCTGGGCGGCAGCACGCTCTCGCGGTACTCGGCCTCCTGGCCGTTGAAGCGGTAGGTGGAGGGCATGGAGACCACGCGCACGGCGTGTCCCTGGCCGTCGAGTTCGGCGGCGGCGTCCATGGCCAGGCCGACCTCGGAGCC
>NZ_JACUUD010000160.1 GCF_014859505.1 Halomonas sp.
ATCATGGTGGCCATCTGGCGGGCGAAGAGCATGATGTCGCGGGGCTTGATCTTGCCCATCCCGCCGCCGAAGCCGCCCTTGCGGCGCACGTTCTTGATGATGATGTTCTGGCCGGAGAGGATCCGCTCCACCTCGCCCTTCTGGGCGGCGATGATCTCGCCCCCTACCTTGCGCCCGCCGGGGCCCTTGCCGCTCCAGTTCCAGCGGTAGAGCTTGGTCTTCTGCTGGGGGCGCAGTTTCCGTGCTGTGGCCATCTGGTGCTCCCTCAATTCCCTGTGATTGTTCGCGGTGAACTCGCTAGTCCTTCGTTACCCGGTTGATCTCGGCCAGGCTGGTCAGCCCCTGCATGGCCTTCAGCAGGCCGCTGCGGCGCAGGTCCGGGTGGCCCTCCTGGCGGGCCAGGTCGCTGAACTCCATGGAGTTGCCGTTCTTCATGATCAGCTGGCTCATGGCGTGGCTGATCGGCACCACCTCGTAGATGCCCACCCGGCCCTTGAAGCCCTTGGTGCAGTGCTTGCAGCCCACCGGCTCGAAGAAGGTGGCCTGATGGATTTCCGCCTCGGAGAAGCCCTGGGCGGCCAGCGCCTCATGGGGCAGGTCCGCCGGCTGCTTGCAGTGCTTGCAGAGCTTGCGCGCTAGGCGCTGGGCGATGATCAGGCTCACGGAGCTGGCGATATTGAACGGCGCCAGGCCCATGTTGGCCAGGCGGGTCAGGGTCTCCGCGGCGGAGTTGGTGTGCACCGTGGAGAGCACCAGGTGGCCGGTCTGGGAGGCCTTCACCGCGATCTCGGCGGTCTCCAGATCGCGGATCTCGCCCACCATCACCACGTCCGGGTCCTGGCGCAGGAAGGCGCGCAGTGCGCTGGCGAAGTCCAGGCCGATCTTGGGCAGCACGTTCACCTGGTTGACCCCGGGCACCTTGATCTCCACCGGATCCTCGGCGGTGCAGATATTGCGCTCGATGTCGTTGAGCAGGTTGATGCCGGTATAGAGGGTCACCGTCTTGCCGCTGCCGGTGGGCCCGGTGACCAGTATCATGCCCTGGGGCTGGTCCAGCACCGTCTCGTACATGGCGCGCTGCTCCGGCGTGAAGCCGAGCATCTCGATGCCGAGCTGGGCCGAGGCGGGGTCGAGGATCCGCAGCACCACCTTCTCGCCGTACACCGTGGGCAGCGAGTTGACGCGAAAGTCGATGGAGCGGGTCCTGGAGAGCCGGAGCTTGATGGCGCCGTCCTGGGGCAGGCGGCGCTCCGAGATATCGAGGCGCGACATCACCTTGAGGCGTGCGGCGATGCGGGTGCGCATGGCGAAGGGCGGGTGGGCCACGTCGTGGAGCATGCCGTCGATGCGAAAGCGCACCCGGTAGCTGGTCTCGTAGGGCTCGAAGTGGATGTCCGAGGCGCCGCGGTGGATGGCGTCCAGCAGGATCTTGTTGACGAACTTGATGATCGGCGCGTCTTCGCTGGCGGCGTTGGCCGCGGCGTGGGGGTCCACCTCGCCGCTGCCCTCCTCCTCGCCGCCGTAGCCCAGCTCGCCGATGGCGTCGTCCACCCCCTTGAGCTCGTCCAGCATGCTCTTCTCGCTGGAGGCAAGGTAGCTCTCCAGCACCGGACCGAGCTGGTCCACCGGGGCCAGCACCCCCTCCGGGGTCAGGCCGGTGGCGAACTGCAGCTCGTCGAGCAGGGCGAGCGTGGAGGGGTAGGGCACCGCCACGGTGAGCCGGTGGCCGCGCTGCATCAGCGGCAGCACCTTGAGCTTGCGCAGGATTTTCTCGGGGAAGGCGTCCGCCCTGGGCAGCGTCTCCGGGCGGATGGCGTCCAGGTCCAGCATCGGCAGGCCATACTCCCAAGCCGCCGAGAGGGTGGCCTGGCGGGCGGAGACGAGCCCGGTATCGATCACGTGCTCCAGCAGCGAGACCTCGCCCTCGCGGGCTTCTTCCTCGGCGCGCACCGCGGCGGCGTGGCTGATCCGCCCGTCCGCCACCAGGCGCCGCGCCAGGCCGCGCAGGCCCGCCGTGGGATCGTGGCGGGTGCTCTGCAGTGGCGTGTCCAGGGGAGGGGCGCTCGGCGGGGTGCGGTAGTCGTTCATGGGCGCTCGCTGCGGTTGGTCGGCATCAGGCCCCCATTCTAGCCGCCCCCACCCCCGCCCGCCCAGCGCAGGACCACGCGGCTTCAACCTTTTACTGGGCAAATCTCGTACTGTCAGGGGGTTAATCGGGCACAGGCTCCTGATAATCACAGACTCTCATTTCCAACCCTAAACCCTCACTTTGTTATGCTCCGGCGGAGGCTTGAACTTGTCGTAATCGGGGACAGACCCCCATTTCCCACCTAGCCTAGCCTGAAGCAGTACCACCAGCGGTCGGCAGAGATGCCGGCCGCTGGTGTTTTTGTAGCCTCCTGCTTGCCCCTTGCCCCTTGCCCCTTGCCCCTTCTCGCAGGCGTGGCGAACCTTGCGGCTTGCCTGAGGTCCCAGTATGGGATAAGTTGAGCCCATGAGAATTATCGCTGTCAAGAATCTGCGCGATTTCTGGGAGCGACACCCCGGTGCCAAGGCTCCTCTGGAGGCCTGGATCGATGAGGTGAAGCATGCCGTCTGGAAGGATGCGCACGACATCAAGGCCAAGTACCGAAGTGCCAGCACGGTCGGCAGCAAGCGCGTCGTCTTCAACATCAAGGGCAACGACTATCGGTTGATCGTGTCTGTCGCCTACCGCTTCGGTGCGGTCTACGTCAAATTCATCGGCACCCACGCGGAATACGACAAGGTGGATGCTGCCACCGTGGAGATGGAGTGAGTCATGGAAATTCGCCCGATTCATACCCAGGACGACTACCAGGCTGCACTGCGTGAGGTGTCAGCCTACTTCGACAATGAGCCCGTGCCCGGCACCGAGGAGGGCGATCGCTTCGAGATCCTCATGACGCTGGTGGAGGCCTTTGAGGCCAGGCACTTTCCCGTGGATCTGCCGGATCCGATCGAAGCGATCAAGTTTCGCATGGAGCAGGAAGGGCTGACGGCAAAAGACCTGGAGCCGGCGATTGGTCGTAGAAACCGCGTCTATGAGATCCTCAACGGGAAGCGCAATCTGACACTGGCCATGGTCTGGAGACTCCATGAGATGTTCGGAATTCCCGCCGAAAGCCTGATCAGGCCGCCTCGGCAGGGCTAATCGCGGCTAATCGGGCGCTAATCGGGGACAGACCCCCATTTCCACCGAGACTCAGGCCATGACCACGACGATCTACTACGATGGTGACTGTCCCTTCTGTCGGCGCTACGTCGACCTGTTGAGGCTGCGCGAGGCGGCGGGCGAGGTGTGCCTGGTGTCGCTGCGCGAGGCCCCCGAGGCCTGCCGACGGTTCGAGGCGCTGGGGATCGACCTCGATGAGGGCATGGTGGTCGAGCAGGGCGATCAGCTCTATCACGGCAGCGAGGCGGTGCACACCCTGGCGCTGATGACGACCCCGGTGGGGGGCTTCAACCGCCTCTCCTCGGCGATCCTTTCCCGTCGATGGCTGGCGCGTGGCCTCTATCCCGGCCTGCGCGCCGTCAGGAATGCCACCCTGCGGATGATGGGACGCGATGGGTTGGGCAAGTAGCCCCGGCGCATTCGTTGCGGCGCATTCGTTGCGGCGCATTCCTTCCGACGCATTCGTTCCGGGCCCTCGCCGCGCCATGGGCGTCGCCGCTCGCTTTTCTCGGCGCGGGCAATATTCCTGCCTTCGCTGATGTTGCACTGCGTCATCAGGCCTGTTATTGTGCACTGCAGCAGAGCGGGGCTCATACCGGGATCCCGTTCCAGATCATTCAGAACCGGGAGGTTCCCCTCATGACCAACGCATTCGCCTTTGACACCAAGCAGTTCGATACCGCCCAGCTCGAGTCGCTGTTCTTCGCTCCGGCCCGTGCCTTTGCCGCCCTCTCCGTGGACCTCAGCGAGAAGCTGATCACGGCCCAGCTCGATGCCGCCAAGGCCTATACCGACACCAGCGTGGCGCAGCTGCGCAGCCTGGCCGCGGTGAAGGACGCCGAAGGCCTCAAGGGCTACATGGAAGGCCAGCAGCAGGTCGCCAAGGAAATGACCGAGCGCCTGAAGGGCGACGCCGAGAAGGTCGTGGCCCTGCAGCAGGAGTTTGCCCAGGAAAGCCAGAAGCTGACCGAGAGCAGCGTGAAGCAGGTCCAGGCCAGCGTCCAGGAAGGCACCAAGGAAGCCACCGAGACCGCCACCAAGGCCGTCAAGGCAGCCGCTTCCAGCGCCAAGTAAGGCAGACAGCAAGGCTCGGGCAAACCCGGGCAAGAGGCGCCAGACCCGGCCCACGGGCCGCCAAGCGCCACACCAGCAGGCCGCCGATCCATGATCGGCGGCCTGCTGTCGTGTGGCCGATCCTCCTCGTCGAAACCGGCTCACCCTTCAGGGCGGAGTAACTGGACAGTGCAAGAGGGCGGGGCTAGAGGGCATAGCTGGAGGGGAAGGCGGGAGATGCTCAAGACGTTCAGGGGGATTGCCGTGCGCCGCGGCCAGCAAGCCGAGGAGCCGTGAGGGGCTTGCCTGATTGCCCGGCCCGGCCCGACATAAAACCCACGAAAACGCCGCGGCAGATGCCGCGGCGCTGGGGCCTTCCCTGGCATCAAGCCTGGCGGACGTTCTGGCGTCGACGCTGGGTAGAGCGGTCAGCGGCCGCCGGCCGGTTCCAGAGCGTGAGAAACCGGGCGGCGTTTCTGCTGCGCTGTCGAACCTGGCGGTTGGTGCTGGGCAGTGGCTTGTCCAGCAGGGACGGAACGCGTTCGGTCGTCATGGGGGAGCCTCCTGGCATTTTCATTTTTCGGAAAGTATTTCCAGACAATCTATCTTCGACTAAGGTCGTAGGCAAGCGTTTTTGGAAAAACTTCCTGAAAGTGTCAGCGAGTGCCCTCTCGGCTCGGCGGTTCCGAGAACCTTCGCCGCTGCCTGCGTGCGGCGGACAGTGCGCGCTATCGGGTCAAGGTCCGGCGCCGCTGTCGGTCAGGCATCGGCCCTGGGCAGGCGGGCAGTGGGCCGGCTCCAGATGGTGAGGAAGCGCTCGCCGTTGCGGGTGCGTTCCGGCTGCTGGCGCTTGGTGCGGGCGAGGGGCTGGTCCCAGATGGTGAGGATGCGCTCGCTGTTGCGGGTGCGCTCCGGCTGCTGGCGCTTGGTGCTGGTGAGGGGCTGGTCCCAGATGGTGGGGATGCGCTCGGTGGTCATGGCCGATTCTCCTGATGTTGCGTTT
>NZ_JACUUD010000161.1 GCF_014859505.1 Halomonas sp.
GGCTGGAGGTGCACGCCAGCCGGGTCAGCGGTGGCGGCCGCGTGCTGGGTTTCGTGGGGCTGGTACAGGACATCACCGAACGCCACGAGCGAGAGCGCCGCCAGCGCTGGGAGGCGGAGCACGACCCGCTCACCGGCTGCCTGAACCGGCGCGGCTTCGAGCGCCGGCTGGCGGCGGCCTGTGAGGTCAGCCGGCGCCGTGAGGATGCCGACCTGGCGCTGATCCTGCTCGACCTCGACTACTTCAAGATTGTCAACGACTCGGCCGGTCACGCGGCGGGCGACGAGATGCTGCAGCGGGTCAGCGATCTGCTGCGCGAGGCCGTGCGCGACGAGGACGCCGTGGCGCGGCTGGGTGGCGACGAGTTCGCGATCCTGCTGGGCGCCACCCGTGAGGCGGTGGTCCGTGAGGTTGCCGAGCGCTTGCGCACCCGCCTGGCCGAGCTGCGCTTTGCCTACGCCGGGCACACCTTCACCACCTCGGCGAGCCTGGGCGTGGCGCTCCACGAGCCGGACGAGGATGGTCTGGCACTGATGGAGCGCGCGGACAGGGCCAGCTACCGGGCCAAGCAGGAGGGCCGCAATCGGGTGGTGATGGCCCGGGTGACCAGCGAGGGCTTCTCCCTCGAGAGCGACTGAGCTATCCCCGAACGGACGTTAGGGAAAGGTGACGGTGTCAGAACAGCAGCGGAGTCGGCCAACGCAGCTGCAGCGCCACGCCCAGCGCCCACAATAGCGCCACCAGGCCCCCGGAGAGCGCGAGGCTGGGCAGCCAGGGGCTGCGATACTGCAGCCTGAGGAAGCCCAGCACGTAGAGCCCGGCCGCGGGCAGGGCGCCCACCAGGAAGAACAGGCCGATGAAGGCCGCCATCCAGGCAAAGAACCTGAGCCCCCGGGCGTAGAAGGCGGGGGTGTCGTCCTCTTCTGCCAGGTCGCTGAAGTCGCTCTCCTCCTTGGCCCCGCGACGAATCGCCTGGCGGCCGAGCTCCAGCAGGGCGAGCAGGATGCCGAGGCTCGCCACGGCGGTGGGAAAGAGCCGCGCCCCCAGCGAGAAGGACTGGCTGATCCACAGGATGGCGACCAGGCAGGCGAGTATCGCCAGCACGAAGGAGGTCTGCAGGTGGTGGGTCAGGGCGGCGACCAGGCGTGCCTTCATCGTGTTTCCTCCCGAGGGTTCGGCTTACCGGCCTCGTCGGCGTGCTGGATGGCCTCGGCGCTGCGCTCGGTGGAGCGCTTGAGCATCACGCTGCCCGCCACCAGGAAGACCGCCAGCGCGCCGATGGTGAGCACCCCGGGGCGGGCCAGCCACTCCCAGTCGTAGAGGTTGTAGGACATCCACAGGTAGCGCTCGGCCAGCCCCGAGAGGATGAAGCCGATCAGCAGCGGCGGGCGCGGCATGCCGGCGCGCTTCATGATCCAGCCGAGCAGCCCGAAGCCGAGCAGGAGGGCGAGGTCTGCCCAGTGGCGGGTCTCCTGCCAGGCGCCCACCACCACGATGACGATGATCACCGGGGCGATGTACTGGAAGGGGATGAAGGTGAGCCGCGAGATCGGCTTCGACAGCAGCAGGCAGATCAGGGTGCCGAAGACGTTGGCCAGGGCCAGCGACCAGATGATCACGAACACCAGGTCCAGGTCGCGGGTGAGCATCTGGGGGCCCGGCTGCACGCCGAAGATCATCAGCGCGGCGAGCAGCATGGCCATGGCCGAGGAACCGGGCACGCCGAACAGCAGGGTGGGCATCAGCACGCCGCCCTCCTTGGCGTTGTTGGCGCTCTCCGGGGCGATCACCCCGCGCACGTCGCCCTTGCCGAACTGGCTGCGGTCCTTGCTGGTCTGGGCGGCGATGCCGTAGTTGACCCAGTCGATGATCGACGAGCCCATGCCGGGAATCGCCCCGATGGCCACCCCGATGAGGCTGTGGCGGATCACCAGCCACTTGTGGTTCAGGGTGTCCTTCGCCCCCTGTACCCAGCCGTGGCCGAGGCCCCGGGAGCGCTCGGCGATGGCGCCGCCCCGGGCCAGCAGGTCGATGATCTCCGGCAGGGCGAACAGGCCCAGCGCCACGATCACCAGCGAGAGGCCGTCGTAGAGGTAGAGGAAGTCGCCGGCGAAGCGGTACTCGGCGGCCACCGGCGCGCCGCCGATGGTGCCCAGCGCCAGGCCCGCCACGGCGGCCAGCATGCCCTTGAGCGGGCGGTTGCCGGAGAGCACCCCGATCATCGAGAGCCCGAGCAGGGTGAGCATGAACAGCTCCGGAGAGCCGAAGGCCAGGATCAGGGGGCGGGCGAAGGGCACCACCGCGGAGAGGGCCAGGGCGCCGATCAGCCCGCCGATCAGCGAGGCGGTGAAGGCGGCCCCCAGGGCGCGGGCCGCTTCGCCGCGCTGGGCCATGGGGTAGCCGTCCATGATGGTGGCCTGGGAACCCGACGAGCCGGGAATCCCCATCAGCACCGAGGGGAAGGTGTCGGCGCTGGGCACCGCGGCGGCGATGCCGATCAGCAGCGCCACGCCGGCGTAGGCGTCCATGCCGAACAGGAAGGGCAGCACCAGGGCCATGCCCATCAGCCCGCCGAGGCCCGGCAGGATGCCTACGGCGATGCCGATGGCCACGCCGGCGAACAGCATCATCAGCCGGAAGGGGTCGAGCAGGATCCACAGGGCGTTGATCAGGGCGTCGAGCATGCGGGCGGACTCTCCGGCTTACAGGAACGCGAACAGCCGCCCGAGGGGCTCGGGCGGCTGGGCGGGGGTGGGCTTCGGGGCTCAGTCGAACTCGGTGCCGAAGCGCTCGTTGAGCATGTCGCGCAGGAAGTCGAGCACTTCCGGCGAGGCCGCCTCCATGCTGGCCTTGATCTGGCCGAGGTCGTCGCCCCACATGATGTCGTAGCCCTGGAGGATATTGGCCGCGGCCGCCTGGAACTCGGGGTCGTTGACCATGCCCTCGACGCCGCTGCGCAGGGCGGCCATGGCCTCCTCGGGGATGTCGCCATGGGCCCAGACGGTGCCCCGAGTGTTCTGCACCAGCGGCACGGTGACCTTGAAGGCCTCCCAGATGGTGCCGGAGGGCATCTCGCCGTGGATCTGCTCGTAGAGCTCCGGAGCGGTGATCATGTCGGGCACCGCCGGGTCGCGTACCGGGTGGCCGTCGGCATCGATGAAGCCGATGGCGTAGAGCGGCATGACGCGGCCCTCGTCCACCAGCGGCTGCACGCTGTTGAGGTAGGCCGGGGTGGACTGGGTGTTGATCATCAGCTCGCCGCGCTCGAAGGCGATGCGGGTGTCGCCGCGGCCGCCGTAGCCGGGCACCGCGCGGTACTCGAGGTCGAACATCTCCAGCGCCACCAGCGACTCCAGCAGGCCCACCGGGTCGGTGATGCCCTTGGTCAGGCGGCCGCGGGCCTCGAGCAGCTCGCTGGGGTCCTTGATGCCGGCTTGAGTGGAAATGGCGGTGACGTGACCCATGGGCGAGGCCACCACCGGCTCCAGCTCATCGAGGTCCAGACGCAGCCCCTTGAGGCCCAGGAAGGCGCGCAGGTTGAGGTGGCCGGAGGCGGTCATCAGGGTGGTGCCGTCATGGTCGACGCGCTGGGCGAATTCGTTGCTGCCGAGCAGGCCGCCTGCGCCGGTGACGTTCTCGGCCACGATGGTCGGTTCGCCCGGGATGTGCCTGCCCAGGTACTGGCTGATCAGTCGCCCGAAGGTATCGGTGCCGCCACCCGGCGAGAAGGGAATGATCATGCGGATGTTCTTGCCGTCGTAGTACTCGGCGGCCTGGGCGGTGCCGAACAGGCTGGCGGTGGCGAAGGCGAGGCCGGCGGCCAGGGCGGTCAGGGGACGAATCTGAGGCATGAGTGAGCTCCGGTCGGTGCGATTCTTGTTGTGTAAGCTAGGGATGGCGGATGACAGTCGGATGACATCCACGTGACGCGCACGGGCAAGCATAGGCAGGGGAGCGGGGAAGCACCAGAAGGAGATAAACGGCTGGGTCCTCTGTCCCTGGGCCTCTGTCAGAGGGGCGTGTATGGCACCTTGCACGAGAAGGCGATTCTAGCCGGCTCATTTCCCCGCGGCAGAGATGGCGCAGTTGCGGCCGCTGCGCTTGGGGCGAGGAGCGGTAGGTGATGCCATTGCCTGGCTCAGCAGGAGTGGTCAGGCGAAGCAGCGCATGTTGGCTAATGGGCTGTCATGGGTTTCGGTAGGACGAATGGAGGCACTACTAAAGTTACTCGGCTACCTGCCGATAACAATTCCCATTGAATACTGGTTCAATACCACCCGAACACGCTTCATCGGTGGTAGTCATTCGGAGGCAGCATGGATCTGGCCACGATAATTGGCATGCTTGGTGCCATTGCAATGGTGACGGTCGCCATTTCTTTTGGCGCTTCGCCGATGGTCTTCCTGAACCCTGTCAGCGTGCTGATCGTGGTGGGGGGAAGCCTGATGGTGGTGCTCTCGCAGCTGCGCTTCTCCGAGTGCCGCCAGGCACTGCATGCCGCCAGTCGGGCGTTCAAGCACAGCCTTCCAGATACCGCCGCGACCATCGAGGAGATGATCGAGGTCTCCAAGCTGGCCCGCAAGCGCGGGCTACTGGCCCTGGAGGGTTTCGAGGCGAGCTCTCGCTAACCTGCAGCAGGGCCTGCAGATGCTCGCCGATGGTTTCACGCCGGAAACGGTCAAGGAGGTGCTCGACAAGGAGCGCCTGATGACTCTCGACCGCAACCAGGCAGGCGCGAGAGCCTTTACCCTGCTCAACGAGGTGGCGCCGGCGATGGGCATGATCGGCACACTGATCGGCCTTGTGCAGATGCTGGCTAACATGGACGACCCCTCCTCCATCGGGCCAGCCATGGCCGTGGCCCTGCTTACTACTCTCTATGGAGTTCTGATCGCCAACCTGATTGCCAAGCCGATTGCCGAGAAGCTTGAGACGCGGATGCATCAGCAGGAGAAGCTGCAGTCGCTGTGGACCGATGCACTCCTGGCCATCCAGGAAGGAAAGAACCCGCGGATCGTCGAACAGATGCTTTTGGCCTATCTGCCGGACGAAGTGCGAGACCGCCGTCTGGTCCAGGCGAGCGAAACGGCTGCTGTGTCTTCTGCGGATCGGCCTGATGCCTAAGAGAGTTCGTGAGGGCGGGCGAATTCCACCCTGGATGGTGACCTACGCGGACATGATGACGCTGCTGCTTTGCTTCTTCGTGCTGCTGCT
>NZ_JACUUD010000162.1 GCF_014859505.1 Halomonas sp.
CTTCTGCGAGACGTAGTCCTGTACCGCTAGGGCGGGCAGCGAACCACTGTCTTCGGCATCCTGCAGCACCAGGTTCGACCAGTGCTGATAGCCCAGGCCGCCGGGCTGGCCCTTAGTGGACAGAGGCGGCTCCTGGGGCTTCTTGGGGTCACGGCGATAGGGAGTCAGCGGATGCAGCCAGGGGCCGTCGTAGTTGACCCCCTGCTTCTTGGCGCGGATGCGACGCACGGCGTGCGCGACTTCGCGGCCGCAGAGATCGCAGCGGCACGGCTCGTCCTCGAACACCAGTCGAAAGCGTCGCGGCATGGACCAGTAGGGATGCAGCGGATGCATGCTCTCGGGCAGCACCTCGGTGCCTTTCTTGTCGCTGACCCGAGTCGGCGCCATCCACGGGAAGAGGCTGTCGTCATCGACTCGTGGAGGCTGCCATGACTGTCCGGAACGGGTCAGCGCCCTGGGTGTCACGATATTCCCCCATAGCCTGAACCACAGGCTGGCGTCGGCCGCTTCTGGCAATACCAGCGTAGTCAGCGGTCCGCCGCCTCGCAGGCCGACGCGAATACCCGCCCCGCCAGCCGGGGCATTGATCTGCATGGTGAACAGGGCAAGAGCCGCACAGTCTTCGCACATCGCCTCGACACGTCCACGCTTCACGAAGAAGTCGGTGTTGTTCTTGATGCCGTTCGCTCCAGGTGAATCGATCAGCAGGCCGCTAACTGTGGTCTCCTTGATGTCTTCAAGCGGGTCGAGGTCCTGCATGAAGCGCGCCCCATCGCCATCTAGCTCGAAGACAGCGGCGAAGGGGGCGAAGAGGGCTTCCAGCTCATCTTTGCCGGGTGGCTCGAGAAAGCGATCCAGCCAGTCGCTTAGGTCCTGTGGCGGCAGCGAGGTCTGCAACAGGCCGATCAGAAACTGGTAGGCGGCGCCCTGGAAGTCGGCTCGAGGAAGTGCGAGATCGACGATCTCGGGATCGGCCACCGCGGTGGGCGGCCGATAGTCGATGGCCCCTTCTCTGGTGCGGAAAGGCAGCCATGGAGCGTTAAGCAGATTCACGTCCGTCTCCCTGATTATCCGTGTTCGATGAAAACCTCACCCCCCACTGGGCGTCGTAGGCGCAGGCGGTATCGGCCTCGACCAGCCAGGGCCGGGTGAAGCGCAGCGCCTTGTAGTGCTCCTGCAAGGCTTCCCACTTGGCTTGGAAACCGACCGGCAAGTCCGCCAGCTTCTCCGCCTGGCTCTGGCGAAGCTTGACCTGGCTGAGCATGGCGGCGTGGCGCTCGCCCTCGACCCATAACGTCAGCTCGTCATCGGCCGTGCACTTGAGCAATGCGACGTTGAGCGTCGGTTCATCGACCAGGCGCGTGCCAATCTCCAGCTCCTCCTGCCACTGATCGATCTCCGGTTGGCGGAGATAACCCCGCTCGAGTGACAGGGCGTTGAAGTTGGCCATCGAGACGGCCACCCCCTGCATGCCGCGCTGCTCCCATCTCGCCTCCTGCAAGCCATCAGGTACCAGATCGGCGACCAGGCCATAGGCGCCTTCAATCAAAAGGCGCGCCTCGTCAGGCATTCGGATCGCGCCAAGCTCGCGCAGCACACGCTGGGTCAGCCACAGCAGGGAAGTGTCGCGGTAGACCGCCTGGGTGCCGGGCAGAGCTCGCTTTAGCCACTGGGCATCCGGTTCATCACTCCACTCCGGCGCCAATACGGACAGCACGGGCGCACGGCGTGGGCCGCGCACATGGCGCTGCAGCCGCCCAGCGCGCTGGATCAGCAGGTCGATGGGGGCGAGATCGCTGATCATGAGATCCACGTCACAGTCCAGGGACTCCTGGAAGACCTGGGTGCTGATCAGTACCTGGCCGCGGCGCCGGTCGGGGGTTGATGCCTTGCCCAATCGCTCAATGACATCCGACTCGATACGCTGGCGATCCACCATCGCGAAGCGGCTATGGAACAGCAGGCAGCGCTCGGGGTCAGGATGGTGCTGGCATAGCTGTTCATAGGCGCGAATGGCATCGTCCACGGTGTTGCGCACCCAGGCGACACACTCCCCCGCCTCGACCGCCGCCATCACGATGTCGAGGGCCTGCTCCTCGTTAGCCAGCCAGTCGATGCCCACCTCTCGAGACACCTCGGGTCGAGTGGCCAAAGGGGTTTCACGTTCCAGGTCATCGCCGACCTGGGTCAAAAGCGGGAAGGCATCTTCCTGGAGCGCGACTGGCTGCTTTCCCAAGCCTCCACGCCATGCCGAGGCCAGAGCCTCACGCATGGCGACTGGCATGGTGGCCGTGAGCAGGATGGCGCTGCCGCCCTGGCGGGCATGATGGGCCAGCAGCTGATTGAGCAGGGTCTGCATGTAGTGATCGTAGGCATGCACCTCATCGACGATCAGCACCTTGCGAGCCAGGCCATAGAGGCGCAGCGACTGATGCCGAAACGGCAGCAGTCCCATCAGCGCCTGGTCGATGGTGCCGACGCCCACGTCAGCCAGCAGCGACTTCTTGCGCGAATCGGCCAGCCAACGGTTGCAGCGCGTGGTGGCCGTCATGTCGTCATCGGCGTAGTCCCGATCTTCCGGCTGCTCGGCGGCCACCGCCTTCATGAAGGTATCGTTCAGTTCGCGAGCGCCGTGGGCCAGCACGCAGGAAGGTCTCGACGCCTCGGTATAGAAGCGCCGATGCAGGTGGCCGAGTCGCTCATACATGGCATTGGAGGTGGCCATGGTCGGCAGGGCGAAATAGAGCCCCTCACCATGCCCGGCCGCCAGCAGCCGCTGAGCGAGGATGCAGGCCGCTTCGGTCTTGCCGGCGCCGGTCACGTCTTCGAGGATGAAGAGTTGCTGGCCATCGCCGAGCGCGAGGATCTCGGCCTCACGCTGCAACGGGGTCGGCGTAATCGACTGGCCTTCAAACCAGCTGGCCAGCCCGGCATAGGGCACCGGCTCGGGAGGCTGGGCAAACCCTGTTTCCATAAGCGCGCGGTCGGCACGATCGAGCGCGATCGGCCAATAGTCGGCCAGCGGCATCGCCTTCTGGCAGTAGGCGAAATGGTCGCGATTCGAGCCCAGCCAATCACTGAGGGTCGCCCAGCCGGCGACCGTCCAACTCAAGGTCAGGAAGATCTCACGCCACTCCACAGAGACCAGCTTGTCGAGTGGCAACTCGAACTCGATGAGCATGACCCAATCGGCAACGAACCTGCGAGCGACCTCTTTATCGGACGCATGCTCGTCATCGCCGAAGAACTGATCCGCATTCAGCTGCCCGGCGTCCACCGGCTGACCGTGATGGCCAAACATCGGCGCCAGCAAGGCGCGCAGGCCGTCAGCCAATTGGCGGCGTTCACGCCGTGGTGGCAATTCTCCATCTCCACCCAGGACACCATCCCGCCACCACTCGATCCAGCATGATTGCCACAGCAGGGCTCCCAGCCGGTCATGGCGCTCGGTATAGGCCATCTGCTTGATCGGGGGGACAAGATCGGGATCTGCCGGCCTGGCTAGGCTCTGGAAGGCACGAGAAAACTTGCCGAGGTCATGCAGCCCGAGCAGGAAGACGAGGAGACGACGCAAGGCCTCGGGCGAGAGATCCAACTGATGGGAAAGGCATTGTGCCAAAGGCCGGTCGGGAGCAAGCAGATACCAGCCGACAGCAGCCACATCCAGGCTGTGATAGGGCAGCAGGTGGCAGCTATTGCCTTCGTCTGACGGTTTTGCCTTGCCCCAGTAGAGGTAATACGACATCCCTGTCTCCCCAGCCCGTTGCGACTCCACCACCATACAAACATTCTTAATCCGACTATGCCACGCCTGAGCGTTCATCCAGCATATTCTTCAGCCCGGTCATGGCTCTGGCCATTCATGGACCTCGGCCGACAACCAAGGAAGGAGAACATCGATGCTCGATGCCATGGCAGCGACTTGGGACACCCTGGCCCGCTATCGTCTGATCGAGATCCTGGCGCTGTGGGAAGGCCGGGTGGTGGCCTCGCAGATCGGCGAAGCCTTCGGCATCGGGCGCCAGCAGGCGCAGAAGGTGCTGCGACGTTATCGAGAACGGATCCCCGGGAACCTGGCCTATGACGAGTCGCGCAAGGGCTTCCTGCCCACCGAGCGATTCGTTCCTTCCTTCACCCAAGGTCGGGTCGAGGAGTACCTACATCTGCTGGGCACCCACCAGCAGCTGGCATCACCGTTCACAGGCCTGGGGCTCGGCGCGGCGAACACCGAGGCGCTGCCGATGCCGAGCCGTGTGGTGTCACCACAGGTCGTGCGGCAGGTAGTCAAGGCCTCCCGCGAAGGGCAACGCCTGGAGGTTACCTACGCCTCCTTCACCAGCCCCACGGGGGAAGACAGGATCATCGTGCCGCATACACTGGTGTTCGCGGCGGGGCGCTGGCATGTGCGAGCCTTCTGCGAGAAGCATCGCGACTACCGGGACTTCGTGCTGAGCCGCTTCCGCAGCGTGCCGGAGCCATGTGGCGACATGCTGGGCGATCATGGGCTTGCCAAGGATGAGGACTGGCATACACGGGTCGAAGTACGCCTGATCCCCGACAGGCGCTTGCCATCCCGGGAAAGGGCTCTGATCGCTGCGGACTACGGGATGGACGAAGGCGAACTCACCCTGTCATGCCGGGGCCCGCTGGTGCTCTATGCGCTGCGCGAGCTGGGCATGAACCCCCATCATGTGGAAACCGAACCGCGGGCCCAGCAGGTCGAGATTGCCAACGCACAGGCCCTGACACCCTGGATACACTGGAGCTAGGAGCCACCATGGCCATCGAACAGGGCATCTGGAAACTGGCGGACAGCGCCGGCGAGCCGCCGCGTAAGCTTCGCCCCACTGGGCTCGCCGACGAGGGGCAGCTGGAAGAGCAGATCATGCAGGTTGTCGCGATCCTCAACCGCGACTGGCTGTTGATCGGCCGCCAGGTGCGCACCGCCTCCAATGAAATACCCGCCCCGAAAGTGCGCAGCGCCTGGGGAATGACGGAAGGCCAATATGCCAAGCTGTCATCACGGCTTTGGCAGATCTCGAAGAGTCTCTTGTGAAATACCGGAAAGCCCAGCCGAACAAGGGAGCAGTCATCGGCCACCTGCTTTTTTGGGCTCTTCGTCGTTGGGTGTGGAATTCGCCCCTTGAGCTGGGCCAGGATATGGCCTCCACGACGACAGGAGGTATGGCATGG
>NZ_JACUUD010000163.1 GCF_014859505.1 Halomonas sp.
TCCTCTCGCCAGGCGGCGATCACCTCGCGGGCGGTACGCAGCCCGTCGATGGCGGCCGGGAAGCCGCAGTAGGGCACGCACTGCAGCAGCACCTCGCGGATCTCCTCCTCGCTGCAGCCGTTGTTCAGGGCGCCCCGCAGATGCACCTTGAGCTCGTGGGGGCGGTTCAGCGCCACCAGCATGCCGATGTTGATCAGGCTGCGGGTGGGGCGCGCCAGTCCCGGTCGGTTCCAGATGTCGTTCCAGCAGTTGCGGGTCACCAGCTCCTGCATCGGCCAGCCGAAGTCGTCGGCATTGGCAAGGGCGGCGTCCACGTAGGCGTCGCCCAGCACCTCGCGCCGGGTGGCCAGGCCGTTGGGGTCGAGATCATCCTGTCGGTCGCTCATGTCATGGCTCCTCACATCACGGCTTTTCACTCGGCCAGGTTCCTGATGGGCTCGCCGGCGGCGAAGGCCAGCAGGTTGTCGAAGGCGTCGCCGAAGTAGAGCTCGTAGCTGTCCTTCTCCACGTAGCCCAGGTGGGGCACGCCGAGGAAGTTGGGCAGTTCCAGCAGCGGATGGCTGACCACCGGCTCGTCATCGAAGACGTCCGCGGCGGCCATGCCCGGGCGTCCGGCGCGCAGCGCGGCCTCAAGGGCGCCGGGGGCGATCAGCTGGGCGCGTGCGGTGTTGACCAGCAGCGCCGTGGGCTTCATGCGGGCCAGGTCCTCGGCGGTGACGATGCCCTGTGTGCCCTCGTTCAGGCGCAGGTGAAGGCTCAGCACGTCGCTGCGCGCGAAGAATTCTGCCTGGCTGGCGGCCACCTCGAGGCCCGCCTCGGTGGCCCGCTGGCGGGTGCCCTCGCGGCCCCACACCAGCACTTCCATCTCGAAGGCCTGGGCGTAGCGGGCCATCAGCTGGCCGATCTTGCCGTAGCCGAAGATGCCCAGGGTGCGGCCCTTGAGGCCGGTGCCCAGGGTGCGCTGCCAGCGGCCGGCCTTGAGGTTGGCGGCCTCCTCGGGGATGTGGCGCATGGCGGCCAGCACCAGGGCCCAGGTGAGCTCGGCGGCGGCGAAGGGCGAACCGGTGCCGGCCATCACCGTGACCCCCCGCGCCTTGCAGGCGCCCAGGTCCACGTGGGCGGCCCCGCCGCCGGTCTGGCTGATCGCCCGGAGGTTGGGCAGGCGCTCGAGCAACTCGGCGGTGATCGGCGTGCGCTCGCGGATCAGCACCAGGGCCTCGGCGTCGCGGAAGCGCGCCTCAAGGGTGTCGAGGTCGGTGACGGTGTCGTTGAACACCGTGACGTCGTGGCCCTCCAGCCGGGCGAAGGCGTTCAGATGGCGCACGCAGTCCTGGTAGTCGTCGGGAATCACGATCCTCATCGAGCGGGCTCCTTGTCGGGGGCGGTGGGCAGGGGGGCCCCCGCCTGGCGGTTTTTCAGGTATTGCCAGGCGAACAGGCCACCGATCAGGGCGATGCCGGCAAAGTCGGTGATCAGCTCGCCGCTGATCAGCATCAGCGCCGCGGCCAGCAGGAGGCCACGTTCCAGCCAGGAACAGGGGCGCAGGAAGTAGCCGATGGTGGAGGCGGCCAGGGCGATGATGCCGAGCACCCCCGACCCCACCGCCAGGGCGATCTCCATCACCGTGCCGTTGCCGAGCAGCGGCGGGTGGTAGATGAACATGTAGGGGATCAGGAAACCGCCCAGGGAGATCTTGGTGGCGGTCAGCGCCGTGCGGAACCAGTGGGAGCCGGCGATGGCGCCGCCGATGTAGGCGGCCAGCGCCACCGGCGGGGTGACCCCGGAGAGGATGGCGAAGTAGAGGATGAACAGGTGGGCCGAGAGACTCGGCAGGCCGGCCTCGATGAAGGCCCCCGCCACCACCGAGGCGGCCAGCATGTAGGCGGCCACGGTGGGCAGGCCCATGCCGAGGATGATCGCCACCACCATGGCCAGCAGCAGGGTGATCAGCACGTCGCCGCCGCTGACCACCAGGATCACCGAGGAGACCTTGAGGCCCAGGCCAGTCAGGCTGATCACCGAGGCGATGATCGCCACGCTGCCGATGATCACCGCGATCATGGCGGCGGTCATGGCGCCGGCCTCGAGCGCCGCGGGCAGCGACCTGAGGCGTTCCACGAAGGTGCCCGGGCTGCGCCAGGAGAAGAGGTAGAGCGCCATGGCGGTGAAGTAGGCGGCCACCGCTGAGGTGGTCGGGGTGTAGCGCATTACCAGCAGGGTGATCAGCACGGCCAGCGGGATCACCAGGGTCTCGATGTTGAACAGGCCCTGGCGCAGGGTGGGCCGCTCCGACTTCGGCATCGGGTTGAGGCCCAGGCGCTTGGCCTCGAAGTGCACGCTCATCCAGATGGCGAGATAGAAGAGCAGGGCCGGGATCAGGGCGGCGCCGATGATCTCCAGATAGCTGGTGGAGATGACATCGGCCATGACGAAGGCGGCGGCGCCCATGATCGGCGGCAGGATCTGCCCGCCGGTGGAGGCGGAGGCCTCGGTGGCGGCGGCGAAGCGCGGGCTGTAGCCGTTCTTCTTCATCATCGGGATGGTGAACACCCCGGTGGTGGCGACGTTGGCGGCGGTGCTGCCGCTGATGCTGCCGAACATGGCACTGCACAGGGTGGCGGCCTTGGCCGGCCCGCCCGACATGCGTCCGGTGAGGGCATTGGAGAGGCGCATGAAGGTGTCGCCGCCGCCGGTGGTGACCAGCAGGGCGCCGAACATGATGAAGATGACGATCACCGTCGATGAGGTGCGCATCAGGCTGCCGTAGACGCCGGTGGGGCTCAGGTAGAAGGTGGCCACCAGGTCGTCCCAGCGGAAGCCGCCGTGGCCCCAGACGCCGGGCAGGTGCTGGCCGAAGGCGGCGTAGGCCAGGGCGATCAGCACGAGGATCGGGAAGGCCAGGCCGATGGCGCGGCGACAGGCCTCGAGCAGCAGCAGGATCGCCGAGATGCCGAAGACAATGTCCAGTGTGGTGGGCATCAGGTAGCCCAGCTGGTAGAGAATGCGGTCGAAATGGATCACGTAGTAGGCGCTGACCACCGCGCCGAGGAGGATAGGCGCCAGGTCATACCAGGGAATGCGATTGGCGTCGCGCGCGCGACAGCTGTAGGCCAGGAAGATCAGCGGCAGGGCGAACAGCAGGTGGATGGCGTTCTGGGTGTTCACCGGGCCGGTGAGGGCCGTGTAGAGGTGAAACAGTGCCATGGAGACCGCGGCGAGGCGGGTCACCAGGAACCAGAAGCCCGTCAACTGGCGCTTGCCCGAGTCCTCCGAATATTTCTCGACGACGTTGGAATTTGCTGGGGTGTCCATCGGATGACTCCCGCACCGCGGCAAGAGGGGAGGGCGGTGCGTCAGGGTAAAGGCATCGGGAAACCCCCGCGGGCACCTGGCCCGCGGGGGCAGGGGGGATTACTGCGCTTCGGGCGGAATGACGTCCTCGGGGATCTCGAGGCCGAGGTCGTCACGGTAGTAGCGCAGGGCGCCGGCGTGCAGCGGGAAGGTGGCGTTGTCGATCACGTGCTGCGGGGTCACCCCGTCGGCCGGCTTGAAGGAGTTGGCCACCTGCTCGTGGTTCTCCCAGTACGCCCTGGTGATCGCGTAGACGGTGTCTTCATCCAGGCTGGCGTTGGCCGCCACGCCCATGTAGATCCCCAGCGACTGCGCCTCGCTCATGCCGGTGTAGGTGTCGGCGGGGACCAGGGTCGGGGTCAGGAAGGGCAGCTCCGCGGTGACCGCCTCGACCTGCTCGTCGGAGAGCGACAGCAGCTGCAGGGGGCGCGAGGCGTGCACCTCGGTGAAGGCCGGGATCGGTGGCACGCCGTTGTAGCTGAAGCCCACCAGGCGGCCGTCGGTCACCCCCTCGGCGGCGTCGTTGATGCGCATGCGCTGGAAGTCGGGCTCGACACCCAGGATGCCGAATACCAGCTCGGTGATGTACTCGCCGCCGCCGCCGATGCTGCTGGGGTTGAAGCGCGCCCCGTTGAGGTCCTCGAAGGTCTCGATGCCGCTGTCCTGGCGTATCGCCCAGTGCATGGTGGAGGGGGCGATCCAGTAGATCAGGCGGGCGTCGGGGTTCGGGGTCTCCTCGAAGCGGCCGATGCCGTTGAACATCTCGTAGCCCACCAGCGCCTCGGTGAATGCCAGGTCGAGCTCGCCGCGGGAGAGGCGGATGGCGTTCTCGCGGGTGCCGCCGGTCTCGCGCACGGTGATCTCATAGGGGGTGTTTGCGCTGATCACTCGGGCGCCCTCGGAGATGCCGAAGAACCAGCCGGTGCCGGTGGGCGCGGCGCCGATGTTCAGCGCGGTATCGGCCTGTGCGCTCGAGACGCCGAGGCTGCCGATGGCGATGAGTGAGGCGGGGAGCAGCAGGCGTGCCTTGCGGGATAGCGATGTCATTGGTGAGTTCTCCTGGCTTTTGGAATGCCGATTGCCTGTTGTTATAGTTCGTGATGGTGTTGTCGTTCGATGGCTCGCCGTCGCCTGCGGGACGAAGGCAGCGCGCCAGCTTCCATTGATACCCTCCCGGTATCAGCCTGTACATTGGTGATTCATGAAGCCGCCTTCTCCAAACAAGAAGGCAAGAAAAGACCCATTTTCATGCCGCATTGCAGCGTTAAAATATCGCCTCGTGTGGTTTGGTGATCTCCGGTATCACCCGCTGGTAGCGGCGGATTCGATCAGGTGGTCGATGAACATTACTTGTGGCCCTCAGCAGTTCCAGGTTGATGGCGCTGGAGGTGTGAAGCCCGACGTGGGGAAAGTCGAGGCACTCGCGGAAATCGATAGTCTCACGCTCTGCCAGCGGGTGGTTCTGGGGCGTGACCAGCACCAGGTCGTCCACATGGTAGGGAAATTCCACCAGATCGTAGCCGTGGGGAAGTCGGGCACAGACGCCGATGTCGGCATTGTTGCTGACCACCTCGCGGGTGATGATCGGGCTGACTTTTTCCTCCAGCTGAACGCCGATATCGGGGTGCTTTTCGAAGAACAGCTGGGTCTCGGTGGGCAGGTACTGGGTGATGGCCGACATGTTGGCAAACACCCTGACGATGCCCCGATTGCCGCTGGAGTACTCGCGCATCTGCAGCTCGAGATCCTCCAGGTTATGCAGCACGCCCCGCGACAGGTTGAGCAGGGCGTTGCCGGCCGG
>NZ_JACUUD010000164.1 GCF_014859505.1 Halomonas sp.
GACATCACCTACGGCACCAACAACGAGTTCGGCTTCGACTACCTGCGCGACAACATGGCCTTCTCCCTGGAGGACAAGGTTCAGCGGGGGCTCAACTTTGCCATCGTCGATGAGGTGGACTCCATCCTGATCGACGAGGCGCGTACCCCGCTGATCATCTCCGGTGCCGTGGACGAGAACACCGAGCTCTACAAGGTCGTCGATCGCCTGGCGACTCACCTGGCGATCTGCGAGGATCCCGAGGAGCCGGCCAGCGGCGACTTTCTGCTCGACGAGAAGCACAAGCAGGTAGAGATCACCGAGACCGGCCACAACAAGGTCGAGGAACTGATGCGGGCCGAGGGCCTGCTGGGCGAGGAGGACTCCCTCTATGCTGCCCAGAACCTCAACCTGCTGCAGCACATGCACTCGGCGCTACGCGCGCGACACCTCTATCATCGTGACGTGGACTATATCGTCGCCGAGGGCCAGGTGGTGATCGTCGACGAGCACACCGGCCGCACCATGCCTGGTCGCCGCTGGTCCGAGGGCCTGCATCAGGCGGTGGAGGCCAAGGAGGAGGTGGCGGTGCAGCGGGAGAGCCAGACGCTGGCTTCGACCACCTTCCAGAACTACTTCCGCCTCTACGACAAGCTGGCCGGCATGACTGGCACCGCCGATACCGAGGCCTTCGAGTTCCGCCAGATCTACGGCCTCGACGTGGTGGTGATCCCCACCAACCAGCCGCTGATCCGCCGAGACCTCAACGATCTGGTCTACCTGACCGCCGAGGAGAAGTTCGAGGCGATCATCAAGGACGTCCAGACCCAGACCGAGGCCGGCCGACCGGTGCTGGTGGGCACCGCCTCCATCGAGACCTCCGAGTATCTCGCTGGGCTGATGACTCAGGCCGGGCTCACCTTCAGCGTGCTCAACGCCAAGCAGCACCAGAGCGAGGCGGAAATCATCGCCCAGGCGGGTCGGGCCGGGGCCATTACCATCGCCACCAACATGGCCGGGCGCGGCACCGACATCATGCTGGGCGGCAACTGGGAGGCCGAGGCGGCCAAGCTCGACAACCCGAGCCCCGAACAGCTCGAACGCCTCAAGGCCGATTGGCAGGAGCGTCATGACGCCGTGCTCGCCGCCGGCGGGCTGCACGTGGTCGGTTCCGAGCGACACGAATCGCGGCGCATCGATAACCAGCTGCGCGGCCGCGCCGGCCGCCAGGGGGATCCGGGCTCGACTCGCTTCTTCCTGTCCCTGGAGGACAGCCTGATGCGCCTGTTCGGCTCCGACCGGGTGCAGCGCATGATGAAGGCCCTGGGCCTCGAGCGGGGCGAGGCGATCGAGCACAAGATGGTCTCCAACGCCGTGGAACGCGCCCAGAAAAAGGTCGAGAGCCGCAACTTCGATATCCGCAAGCAGCTGCTCGAATACGATGACGTGGCCAACGACCAGCGTCGGGTAATCTATGAGCAGCGCAATGAGATCCTGGCCGCCGACGAGGTCGCCGAGGCAGTGGCGGGCATTCGCCAGGAGGTGCTGGACCAGGCCATCAGTGACTTCGTGCCGCCCCAGAGCCTCCCGGAACAGTGGGACCTCCCCGGGCTTCAGGACCACCTCAAGGCGGAGTTCAACCTGGAGGCGCCGTTGGTGCAGTGGGCCGAGGAGGACGAGCGCTTCCACGAGGAGCAGCTCCGCGAGCGCCTGCAGGCCATGCACCTCGAGACCTATCAGGCCAAGGTGGACGAGGCCGGCGAAGCCCTGATGCGCCGCTTCGAGAAGCAGGTCATGCTGCAGGTGCTCGACACCCGCTGGAAGGAGCATTTGCAGTCCATGGACCACCTGCGCCGGGGCATCCACCTGCGCGGCTACGCCCAGAAGAACCCCAAGCAGGAGTACAAGCGAGAGTCCTTCGAGCTGTTCCAGAACCTGTTGACCAACATCAAGGCCGACGTGACACGCATCCTGAGCCACGTGCAGGTCCGCCGCCCCGAGGAGGTCGATGAGCTGGAGCGCCAGCGTCGTGAGGCACTGGCCCGGGAGACGGCCACGGCGGCCAGTCGCCACGAGGATCCCGATGCGGCCGATCCGGCCGAGACTCAGGCGGCGCCGCTGCCGGGTGCCGACGGACGCCCGGTGCGCCGCGAAGGGCCCAAGGTGGGACGCAACGACGCCTGCCCCTGCGGTTCCGGCAAGAAGTACAAGCAGTGCTGTGGCAAGCTGAACTGAACCGCCGCCCACCAGACAGGAGATGAGATGATGGCAGTGGGTAATGCAAGCTTTCCCGAGATGTCGGCGATCCCCGGCGTGCGCCTGGGCACCGCCATGGCCGGCATCAAGAAGGCCAACCGCCGTGATCTGGTGGTGATCGAGGCGCCCGCGGGTGCCCGGGTGGCGGGGACCTTCACCCGCAACGCCTTCTGCGCGGCGCCGGTCACCGTGGCCCGCGAGCACCTGGCCTCCGGCCAGCAGGCCCGCTACCTGGTGATCAATACCGGCAACGCGAATGCCGGTACCGGCGAGGTGGGGCTTGCCGATGCCCGCGCCACCTGTGCCGAGCTGGGACGCCTGGCCGGCGTGCCCGCCGAGGTCGTGCTGCCGTTCTCCACCGGGGTGATCGGCGAGCCGCTGCCCATGGAGCGGCTGCTGGCGGGCCTGCCCGCGGCGCTGGAGGGCCTGCACGATGGCCACGAGGCGTGGCTGCACGCCGCCGAGGGTATCCTCACCACCGATACCCGTCCCAAGGGGGCCAGCGTGACCCTGGAGCTGGGCGAGGCCACGGTCACCATCAACGGCATCGCCAAGGGCTCGGGCATGATCCAGCCCAACATGGCGACCATGCTGGCTTTCGTGGCCACGGATGCCTCCCTCGACCAGACGCTGCTCGAGGAGCTGCTGAGCGAGACGGTGGATCGCTCCTTCAACTGCATCACCGTGGACGGCGACACCTCCACCAACGACGCCTGCATGCTGATCAGCACCCAGCAGGGCCCGCGGGTCGAGGGTGATGAGGCCATCGCCATCTTTCGCAACGGCCTGCAGCGGGTGATGACCGAGCTGGCCCAGGCGATCATCCGCGATGGCGAGGGGGCCACCAAGTTCGTGACCCTGCAGGTGAACGGTGCCACCACCCGCCGGGAGGCTCTCGACGTGGCCTTCACCGTGGCCAACTCGCCGCTGGTCAAGACCGCGCTCTACGCCTCGGATGCCAACTGGGGGCGGATACTGGCCGCGGTGGGGCGAGCCCCGGTGATAGACTTCGATGTCTCCCGGGTGACCATCGACCTCGGCGAGGTGCGCCTGGTTGAGGCGGGTGGCCGCGCCCCCTGCTACACCGAGGAGGCCGGCAGCACGGTGATGGCCCGGGAGGAGATCCCCATTCGCATCGATCTCGGAAGAGGGGAGCAGAGCGCCACGGTGTGGACGACCGACCTCTCCCATGACTATGTAACCATCAACGCCGACTATCGCAGCTGAGCGGTCGGTCAACCGCCGGACAGAGAATCCCGCGCCCCCGGGGGCGGGCCAGTTGGAAAGGTGAATGAACGCAATGGTGAAGAGAAGGGTGCATGTGGCGGCCGCCGCCATCATCAGCGCCGACGGCGACCAGGTCCTGATCGCCCGCCGGCCGAGCAACGTCGACCATGGCGGGCTATGGGAGTTTCCCGGCGGCAAGCTGGCGCCGTACGAGACCGGCCTGGGTGGGCTCAAGCGCGAGCTCCACGAAGAGCTGGGGGTGGAGATCAAGCGGGCCCAGCCCTTGATCCGCATCCACCACGAGTATCCCGACAAGCACATCCTGCTCGACGTCTGGCAGGTGCACGACTTCTCGGGGGAGCCCTTCGGCCGCGAGGGGCAGGCCGTGCGCTGGGTGCCGATGAACGAGCTGGTCAAATATCCCTTCCCGGCGGCCAATCTGCCGATCCTGAGGGCGGTCGCGCTGCCTACCGAGTACCTGATCACCGCCGAGGAGGAGGACGAGGGGCTTTTCCTTGAGCGCCTGGAGCGCGCGCTGGTGGAGGATCGTGCCCGCCTGGTGCAGCTGCGCGCCAAGCAGCTCGAGGAGGCCGCCTACCTGGCGCGTGCCGAAGCCGCCCTGGTGCTGTGTCGCCAGCATGGCGCACGACTGCTGCTCAACGCCGAGCCGTCGCTGCTCGAGCGGGTCGATGCCGATGGCATACACCTCACCAGCGAGCGGCTGATGCGGCTGGAGCGCCGCCCCATCGCCGAGGGCAAGTGGCTCGCCGCCTCCACCCACGACCGCCAGCAGCTGGAGCAGGCCGGCAGGCTGGGCTGCGACTTCGCGACCCTATCGCCGCTGCGCACCACGCCATCCCATCCGGAGGTGCCCCCCATGGGCTGGCACGATTTCCAGCAGCTGGTGGAGCGGGCGGCCATGCCGGTCTTCGCGCTGGGCGGCATGACCCGCTTCGATGCCAACCACGCCCGTGCCGTGGGTGCCCAGGGGATCGCCTCCATCCGCGACTTCTGGAAGTAGCCGCCGGCGACGCCCGACACTGCAGTCACCATGCGCCCCGCCCTCAGGCGGGGCGCACTGCGTCTGGGGCCTGGTCCGGCGTCGCGTCCTGCCGGGAGCGGTGAGAGGCGGCCTCCTGTCGGCTGGTGGCGACACGATGAATGTCTATGAACAGGGACAGGGGCGCCGGGAAGCCGAATTCCGTCGGCCTTAGACGACAGTTCCGTGGCCGGTGGCGAGATGTCGGCGATAGCCTTGAGGTAGAGCTTTATATCAAGATTTTGATTAAATTGAGTTTTATTTATTCCTGGCATGGTGTTCGCAGTCCTTGGGCAGGAACCCGACCCGAGGGGTCGATCGACTCATGGACGAGTCACCCTTGAAGATGGAAGCCCGCCCCCTGGCGGGGCACAAGGAGGCGCATCATGAAACTCAAGACCCTTGCGGCCAGTATGGCGCTGATCTTTTCCGGCATGACCGTCCAGGCCCACGCCATGAGCCTGGAGGATGAGATGCTGTCCACGGATTTTTCCTCAGCTTCCACCATGACCCACTCCAGTGACACTCTCCTGCTGGCGGCGGCCGATGGCGGTGCCGA
>NZ_JACUUD010000165.1 GCF_014859505.1 Halomonas sp.
GAAGAGGCCATGGATGCCCCCTTCGAGCAGGGGGCCGGCAGCATTCTGATGACGCTCTCCATCGGGATCGCTCTCTTTCCGGAGGATACCGCGGACGGCGCGGAGCTGATGGAGGAGGCCGAGCTGGCGCTGGGGCAGTCGCGCCGCCTCGGGCCGGGCACTCATGCCTTTCGCGACCGTGGCCTGCGCAAGCATATCGAGGCGCGCGAGACACTTCTGGAGCAGCTACAGGAGGCGCTGCTGTCACCCACAGGCCATTTCCAGCTGGTGTTTCAGCCCCAGTGTGACGCCGAGACCGGGCGCTGGGTGGGGGTCGAGGCCCTGGTGCGTTGGCCGCGGCATGGCATGATCTACCCTGGGGAATTGCTGCCCGCGGTAACGGAGCTTGGCGAGCAGGTACGCCTGGATCGCTGGGTGCTGGGGGAGGTGATCGCGCATAGGGCCGACTGGCAGGCATCAGGAATGGGGCTGGCTTCGCTGCCGCTGAGCGTGAACCTGATGCCGGAGACCCTGGAGCAGGAGGTCTTCGATGGCTGCCCGCTGGATCACTTCCTCAAGCGTTTTCCCCAGCCGCTGACGGGGCTCTGCCTGGAGCTGCCGGCGGCGGTGCTCGATGGGCTCGGCGAGGATCGCCGGCACCTGCTGAAGCGGCTGCAGCGAATGGGTGTCACCCTGGTGGCGGATGGCCTGGGGACGGCGCCGGTCTCGCTGGTTGCTTTGCCCGCTCTGGGGGCCAGCGGTGCCAAGCTGGCGCCTGCCATGATGGCCGAAATGGATCAGAGCAGGCTGGTTCGCCAGGGGATGCGAGGGCTGATCGCGGGCCTGCATGAGCTGGGGCTTGCCACGGTGGTCGTGGGCGTCGAGACGGCTGAACAGTTCGAGCGGATCAAGCGTCTGGGGGTGGCGGGAGTTCAGGGGCATTACCTCTGCCCGCCGCTCACCGCCGATGAGCTGGCGGCCAGGTGGCAGCAGGATCAGCCCTGACGCCTGCGGAGTGGGTCGCGCAGGCTGTTAGTGGGCCTCAGGCCGATGTGCTCAGCCTGCCCGGCTGGCGTCCGGTGCGGCCGGTGGGCTCGTAGAGTGTCTTGTCGGCGATCTGATGAATGAAATCCAGCATCTTCTGGTTGTGTGAAGCGCGCATCTGCAAAAGCTCACCCACCAGATCATTCAGGCGGGCCGTGCGTTCGGTGGCGCTCAGGCACGCTTCCCACTCCGCCTGGCAGCCGGCTTCCTCGGCAGCGGCTCTGGCGCCCGCTGGCCCTGCGGCGTAGCCCAGGCGAACCTGCACCTGTCGGCGCAGCGTCTCCATGCGTTCCAGATCGGCCAGCAGCTCCTGCTTGCGCCGGGCGACCTCGGTCAGTGCTTTGCCATCGACCTGGCTGGCGGTGAGCAGCCCAAGCTCGTGCTCGAGAAGCTGCGTCAGCCTGATCAATCGGCTTTGCTGGTCGGAGAGCAGGCGCGCCAGGCTCATGCCTTGTCTTGCCCCAGCAGCTCACGGACGTTGGCGATCAGGCCATCGGCAATGCGCTCGGCGTGGATCTCCAGCTTGCCTTCGCGGATGGCCTCGCGGATCTCAGCGACACGGGCGGTATCGATATCCTGGCTGGCGTCGGGGGCACCATGGCTGAGGTGCGTTCTGGCCGCCGGCTCGGCGTCAGTGGTGCGTGGCGGCTGGTTGGCGCCCTTGACCTTCTGAGCCTCGTCTCGCCCCGGCGTCTGGCCGGTACGGATCGGCGGGTTATGGTTGTCAATTTTCAAGATGGTTGCCTCTTGACCGTATGCTGTTCAGGGATGCTTGTCCCTGTTATCGGCTGGTCGTCGAAAGACTTTAGGCACGAAGAGGCGTCGCCACGTTGGCGGCCCAGGGAGATTTTCGAGAGGCTAGCGGAGTGCGTGCTATAAGTCCACGGCAAGGCGCCCTTCGCCGACGACGCGGGCCTGGATGATCTCCCGCTGGCCGAATCGCACTCGGATGCTCTCTCCCAGGGCGCCAGGCTCCATGGCTTCGCCCTCACGCGTCACCCGGAAGCTGGCGCCACCGGCCTCGACCACCACGCTCTGGCCGCGTTCCACCAGGGCTCTTGCCTGGAAGAACTGGGCCTGCAGGGGGGAGCCCGCACGGATGCTGCGGCGTGCTTGCTGCCCAAGCAGTGAAGAGGCGTCGCGCACGGTCAGACGAGGCAGCTGTGCCAGATTGCCCTGGCGCTGCTCGAGGTGAGCCTGGGTCAGCACGGTGCCCGGCGCGATGTCGACCGCGGTCACTGGGTAGCTGGCCATCACGCCGACCTCTGCCTGCAGGTAGCGGACCTGGCGGCCGCCTTCGCCGCAGCGCACTCCCACCGAGACTCTCCCTACCACCGGCGCATCGGGCCGGGCCAGAAAGGGCTCGGGCCACTCGCAGCGCGGCAGGTGCGCCGAGGGTGGGTTCACCTCGATCACCACTTCCTCCGCCTCGGCCTCTTCATACAGAAACGCCTGCACGCGATGGATGAGTTCATCGTGAAGGTCGCTGGCGGCCATGGCGGGGGCTGCCAGCAGCCAGGTGCTCAGCAGCAGAAGCGGCCAACGTGGCAGGCGAGGGTAAAGCGGCATGGCGGCACTCTGGGGCGGGTGAGGGGCTATTGCCATTCTAGGACCCGTGCGCTGCGGGCATTCCCGGAAATGGGTGTGGAAGAGAGGGTTGTTTGTGGCTTTGGCGTGCTCCTCGGGTGGCTATTCTGCACCCTGAACCAATCCCCTTTGCCGAGGATGCGCCGGGATGATCGACCAGCTCGAGGCCGCCTTCAACTATCACCAGCAGGCGCTGGGCCTGCGCCAGCAGCGCCACAAGGTGTTGGCGAGCAATATCGCCAACGCCGATACGCCCGGCTACAAGGCGCGGGACATGGACTTTGCCAGCGAGCTGAAGAAGGCCGTTGGCAAGGGTGGAACCAGCGGCCAGGGGCTCGCGCTGGCGCGCACCTCGGAGCGGCACATTGCCGGCCAGGGGGCGTCGAGCCTCCAGTCCGGGCTGCTCTACCGGGTGCCCGAACAGCCGAGCCTGGATGGCAATACCGTGGACATGGACCGTGAGCGTACCGCCTTTGCGGACAACTCGGTGCGCTACCAGGCCGGGCTCACCATTCTCAACAGCCGCATTCAGGGCCTAAAGAACGCCATGCAGCCCGAGTAAGGGCGGCTTGAATAACAGGAGCACCTCGATGTCGATGTTTTCCGTTTTCGATATTGCCGGCTCGGCCATGAGTGCCCAGTCGCAGCGCATGAACGTCACCGCCAGCAACCTGGCCAACGCCGACAGCGTGGCGGGACCGGACGGTGAGGCCTATCGCGCCAAGCAGGTGCTCTTCGAGAGCCGTGCCAGCCAGGCCCATGGCGTCGGTGGCGTGGGTGTGCGCCAGGTGGTGGAGGATCCCTCGCCCATGCGCCTCGAGTATCGCCCCGAGCATCCGCTGGCCAACGAGGAAGGCTACGTCACCATGCCCAACGTCGAGCCGGTGCACGAGATGGTCAACATGATCTCTGCATCGCGCTCCTACCAGGCCAACATCGAAGTGATGAACACCAGTAAGCAGATGATGCTCAAGACCCTGACCCTGGGGGAGGGCTGATCCATGACCACGCCTATCGGCAGTAATGTCCTCAATACGGTGAATGCCGGCGGTGCGCCCACCATGGGCAGCCGCCAGTCCGATGAGCTGCGCAACAATTTCATGACGCTGTTGATCACCCAGCTGCAGAACCAGGACCCGCTCAACCCGCTCGAGAATAACGAGCTCACCACCCAACTGGCGCAGATCAACACCGTCAGCGGCATCGAGCAGCTCAACCAGACCATGGAGGGCATCACCTCCCAGATCACCGCCGGCCAGACCATGCAGGCCGCGGGGCTGATCGGCCAGGGCGTGCTGGTGCCGGGGGATCGCGTGCTGCTGGAGCAGGATGACCAAGGGGTGGCCCATACCACGCCCTTTGGCTTCGATCTGGCGCGCTCCGCCGATAGCGTGAAGATCACCATCGTGGGCGGTGATGGCCAGGTGATCAACCGTTACGACCTGGGTGCGGTGGGGGCGGGTGTGGACTCCTTCACCTGGGATGGCAAGACGAGCCAGGGCGAGAGCGCCGTGCCGGGCGCCTACCGGGTGCGCATCGAGGCCACCAACGACGACAAGCCGGTCTCCGTTGAAGCGCTCAACTACGCGTTGGTGGGGGGCGTGACGCCACCCGATGACAAGGGCGGTGTCCGTCTCGACCTGGGTGCCGTCTATGGCCAGGTGAGCCTGGACCAGGTCCGCCAGATTCTCTGACTCTCCGATTGATTTGCGCGGGCTGCCCGGCAGCCAGGCCATGAACGCCACCAGGCAAAGGAACACGACATGAGCTTCTCTCAGGCACTTTCCGGCCTCAACGCCCAGCAGCAGTCGCTGGGTGCCATTGGTAACAACATTGCCAACTCCCAGACGGTGGGCTTCAAGAGCTCCAGCGTGCAGTTTGCCGATGTCTTTGCCAACTCCCGTATCGGCCTCGGCACCCGGGTTTCCGCCGTGCTGCAGAACTTCAACGAGGGCAACGTAGAGTCTACCAACCGCAATCTGGATCTCGCCATCAGCGGCACTGGCTTCTACCGCTTCGAGCAGGGTGGGGAAGTGGTGTATTCCCGCAACGGCCAACTGACCCTGACGCCGGAGGGCTTCCTGCAGAACGCCCAGGGCGCTCGCCTGATGGGCTATCCCTACAACGAGGCAACCGGGGCGGTGATGGCTGGTGGACAGCCCGGAGTGCTGCAGGTCAACTCAGATGAGCTGCAGGCCAGCGCGACCACCAACGTGGCGACAACCTTCAATCTCGATTCTCGTTACGAGGCAGATGACCTTAATGAGGCCACCGTTCGTACCACTCTGGGTGAAGATCCAGATACGCAAGCGATTAATTACCACTATTCCAATAACTTTACCGTTTATGATTCGCTCGGTAATCCGAAGAATATCACCGTCTATTACGAAAAGATCGATCAAGATGTCGATGGCAATGCGGTGACCAACACCTGGAATGCCAAGGT
>NZ_JACUUD010000166.1 GCF_014859505.1 Halomonas sp.
ACCCGACCGGCCATTTTAATTGTCGCCAAGCGGCCAAAGTAGTTGACGTCGCATAGCCAGCTGATCGGACTACGAACTACCTGTCGATGCCCTCCTGCACCGCCCACACGGCGGCCTCGACCCGTGAGCGCAGGTTGAGCTTCTTGAGCAGGTGCTTGACGTGGACCTTCACCGTGCCCTCGGTGATGTCGAGCTTGCGGGCGATCATCTTGTTGGAGAGGCCGCCGGCCAGCTCGCGCAGGATCTCCCGCTCGCGCTGGGTCAGGCTGTGGATATCCGGCGTCGCCGGCTGGCTGCGCTGGCTGCGCAGCGCCCCGGCCAGCAGCGCGGTGAGGCTATCGCTGATCACCATGCGCCCGAGCGACGCCTGGCGCAGCTGGCGGATCATCTCGTCGGGGTCCATGTCCTTGAGCAGATAGCCGTCGGCGCCCGCCTGCAGGGCCGCCACCACGTCCTCCTCGTGGTCGGAGACGGTGAACATCACCACCCGGCCGGCGAAGCCCCTCTCGCGCAACTGCTTCAGGGTCTCGATACCGTTCATGCCGGGCATGTTGAGGTCCAGCAGCACCATGTCGGGGTCGAGCTCCAGCGCCAGGCGGATGCCCACCTCGGGCTCGCCGGCTTCGCCGATCAGCGCCATGTCGTCTTCCAGTTCGAGCAGCTGGGAGACGCCGCGGCGCAGCAGCGGGTGGTCGTCGATGATCAGGATGCTGGCGGGGGTATCGGGGATCTTGTCGGTCATCCTGGCTTACTCCCTGTTCCCGTGGTGGTCGGTGGCGATGGCGGGGCGGCTGGCCTTGCCGACGTGCTGGCTGATCAGGCGCGCCGTCTGGGGGGTGAAGACAAGCTCCACCCGGGTGCCGCCCCCGGGGCGATTGCGCAGCGTCAGCTCGCCGCCGAGGGTCTCGGCGCGGTCGCGCATGATCACCAGCCCATAGTGCATGGGTGGCGAGCGATCGTCCTCAAGGCCTACCCCGTCATCCTCGACGATGACGTGGAGGCGGGCGGCGCGGAAGGTGACCGACACCGCCGCCCAGTGGGCGTTGGCGTGCTTGACCACGTTGGCCAGCGACTCCCGGACCACCTGAAGCACGTGGATCTCCTCGTTGGGGTTGAGCAGGTGGGGTGGCAGGTCGACGGTCAGGTCGATGCGGGTCTCGAGGCGCTCGCCGAACTCCGCGACGGTCTGGCGAAGGGCGCTGGCCAGCCCCGGTCCTTCGAGCTTGAGGCGGAAGGTGGTGAGCAGCTCGCGCAGCTGGCGGTAGGCGCTGTCCAGCCCGGTGCGCAGCTCGTCGAACACCGGCGCCTGGCTCTCCTGGGGTACCCCCTTCTCCTGCATGCGCTCGAGCCGTGCCACCTGCATCTTCAGGTAGGAGAGCGACTGGGCCAGGGAGTCGTGGAGCTCCCGGGCGATGATGGTGCGCTCGTTCATCAGTGTGACCTGCTGCTGCTCCTCGATGCGCCGCTGGAGGTAGACGGCGGTGGCCAGCTGGTCGGCCAGGGCATTGAGCAGACGCTTCACGCTGTCGGGCAGCGGTGTCGCACCGGGATGCCAGACCTCCAGGGTGCCGAGCATCAGGTCGCCCACGCTCACCGGCAGCAGCAGGCACTCGCCGGCCTCGGAGTCCTCCAGCGTCAGTGGTTGAGGGTCGAGCAGGCAGGCGTGACAGGTGTGATCGCGGCAGTACTCGGGGCGCCTCGCCGAGTGGGTGGCCAGTATCGGGATCTCGCGGTCGTCGTGGAAATCGTGGAGCGAGAGCCGGATCGGGCCGATCCCCAACAGCTGTTCCAGGCGGCGCAGCATGGGGGCGGCGCTGGCGCAGAGGTCGTTACCGCCGCCGAAGAGGGCGCGGCTGCCGTCATGCAGTACCTGCATGGCGCGGTTGCTGCGCTCGAGCTCCGCCTTCTTGCTGGAGACCCTCGCCTCCAGCTCGGCGTAGCTGGCACCGAGCTCCTCGGCCATGGCGTCGAAGGTGCGCCCCAGCAGGGCCAGCTCGTCGTTGCCGGCGAGCCGGGTGCGATGGTCGAAGTTGCGGTGGGCAGCCTCCCGGGCCAGCACCACCAGGTGGCGCAGCGGCAGCACCAGGTTGTGGCGGATATCGTAGAGGGCGATGACCACTACCACGGCGGTGAGGGCCAGGAAGAGAATCTGCAGGGCGCTGAGCAGCTGGATCTTCGATTCGCTGTTCTGCTCGAGCAGGGTGACCATGGCGTCGATCTCGGCGACCAGGCCGTCGAGGGTCTCGCGCAGGGCGTCGGGCGCGACGTCGCCGGTCGCCCGCGCGACCTGGGGGGCCAGCTCCTCGGCCCAGCGCGCCTGGAGCTGGCGGTGCTGGTGCTGCAGGGCATGGTCCTGGGTCCGGGGCAGCGCATCGTTGAGCTCGGGGCTCGCCAGGCGCTGCTCGAAGCGCTCGGCCAGCTCGGCCACTCGGGCACGGGTCTCTGCACCGGGCTGCTGCTCGTAGCGCTGCAGGGCGTTGACGATCTGGTAGGTGTTCATGCGCAGCGAGCCGGCCATGTTGATGGCGGCGGCGTCGCCGCGGCTGCCGGCGGCCACGGTCATGGTCACCACGATGCTGATCAGCGCCATGGCGCTGATGGCCAGCAGCGAGGCGGTGATCCGGGCCACCAGGGAGTGTCGCAGCAGTTTCATCGCGCCTCGAGATGGGTCGGGGGAGATGGGTCGGGGGTCTCGGCCAGTCTACTACACCCATGGGGGTAGAACGCATACCTCCGATGCCCCTTTGACCCACGGGGGTGAGCTCCCGAGACTCTCTCGAGACCCCACTCCTTCTCCGGCCCCCGATGATGCCAGCCGCCCAGCAGTTCGACCCAGAGCTCGACCAGGAGCCGACCGGGGGCTATCGGCCCCTGGTCGTCGTGCTGCTCTCGCCGCTGGCCTTCGCGCTGGTCTTCGCCAGCTGGACCATCTTCGCGGTGCTGGGGGTGGAGCTCAAGGCGCTGCTTGGCTTCGGAGAGGTGCGCTTCGCCGTGCTGCTGGCCATGCCCATGGCGGTGGGCGCCCTGGCCGCGCTGCCCATGGCGCTGCTGGCGCAACGATTAGGCGGGCGGCGGGTGATGATCGCCTGCCTGCTGCTGATCTGCCCCTTCCTGTGGGGGCTCTCCCACGCCCGCGACTACCACCACTTGCTGCTGGCCGGCGCCGGCCTCGGCCTCGGCGCCGGCTCGCTCGCGGCGGGGCTGGTCTATGTGGCGGGGCTATGCCCGCGGCGCCACGCCGGCCTGGCGCTGGGGCTCTATGGCGCCGGCATGGTGGGCGCCGGTCTCAGCTACCTCCTGCTGCCGCTGATCAGCCAGGCCTACGGCTGGCGGACCGCCCCGCTGCTCTACCTGCTGCCGGTACTGCTGGTGGCAGCGCTGCTGTGGCTCTTTGCCGACGACCGCGAGGCTGAGCCGGACGTGCCAGACGCGCTACAGGATGCGCCGCCTCGACCGCTGCCGGCCGCGCTGCTGCGGCGACTGGCCAGCTGGCGGCTGTGGCGTCTCGCGCTGGTCTACAGCTTCTTCTACGGCACCTTCGTGGCCCTGGCGCTCTGGCTACCCGCCTACCTCAGCGCCCAGTACCGGCTTCCCCTCAGGGAGGCGGCGCTGGCCGCGCTGCCCTTCACCCTGGCGGTGGGCATCGGCCAGGTGGTCGGCGGCGCCCTGGCCGACCGGCGCGATTTCCGCGCCCTGCGCTGGTGGGTCAGCGCCTTCGTACTGGTCTGCCTGTTCCTGCTCTCCTACCCCCCCTTCGTCATGCAGTTGGAGGGGGTGCACGGCCCGATCGCGCTGCGCTACGAGGCGCCGCTGTGGGGCTTCCTGCTGCTGCTGTCGCTGATGGGCGCGGCCATGGGGGTGGGCAAGGGCAGCCTGATGCGCCTGATCCACCGCGACCACCGCGACGAGATGGCCCTGGTGGGGGGGCTGGCGCTGACCCTGGGGGGGCTCTTCGCCGCCCTGCTGCCGCTGGTCTTCGTGGTGGGCAACGAGTGGGTCGGCATCCGCACCGCCGGCTTCATGTTCCTCTACGCCTCGCTGATCGGCTGCATGCTGGTGATGGTCTGGGATCACGCCAGCGACCGCGGCGTGAGGGCCTGATCCCGGGGGCTTATCCCCCGCGTTCGCCGGACCTATCACCTTGGGGGTAGAGGGGCGGTATATGGAGGTAACCGGGCAGTAATCCTCGGATTGTTCGCCCAGAATCATCGGCAAGGTTCCTGCCTGGCGTGCGGTTCACTGTGTCGCGCCCCACGGGAGGCCGGGTGGCCCAGGGTGGTCACACCCACTTTTCAAGAAGCCTGGAGATCGACCATGAGTCACTTCATTGATCGGCTGAACTTCTTCCGCAAGGCCCGCGAGCCCTTCGCCAACGAGCATGGCGAAACCCGCGAGGAGTCGCGCGGCTGGGAGGACAGCTATCGTCAGCGCTGGCAGCATGACAAGGTCGTGCGTTCCACCCACGGGGTGAACTGCACCGGCTCCTGCAGCTGGAAGATCTACGTCAAGAACGGCCTGGTCACCTGGGAGACCCAGCAGACCGACTACCCGCGCACCCGCCCGGACCTGCCCAACCACGAGCCGCGCGGCTGCCCGCGGGGCGCCAGCTACTCCTGGTACCTCTACAGCGCCAACCGCCTCAAGTACCCGCTGATCAGAAAGCCGCTGCTCAAGCTGTGGCGCGACGCCCTCAAGGAGAAGAAGGACCCGGTGGACGCCTGGGCCTCCATCGTCGAGGATCCGGCCAAGACCAAGCAGTACAAGCGCGCCCGCGGCATGGGCGGCTTCGTGCGGGCCAACTGGGACGAGCTCAACGAGCTGGTCGCCGCCTCCAACGTCTATACCGCCAAGCAGTCCGGCCCGGACCGCATCATCGGCTTCTCGCCGATCCCCGCCATGTCCATGGTCAGCTACGCCGCGGGCAGCCGCTACCTGTCGCTGATCGGCGGCGTCTGCATGAGCTTCTACGACTGGTACTGTGACCTGCCGCCGGCCAGCCCCCAGACCTGGGGCGAGCAGACCGACGTGCCCGAGT
>NZ_JACUUD010000167.1 GCF_014859505.1 Halomonas sp.
CCCGTCATCTCCAGGTAACCCGCCCCCAGGCGCTCGCCGCTGTCGCGATCCCGGGCGATCACCTCCCCCTCCCAGTAGGGTACCGAGGTCTCCATCCAGCGTTCGGCGTGGGGCGCCTCGACGACCAGGTCGAGCCCCGCCGCGGGCACCTCGAGTCGCCAGCGGGTGGGCACCTCGCGGCCGGCCACGCTCGAGGTGGCCTGCGGGGTGAGGATGAGTTCCTCGGGTGCCAGCGCGCGGGGCTCCCCCTCGGGCGAGATCCAGGTGCCGGAGCGGTAGTCGCCGCCGGCCTCGCCGCCGCCGCGCAGCTGGAAGGCCATCAGCCGGTGGCCGTCGTCCAGGTGCAGCGAGAACCAGTCCCAGCCCGCCTGCTCGGGGCCCAGCAGCTGGCTGCTCCACTCCCGGTCGAGCCAGCCCTGTCCGCTGACCTGGTGGGTCCTGCCCTCGAGCACCACCTCGCCTTCCACCTGCCAGAAGGGCTGGCTGACGTACATCGAGCCCTGACCGTCGGCGGACTTCTGGCTGAAGCCCGCCTCGCCGTGGCGGACCAGGGGGCCCTCGGCGGTGAGCTCCAGCCGGTAGCCGACCCGCGCCTCGTCCTCGCCGTCGAAGGCGGTCAGGGTCAGGCGCTCGAAGGTGTCGGCGTCGGGGTCTTCCACCCGGGTCGCCAGTGTCCAGTCGTCGATCCAGGCACGGAATGGCTGGGCCACGGAGCCGGCCTGGCCGGTTCTGCCATGGATCGGGTCCGCGGCGTGGCTGCGGGCGAAGCGCTCGGCCACGGCGTGTTTCTCCCCCCGGGAGACCGCCAGGTGCGCCATCCATAGCTGGTCGGCGACCCACACGCCTGGTGCCTGGTACTCGGTCGGCGGTGTCTCGGTCGGAGGAGAGAGCGCCTGGCGGAACAGGGTCCACTGCAGGCCCAGCGCCTCGCCGGCCTCGTCCTCCAGGTTGGCGGTCAGGTACCACCACTCGATGCGGTAGTCCGGATGGGCGCCGTGATCCTCGGGAAAGCGCAGCGGCGTGCCGGGACGCGCCTGGGCATAGCCCTCGGCGCTCTCGCCCAGGCCGGCGAACCCCGCCCCGGAACCGTCGGGCGGTGTCTCCCCGCACCCGGCCAGGGCCAGAAGGGGAGTCAGCAGCAGGGCGGCGAGCCGAGGGCGCAGGAAAGGGCGCATCAGGCAGCCTCCTCGGCCAGCAGAGCACGCGGAGGGGCACGCCACAGGCGCAGCACCGGCAGGGCCGCGGCGGCCAGGGCCACGACCACGGCGGTGGCCAGGGTCAGCAGGATCTCGCCGGGAAAGAGGTGCAACGGCAGGCGCCAGCCGAAGGCCGCCACGTTGATGATCGCCACCAGCCCCCAGGCGATGGCGATGCCGAGTGGAATCGCCGCAAGGCCCACCGCCAGCGCCGCGCCGCCGAGCTGGGCCAGCTGGAGCTGCCCCAGCCGCGCTCGGGGCACCCCCAGCGCCCATAGCGGCGCCAGCCGCCGGCGTCGTTCCCCGGCCTGGGCGAGCAGGCTGGCCAGCAGCGCCAGGGCCGCCACGCCCAGGGTCAGGGCGTTGAGCGCCCGGGTGATGGTGAAGGTGCGCTCGAAGATGCCGGTGGCGATGCGCTTCACCTCGCGCTGGTCCAGCAGACTGTCGCGGCCCAGGGCGAAGGCGTCGGCGAGTGCTTCGGTCAGCGCCGCCCCGTCGGCGCCTGCGGTGAGCACGATGCCCAGCGAGCCGGGCGGTGCGCCGAAGCGCTCGGCCAGATGGGGCACCGCCAGCAGCACCTCGCCGCGAGGATTGCCGTAGTCCGGGTAGATCGCCGCCACGCTTATTCGGGCCTCGCCGCCCGGCGTCTCCAGGCGCAGCCGGTCCCCCGGGGCGATGCCCTCGGCCACGGCCAGCTGCTCGTTGATGAAGGCCGCGCCGTCGCGAAATGCCGCCCAGGCCGACTCGCGCCCATCCCGGGTGGCGGCCAGCGGCCAGTGCGAGATCACGGTCTCGCCGGGGGTAATGCCGTAGAGCCCCACCGGCAGGTGGCGCTCCCGTGGCTGGCTTGCCTCTCCATCACCTGCCCCTGTGCCGCCGGATTCGATGGCCAGCAGGCGGGTCTCGCTGCGCCGGGTGGCGAGGCGCTCGACCACCTCCGGGCGCTCGGCCAGCCAGTCGTCGATCGCCGCGAACTGCTCCGCCGGCGGGCGCAGGTAGAGGTCGGCCACCAGGCGCTGGTCCAGCCACTCCAGGAAGGTCAGGCGAAAGCCGCCCACCATGCTGCTCACCCCCAGATTGGCGGAGAGCGCCACCAGCAGCGCCATCATGGCCAGCGACAGCCGTGGCAGCTGCAGCTGCAGGTCGGCCAGAGCCCACTGGGCCAGGGGGCGGCGCCGGGCCAGGTGGGTCAGGCCGGCCAGGGAGGCACCCAGCAGCGGCGGCAGCCACAGGGCGCTGGCCAGCAGCAGGGCCGCCACCAGGGCGAAGCCGGCCACCAGCCCCTCGCCCGGCGGCAGGCGCGACAGCCAGGCCCACAGCGCCAGGCCGACGAGCGCCGCTACGCCGCCGGCGGTGGCCATCAGCGTCAGCTGGCGCCGGAAGCCGGCGCGCCAGGCCTGGGCCTGCCCGAGCCCCAGCACGCTGAGCCGCGCCGCCCGCCACAGCACGCCGCTGCCGGCCAGCAGCAGGCCGCCGAGGGTGACCGCCACGCCGCCGGCCCAGTAGTGCCAGGGCAGGCGCAGCTCGGCGCCCACCCCGGCGCCGTAGAGGCTGCCCAGGGTGGCCGCCACGTCGGGCAGCAGCACCCGGGCCAGCCACAGCCCACCGGCGATACCGGCCAGGGCACCGAGCAGCCCGAGCAGCAGCAGCTCCAGCGTCAGCGCCGCCACCAGGGCACGGCCGGAGACCCCCAGGGCGCGCAGGGTGCGCAGCATCCCCAGGCGCTGCTCCAGGGCCAGCCCCAACGCCGCCTGGACGATGAACAGCCCCACCACCAGCGCCAGCAGGGCCAGGGCGGTAAGGTTGAGGTGGAAGCTCTCGGTGAGCTGGCCCGGAGAGACCAGCACGTCGGCCCGGGTCAGGGTCAACCCGGCCGGCGCCTCGTCCAGCGCCCCCGGTGCGGCCACCAGCCGGGTGATCCGCTCGCCGCTCTCCAGCAGGGCCGCGGCGGCGGCGATATCCATTACCAGGGTGTCCGGCGGCAGCGACGGGGCCAGGGTCAGCGGCGGTAGCCGCTGACCGTCGGCCAGGGCCGGGGTGGCGCCTTCGGCCTCACCCGCGCTCAGGCCGAAGGCAGCCAGGAGGTCCGGCGCCAGCCGGGTCTGCCAGGGTGGCGAGAGGAAACCGGTGAGTTCACCGGTGCTGCCGGCGGTGGCGAGGCCGCTGTCGCCGGGCAGGGTGAGGGGGTCGATGCCGATCACCGTCAGACGGGTGCCGTCCGCTGCTTCAAGAGTGCCCTCCAGCAGCGGCGAGACCGGCACCCCCGCCAGGCGCAGGGCCAGGAAGTCGTCCCGGTTCAGCGCCTCGCCGTTGCGGCGCTCCAGGCGGTCCAGGCCGGTGGAGAAGAGGGCCTCGGCCCGGGCATAGCTGTCCCGGGCCGAGGCGTTGATGGCCTGGACGCCGCTCCACAGGGCGCTGGCCACCCACAGGCCCAGTAGCAGCATCGCCAGTTGGCCGGGGTGGCGCCGATAGTGGGAGAGCAGGGTGGCAAGGGTGATGAGCATGACGGCAGGGCCCCTGAGTTCAGTCGAGGTGCAGCCAGCGCGCCAGGCGAGACTGGCGGTGGCGGCGCAGGTACCAGGGCAGCAGGCTCATGACGGCGAGGATGGTGATCGCCGCCGTGATGGTGAGTGCCGGGTGCAGTTCGAAGGTGTGGCCCAGGCTCGCGAATACCAGGGTCATCGGCAGCATGCCGATGGTGGTGGCCAGGGCGAAGCGCCACGCCCTGATGGCGGTGACGCCGGCGGCATAGCTGATCAGCGCGAAGGAGAAGATCGGAATCAGCCGGGTGAGCAGCACGATGATGAACAGTAGCCGCTGCGAGCCCTCGGCACCGAACAGCGGGTTGTCGTGAAACCGCTTGCGTATCAGATCGCGCCCCAGCAGCCGGGCGAGCAGGAAGGCGATCATGGCCCCGGCCAGGGCCCCGGTGGCTGCCAGCATGGAACCGGGCAGGACGCCGAAGGCCATTCCCGAGGCGGAGGTAATGGGCAGGGTGGGCAGGGGACCCACGATCACCGCCATGACCATCAGCGCCATCAGCAGCAGCGGGCCAAGGGGGCCTTGATCGTTGAGCCACTGAGACAGGACGCCCGGCGACAGGGAGTCGGGCATGCCCAGCTGCCTGAGTAGCAGCCAGATCAGCCCCGTGTTGATCACCACGACAAGCAGGACGCCGCCGCGAAAGAGCCAGCTACCTCGGGCCATCGGGGAACTCCGCCATGATCGCTACCTTGCCCTGTGACAGCCGCAGGCATCGATCCAGCGGGGCCGCCACCTGGGGGCTGTGAGTCACCATCAGCAGCGCGCTGCCGGTCTGGCGTACCAGGCCGAGCAGCAGATCGAGCACCTCGCCGGCGGTGGCCTCGTCCAGGTTGCCGGTGGGCTCATCGGCCAGCAGCAGGGCGGGGCGCGGGGCCAGGGCGCGGCCGATGGCCAAGCGCTGCTGCTGGCCGCCGGAGAGCTGCTCGGGGTAGCGCCGCTCCATTCCCGCCAGGCCCAGCCGACGGATAAGCTCCGCCGACCAGTCGGGATCCTCCACGCCGGCCAGCCGCGCCTGCAGGCGCAGGTTGTCGAGCACCGAGAGGCTCGGCACCAGGTGGAACTGCTGGAACACCAGGCCCACCGCCTCGCGGCGCAGCCGGGCCCGCTCGGGCTCGCTGAGCGACGAGATCGCCCGGCCGCCCAGGCGGACCTCGCCGGCATCGGGCAGGTCGAGCCCTGCGGCCAGGTGCAGCAGGGTCGACTTGCCGCTGCCCGACTCGCCCATCAGCGCCAGGCTCTCGCCGGGGGCCAGCGCCAGGTCGACCCCGGCGAGCACCGTCAGCGGCCCCTG
>NZ_JACUUD010000168.1 GCF_014859505.1 Halomonas sp.
GGCTGCTACAATGGCGCCACTTTCACACGATATTGCCACGAGGTTTCTTCCATGAGCGATGTGCGCCATGAACGCCTGATCATCCTTGGCTCGGGCCCGGCGGGCTACACCGCCGCGGTCTATGCAGCCCGCGCCAACCTGAAGCCGGTGCTGATCACCGGCATCCAGGCGGGCGGCCAGCTGACCACCACCACCGACGTGGACAACTGGCCGGGCGACGATGCCGGCGTGCAGGGCCCGGAGCTGATGGAGCGCATGAAGCGCCACGCCGAGCGCTTCGACACCGAGGTGCTCTTCGACCATATCCACGAGGTGGAGCTACGCAGCCGACCCTTCACCCTCAAGGGCGACAACGGCACCTACACCTGCGACGCCCTGATCATCGCCACCGGCGCCAGCGCCCGCTATCTGGGGCTGCCCTCGGAGCAGCAGTTCATGGGCCAGGGGGTGTCGGCCTGCGCCACCTGCGACGGCTTCTTCTACCGCAACCAGGAGGTGGTGGTGGTGGGCGGCGGCAATACCGCCGTGGAGGAGGCGCTCTACCTGGCCAATATCGCCTCGAAGGTGACCCTGGTGCACCGCCGCGACAGCCTGCGCGCCGAGAAGATCCTCCAGGACAAGCTGTTCCAGAAGGCCGAGGAGGGCAAGGTGGTGCTGGAGTGGAACCACACCCTCGACGAGGTGCTGGGCGACAACAGCGGCGTGACCGGGGTGCGGATCAGATCCACCGAGAGCGGCGAGACGAAGGAGCTGGTGGCGCCCGGCGTCTTCATCGCCATCGGCCACAGCCCCAACACCGGCATCTTCGAGGGCCAGCTCGAGATGAACGGTGGCTACATCAGGGTGCAGTCCGGCCTCGACGGCAACGCCACCGCCACCAGCGTCCCGGGTGTGTTCGCCGCCGGCGACGTCATGGACCATGTCTATCGCCAGGCCATCACCTCCGCCGGCAGCGGCTGCATGGCCGCGCTGGACGCCGAGCGCTACCTGGACGAACTGTAAACCCTCAATAGTGCGGCGGCACCTCGTCCGCGGGGCCTGGCGCCGCCGCATCGCTTTCCTGCAGCGCCCTCTGCTGGTCACGCAGCTTCTCCTGCATCAGGTCGTTGATCCGCTCCAGTCGGGTGAGGCGCCGCTCCTGGGCGGCGACGGCCTCGTCCAGGGTGTCCAGCCAGTGCTCCTGGTAGGCGATCCGGCTCTCCAGTGCCTCGAGGCGTTCGGCGAGGGCACCGGACGCCTGGTGCAGGCTCATGCTAGAATCTCTGCGCTGCGTGTCATCGTTCATCGTGGCACCTTCCCGTGGTTGTCTATTACGTTCATCCAACAAGAGAGTCACTCGAGTCCATGAATCGAAAGGTCATGTTTCGTTGCAGCCTGGTCAGCCTGCTGCTGGCCGCCCCCGCGCCGCTGTTGATTGCCCTGTTCGTGCATCTCGCCGGCGGCGATCTCGCCGAGGCGCTGTTTGCCAGCCTCGAGATCGGCGGCATCGCCGTGGTCTACGTGGCCGCGGCGCTGGCGGTCTTCCTGATGCTGCTGATCGCGACCCTGGCGGTCAACGTGCTCACCCCGCAACTGGTCAATCTGGCCGAGGTCGAGAACGACGATCGCGAGATCGGCGAGGTGAAGTGGTTCAACGTCAACAAGGGGTACGGCTTCATCACCCGCGACAGCGGGGAGGATGTCTTCGTCCACTTCCGTGCCATCCGGGGACGCGGTCATCGCACCCTGGCCGAGGGGCAGAAGGTCCGCTACCACATCATCGAGAATGAGAGAGGGCTTCAGGCCGATGATGTGACGGTGATCACCTGATCTTCGTCGCCTGCCGTCGGTCCTGATAACAGCGCCCCGCCATCGTGCGGGGCGCTGTCGTTGTGGGGGCAGTCGGTGCGGAAGGGCTCAGTGCCCCGAGTCGGGCCAGTCGATCTCGGCCTCGCTGCCGTCGGGCAGCACCTGCAGGAAACGGTCCGGGTCGTCGCCGGGATGCCAGCTGCCCAGTGTGCAGCGCACCTCGCATCCCAGGTGGGTGGCGGCGGCACGGGCACAGTCCGCATCGTTCTCCCAGGGGGTGGCGGGGCTGTCGAACCACAGGCTGGCGAAGCCGTCGGCGGCCTTTTCCACCAGCAGCACCGGGACCTCCTCGCCGTCATGATGGCCACGGGTGCGCCATTGGCCCTTGCCGGCGGGCGCCAGGGGTTCGGCGCCGATGGCCGCCCCCAGCCACTCGGCGAGCGCCTCGACGGGAGCCTTTGCCAGGTAGATCTCGATATCGGGGTAGCGCGCTTGGCTGTCGGATGTCATGTCGGCCTCAGGGTCGGGCACTGCCGTTGATGAACAGGTGCTTCAGGATCGCTTCGTAGACCCGGCTCAGCTCGTCCAGGTCGGCGGCACGGATGCGCTCGTTGACCTGGTGAATGGTGGCATTGAGCGGACCCAGCTCCACGACCTGGCTGCCCAGGGTGGCGATAAAGCGGCCATCTGACGTACCCCCCGAGGTGGAGAGCTCCGGACGATGCCCCATCACCTCCTCCACGCCGAGCACGGCCGCCTCGACCAGTTCGCCCTCGGCGGTGAGGAAGGGCTCGCCGTTCAACGTCCAGTCCAGCTGGTACTCGAGGCCGTGGGCGTCGAGGATCGCCGCGGTGCGTTCCCGCAGCTGCTCGTGGGTCACCTCGGTGGAGAAGCGGAAGTTGAACACCGCCTCCACCTCGCCGGGGATGACGTTGGTGGCGCCGGTGCCGGAGCGGATATTGGAGACCTGGAAGCTGGTGGCCGGGAAGAAGGCGTTGCCGTTGTCCCAGTGTTCGCGGGTCAGGGCGTCCAGGGCCGGCATCGCCTGGTGGATGGGGTTGCGCGCCAGATGCGGGTAGGCCACATGGCCCTGCACGCCCCTGATGTGCAGCACGCCGCCCAGGGAGCCGCGCCGACCGTTCTTGATCACGTCGCCCAGCCGGGCGGTGGAGGAGGGCTCGCCGACGATGCAGTAGTCGAGCCGCTCGTGGCGCTCGCGCAGGTGCTCGACCACGGCACGGGTGCCGTCCACCGCCGGGCCCTCCTCGTCGGAGGTGATCAAAAAGCCGATCTGGCCGTGGTGGTCCGGGTGGGCCGCCACGAAGCGTTCCACGGCGGTGACCATGGCCGCCAGGCTGCCCTTCATGTCGGCGGCGCCGCGCCCCCTGAGCATGCCCTCATCGTCGATGCAGGGTTCGAAGGGCGGGAAATCCCAGCGGGTGTGGGGGCCGCTGGGCACCACGTCGGTGTGGCCGGCGAAGGCCAGCAGCGGGCCGTGGTGGCCGCGGGTGGCCCAGACGTTCTCCACGTCGCCGAAGGGCAGGCGCTCGATATGGAAACCGAGCGCGTCGAGGCGCTCGATCATCAGCGCCTGGCAGCCCAGGTCGTCCGGCGTCACCGAGGGGCGCCGGATCAGCTCGAAGGCGAGCTGCAGGGTGGGCGAGAGACCGGCCGGATCAGTTGTGGGCATGCAGTGCCTCGTTGAGCGCGATGGCGCTCTTGTTGGTCAGGCACTCGATGCGGCCGTTGCGGGAATTGCGGCGCAGCAGCAGGTCATCCTGGCCGGCCAGTTCGCGGGCGGCCACGGTCCTGACCTCCTGGCCCTGGTCGTCGAGCAGGGCGACCTTGGCGCCGGCGGTGAGGTAGAGGCCCGCCTCCACGGTGCAGCGGTCGCCCAGGGGGATGCCGATGCCGGCATTGGCGCCGATCAGGCAGCCCTCGCCCACCTTGATGACGATGTTGCCGCCGCCGGAGAGGGTGCCCATGGTGGAGCAGCCGCCGCCGAGGTCGGAGCCCTTGCCGACCATCACGCCGGCGGAGATGCGGCCCTCGATCATGCCGGGGCCCTCGGTGCCGGCGTTGAAGTTGACGAAGCCCTCGTGCATCACGGTGGTGCCCTCGCCCAGGTAGGCGCCCAGGCGCACCCGGGCGGTGTCGGCGACGCGCACGCCGCCGGGCACCACGTAGTCGGTCATCTTCGGGAACTTGTCGACGCAGTCCACCGAGAGGGTGCGACCGGCCAGGCGGGCCTTGAGGCGGCGAGCCGGCAGCTCCTCGATGTCGATGGGGCCCTCGCTGGTCCAGGCCACGTTGCGCAGCAGGCCGAACATGCCGGTGAGGTCCAGATCGTGGGGCCTGACCAGGCGGTGGGAGAGCAGGTGCAGCTTGAGGTAGACCTCCGGCGCCGACTCGGGGGCCGTGTCCTTCTCCAGGAACATGGCCACCAGGGGGCGCTGGCTGGCCGCGAAGGCCTCGGCCAGCTCCGCCTGGTCGGCGTGGCCGGCCTCGCGCAGGGCGGCGGCAAGCGTGGCGCAGTGCTCGGGCAGGAAGCTCACCGCGGCGTTGCCGGCGGGGGCGTCCAGCACCCTGGCGGCGGCCTCCACCAGGCTGGCGTCGGGGTTGAGCAGGGGGGCCGGGTAGTAGACTTCCAGCCAGTCGCCCTGGGTGTTCTGGGTGCCGATTCCGAGTGCAAAGCTCAGCATGGATTCTGTCCTTTCAAGAGAGGCTGCATGAAGTGGCTGCGTGTGCGGGGCAGGCGGGGGCCTAGCCCTGCAGGTTGTCGTAGTCGCCGTCGCGATAGCCGACCAGGATCTCGTCGCCGGTGTCGAGCAGCGGGCGCTTGAGCAGGGTGGGGTTGGCGAGCAGCAGCTCGCGGGCCTTGTTGGCGTCCACCTCCTGCTTCTCCTCGTCGGGGAGATTGCGCCAGGTGGTGCTGCGCTTGTTGAGGGCCTCCACCACCGGCACCTTCTCGAGAAGGTGCTCGAGCAGGGCGGCGGAGAGGCCATCCTCGCGTAGGTCGTGGAACTGGTAGGGGATGCCGGAGCCGTCCATTGCCTTGCGGGCGCGGCGGCAGGTGTCGCAGTTCTTGATGCCGTACAGGGTAAACATCAGCCTCTCCTCTCGATGAAGCGACGCAGGCGGCGGGCCGCCTCCACGGTGGCGTCGACCTCGGCGACCAGCGCCAGGCGCAGCCGCCCGGCGCCGGGGTTGGT
>NZ_JACUUD010000169.1 GCF_014859505.1 Halomonas sp.
GCTGGTGCTGCTCTCCGGCTGGGGCTGCGACGCGCGGATCTGGCAGCCGCTGGCCGAGCACTGGCCCGACGGCATCAGGGTCACCGCGCCGGACTGGCCCGGCTACGGGGGCCGTGCCCCGCTGTCGGCCCCCGACAGCCTGGACGCCCTCGCCGAGGCCATGGCGGGCGAGCTGCCCGCCGACGCCATCTGGGTCGGCTGGTCGCTGGGCGGCCTGCTGGCCGGCGCCCTGCTCGCCCGGCTGCCTGCTCCCCGGGCGCTGATCCTGCTCGGCATGGGCGGGCGCTTCTGCGACCCCGAAGGCGTCACCCGCGCGGAGCTCACCGCCTTTCGCCGCGCCTTCGCCCGGGACCCGGAGGCCACCCTGGCCCACTTCCAGCGCTGGCAGCTCGGCGGAGAACCCAGCCCCCGTGACGCCCATCGACGGCTGCGCGCCCTGCTGGGCGGTGGCCCGTGTGCCGATCCCGCCAGCCTGGCCGCGGGCCTGGACTGGCTGGAAAACCTGGACCTCTCCTCTGCCCTGGCGGGCAGCGACTGCCCGGTGGTCCGCCTGGTCGGCGCCAATGACCCGCTGCTGGCGCCGGCCGCCATCGCCAGCGCGGATCATGTGCTCGAGCACGCCGGCCACTGCCCGATGCTCTCCCGGCCCGCCGCCCTGGCCGAGGCCCTGGTGACGCTTGCCGCCGTGCCTCGCCGCGCACCCGCGAACGAGGAGGCCTGCCCATGAGCACATCCCCCGCCAGGCGACACCCGACCGACTCGACTCCCTCGCCCCACTGGCGGCGCCGGGTCGCCCACGCCTTCTCCCGGGCCGCCGGCGACTATGGGCGCCTGGCCGGCGCCCAGCTCGCCATGGGCGAAGTGCTCTGGGAACGCCTGCCCGCGCACGGTTCCCCCACTCCCTTGGGCACCCCCTGGCGGGTGCTGGACCTCGGCTGCGGCCCGGGGCACTGGAGCGAGCGCCTGGCCGAACGCTTCGGCGACGACGCCACGGTCATCGGCCTCGATCTGGCCCCGGGCATGCTGGCCGCGGCCGAACAGGACCACGGCAGAGACCCGCGCCTGCGCTGGCTATGCGCCGACGCCGCCGCCCTGCCCCTGGCGGACGGCTGCCTGGATCTCGCCTTCTCCAACCTGGCCATCCAGTGGTGCCCGGACCTCTCCCGGGTGCTGAGCGAGCTGCACCGGGTGCTGCGCCCGGGTGGGCGGGCGCTGATCAACACCCTCGCCCCCGGCACCCTGGCGGAGGTCGGCCACGCCTGGTCGCGGCCCGGTGCCCCCGCCGCCCTGCTGCCGCTGCTCGGCCGCGAACAGCACCTGGCCGCGGCACGGCTGGCCGGCTTTCGCCGTGTCAGCGTCGAGCGGCAGACCCGGCGCTTCCACTACCCCGACCTGGCCGCGGTGATGGCCTCCATCAAGGGCGTGGGCGCCCAGACCGCCCGCCCCGGCGCCCGCCTGACCCGCGCCGATCTGGCCCGGGCCCGGCGCCGCTTCGATGCCCTGCGCGAGCCCGAGGGGCTGCCGGTCAGCTATCGGCTGCTCACCCTCGACCTGACCCGCGACGACTGAGGAGACGCGATGCCCGCCTACTTCGTCACCGGCACCGACACCGATGCCGGCAAGACCCTGGCCAGCGCCGGCCTGCTGGCCCGTGCCCGCCGTGAGGGCCTCACCACTCTGGGCCTCAAGCCCATCGCCTCGGGCAGCGAGGCCACCCCGAACGGCCTGCGCAACGCCGACGCCCTGGCCCTGCAGGCCCAGAGCGTGCCGGCGGCGGGCTCTTCCAGGAGCCAGGCAGTGGCCTATGCGACGATCAACCCCTTCGCCTTCGCCCCCGCCATCGCCCCACACCTGGCGGCCCGGCGCGCCGGGCGAGAGGTGCGCCTGGCCGACCTCACCGGCTGGCTGCGCCCGCTGCTGGCCCTCGAGCGCGACCTGACCCTGGTAGAGGGCGCCGGCGGCTGGCGGGTCCCGCTCAACGACGACGAGGACATCGCCGAGCTGGCGCTCGCGATGGAGCTCCCGGTGATCCTGGTGGTGGGCCTGCGCCTGGGCTGTCTCAGCCACGCCCGCCTGACCGCCGAGGCCATCACGGCCTCCGGCCTGCGCCTGGCCGGCTGGATCGGCAGCCAGGTGGATCCCGGGCTCTCCTTCGATGCGGCCGTGGACGACGCCCTCTACCGCGACAACCTGGCCACCCTGGCGCGCACCCTGCCCGCCCCCTGCCTCGGTGTGATCCCGCGGCTGGCGGCCGACGCGCCCCCTGCCATGGCCGCGGCCGCCGCCGATTACCTGGAACTTCCCGATGCTCATTGACTTGCGAGGGGGCGTCCGTAAAATGTGCTCGCCTGCATCACCGTGCGGATGTGGTGGAATTGGTAGACACGCCAGATTTAGGTTCTGGTGCCTTCGGGCGTGGGAGTTCAAGTCTCCCCATCCGCACCATCGCTGTTTCTCGTTATCTCCCTCGCTGTTGATGCCTTCGTTACCTCGTATCTCTCCGGATGCGCGGGGCCTTCGCGTGCCCGTCGTTCCGGTTTTTCGCTGCACTGGAGCCCGCCCATGAGCGTTACCGCCCGGACGAGCGCCGTCCGCCATCCCTCTCCCGTCCGCCATCCCTCTCCTGTCTGGCACCCCTATGCCCACCTCAAGACCCAGCGCCAGGCGCCGAAGGTCATCGGCGGCGAGGGGCCACGCTTTACCCTGGAGGGCGGCGAGACGCTGCTCGACGCCACCTGCTCCTGGTGGAGCATGATCCACGGCTACCGCCATCCCCGCCTGGTGCGTGCCATCCAGCAGCAGGCCGACGCGCTCTGCCACGTGATGCTGGGTGGCCTGACCCACGAGCCCGCCGACCGCCTGGCCCGGGAGCTTGTGCGGATCACCCCCGAAGGCCTCAACCACGTCTTCTATTCCGACAGCGGCTCCGTGGGCATGGAGGTGGCCATGAAGATGGCCGTGCAGTATCACCAGCTGCAGGGCCGTCCCGGCAAGGATCGCCTGCTCTCGCTGATGAAGGCCTACCACGGCGACACCGCCGGCTGCATGGCCGTCTGCGACCCCGAGGAAGGCATGCATTCGCTGTTCTCGGGCTATCTGCCCCGCCACCACTTCGCCCCGGCCCCCACCGCCCCCTTCGACGCCGAACCCGAGGCGGTGGCGGCGGACCTCGCCGCCCTTCGCGCGGTGCTGGAGCGACACCACGGTGAGATCGCCGCGCTCTTGATGGAGCCGCTGCTGCAGGCCGCCGGGGGGCTCAACATGACCTCGCCCCACTACCTGGTCGGGGCCCGGGCGCTGTGCGACGAATTCGACGTGCTGCTGGTGTTCGACGAGGTGGCCACCGGCTTCGGCCGCACCGGGCGGCTGTTCGCCGCCGAACATGCCGGGGTGACGCCGGACATCATGGTGCTCTCCAAGGGGCTCACCGGGGGGTATCTGGGCCACGCGGCGACGCTGGCCACGGACCGGGTGCATGAGGCGTTTGTCGGTGACTCGCCGATGCACGCCTTTATGCACGGGCCTACCTTCATGGGCAATCCGCTAGCCTGCGCCGTGGCGCTGGAGAGCCTCGCCGTGTTCGAGGAGGAGGGGTACCTGGGCCGGATCGCCGGGCTCAACCGGGTGCTGGAGCAGGAGCTGGTAAATGACGAGGCGCTGGCCGCCCATCCCGCGGTGGTCGAGGTGCGCACCCTGGGCGCCACCGCGGTGATCGAGACCCGCGCCGCCGCGGACCTCGCTGGCGTGGCCGACTGGGCCCGCGAGCAGGGCGTCTGGCTGCGCCCCATCAGCCGCTGGCTCTACACCATGCCGGCCTACGTCACCAGGGAGGCGGACATGCGCCGCATCACCGAGGTGATGAAGGGGTGGTTTCGGCGCTGAGCGAGGTTAGCATGGCGGAACCAGGCCAATCAGGGAGCGCTCAATGCGCCAAGGATTTACCAAGCCGCCGCGCTGGCTTCCGCTGGCACTCACCGCGCTGCTGCTGGCCGGCTGCGGCCAGGCCGTGCAGCAGCAGCCCGGGCCCGGCCCGGAGGCCGTGCGCCTGGAGCCCAACTGGGCGATCGCCGAGGACGGCTACCGCCTGCCGCTGCGCCACTGGCCCGCCAAGGGTGAGCATCCACACGAGGCGCACGCCCTGGTGCTGGCGGTGCACGGCTTCAACGACCACGGCGGCAGCTTCGACATCATGGCCGAGGCGCTCGCTCCCCACGGCATCGCCACCTACGCCTTTGATCAGCGCGGCTTCGGCCTCACCGCCCAGCGGCGGATCTGGCCAGGCCACCAGCGGCTGGTGGCCGATGTTCACCACCTGGTCGCGCTGCTCCAGGCGCGCCATCCCGACACACCCCTCTACCTGGTGGGCAAGAGCATGGGCGCGGCGGTGGTACTGCTGACCCTGGCCGACGACCCACCGCCCGAGGTAGCCGGCAGCGTGCTGATCGCACCGGCGGTGTGGGGGCTCGACGCCATGCCCTGGTACCAGCGCGCCTCCCTGCGGCTCGGCGTGCGGCTGATCCCCTCGGTGAGCTTCTCGTCGAACGCGGTGCGCCGCCTGGGCATCCGGCCCACCGACGACCCGGAGATCATGGAGCAGCTGGCCCGGGATCTGCTGATCCTGCGCCGCGCGCGGGTGGATACCCTGCATGGCGTCAGCGAGACCATGGACCTGGCGCTGGAGGCCGCCCGCCGACTGCCCGCCCCGGCGCTGATCCTCTACGGCGACGAGGACCAGGTGATCCCGCCCGAGGCGATCTGCGCACTGCTGGACCGGCTGCCCGAGCGGGACGACGACACCCCCGGCTGGCGCCTGGCGCTCTACCCGGGGGGCTACCACATGCTGACCCGCTACACCCGGCG
>NZ_JACUUD010000170.1 GCF_014859505.1 Halomonas sp.
CTCGGCATAAAGTTCGGGGAAGCAGAGCCGATCGGGGACCAGGGGCAGGCAGCCGTGCTGGGCGGCTTCCATCACCGCCAGCCCCTGGCGAGTGCCGTCGTAGCGATAGGCCTCGGCATAAAGTTCGGGGAAGCAGAGCCGATCGGGGACCAGGGGCAGGCAGCCGCGCTGGGCGGCTTCCATCACCGCCAGCCCCTGGAACTCGTGCCAGGTGGTGGAGACGACGATCGCCCCCTCCCCCAGCAGGGCACGATATCTCTCCCCGGGCTGCGGGCCCCAGGCGACCAGCCGTTCGGCCAGGCGCTCCCGCGCCGCATCGAATATCGGTGGATGCTGGCGAAAGCGCTGTCCCATCACCGCCAGTTCGAAATCGATGCCGCGGTCATCCAGCGCCAGGAGTGCCGCGAAGAACTCCTCGGGATTCTTGTCATACTCCCAGCGATGGTTCCAGATGATGAGCCGGCCATCGCTCTGCGTCTCGCCATGCGCCGTGTCGGCGTCGATGGGCACCGGCAGGACCACCGCGCGTTCCCGCAATCGCTCCAGGGTCGCCGCCGCTGGCAGGTTTTCGGGCATGCGCTTGAGGAAGGCGCGCGCGCCATCCACGAAGCTGTCGCGGTTGTAACGGGTATTGAAGACGACCTGGTTGGCCGCCAGGGCGCTGTAGAGGTTGACCATGCGCGCCTCCCCCTGGGGACGCTGCCCGCTGGATTCCGGATAGGCGAACTGGTTCTCGTGGAAATAGACGATGCGCCTGGCAGCGCCAAGTCGAGGGTAGAGCCCCACCAGGGTCGCCAGGTCCACCATCGAGGTGGCAAGCACCACATCGTAGTCCCTCGACAGCGCCTCATGCTCCTTGAGCATCCAGCTCAGGGGATTGCCACGAATCCGCCAGCGAAAATGCCGGGGCGGGAGTTCGAGCAGCGTCCATTCCACATCGTCGAGATGCCTGACCAGACCGTGCGCCCAATGCCGATGGCTGACCGCCGTGTAGGCTGACAGCAGCAGCGCTCGCATCAGAAGCCCCTGTCCGTGAGCAGGTCGGCGAGCTGGTCCAGGATCTCGAGGCCCTGGACATCGGTGGGCAGCCAGGGCAGCCGCGGACGCGGCAGGTGGCCCAGTTCCTCGTCGATGCGGGTCAGGTAGGTCGCCTCCTGCTCGCGGCGGGCGCGCAGGAACTCCCCGTCGGCCTCCTCGGGGATCACCCGGTTGACCACGACCCCGGCCACCGGCACGTGCGCCTCCTCGAGGGTCGCCACGGCACGGGCGGTCTCGAGGATCGGCAGCCGCTCCGGGGTCAGCACGAACAGGAAGCCGGTCTCCTCCGCGTTCTCGATGCGCCGCCTTGCCCGGTGGAAGAGCCGCCGGCGCTCGATCAGCGTCTTCGCCACGTCGCGGGTCTTCTCGTCCAGATCGGCGAGCGGGTCCTCCTTAGGATCGTCGAAGGGGGTGGCCACGTCGCGGCCGCGCTTGGGGGTCAGGTGAGAGAGCACCTTGCCCAGTTCCTCCGACTTGCGGTTGTGGGCCAGCAGGCCGTCGGTCCAGGCGGCCATCGCCTCGGGCAGGGTCAGCAGGCGCAGGGTGTGGCCGGTGGGCGCGGTATCGAAGATGATCAGGTCCCAGTCGGCCTCGTCATCGGTGATCAGCCGCGAGAGCCGCTCCAGCAGCGCCGCCTCCTGGGTGCCCGGCGACTGCCGGGTCAGGCGCATCTGGCGCTCCAGCTCCTTCATCATCTCGGGGGCCGCATAGCGGCGCATCTGCTCGGTGACTCGCGCCAGGTGGGCCTCCACCTCGACGTCCGGGTCGATCTCCATGGCGTCAAGGTTGGGCAGCAGCCGGCGCGGGGTGTCGCCAAGCTCGCGATCGAAGACGTCACCGAGGCTGTGGGCCGGGTCGGTGGAGACCACCAGTACCTTCCTGCCGCGCCGCGCCGCCAGCACCGCCAGGGCCGCGGCCACGGTGGTCTTGCCGACCCCGCCCTTGCCGCCCACCCACAGCAGGCGTTTGTTCAGCAGTTCCTTCATGAGAGCCTCAGCAGCACTTGAAATGGTCCAGCGGCGAGCGCTCCATGCCCATGCGCCGATGCCAGTCGTGGAAACGCGCCAGCAGCAGCGGCTGCAGCTCCAGGGTGTAGTAGGCCGCCGGGTTGGGCACTCCCATCATCTCGGAGAACACCAGCAGCATGAAGAGGTCATCCTCGTCTCGGCGGGCGCGGGCGATGGCGCCCCGGTAGCGGGAGGAGTAGACCTCCTCCGCGAAGAAACGGGCCTGGCTAAGCCAGGCCCGAATCCGCTCGAGACGAGGATCATGGCCGCGGTCATGATCATCGTTCATGGGTCACTCCTTCATCACTTCTGCTCGGCGGCCATCTCCGACCGAGAGCGCTTGAGCGCCGAGGCGCACTCCATGGCCACCATGATCGCCGCCACCAGCACCACGATATCAAGCACCAGCAGGAACATGTTGCCCTGCTGATAGAAGGTGCGCAGCTGGATCAGCAGCGCCGCGATGGTCATCACCAGCAGGAAGCAGAGCGGCGCCAAGGTGTACCACATCGGGCGACGCAGGCGCACCAGCATCACGGTGATCACCAGCAGGGTCAGGCCCGCCAGCAACTGGTTGGTGGTGCCGAACAGCGGCCAGATGATCAGACCACCGGAGCCGTCGGCACCGCCGGCGCCGAAGGCCAGCAGCAGGCAGCTGCCCACCGCCAGGAAGGTGGCGATGGCCGGCTTCTTCATCCACGGCTGGTTATAGATCTCGCCCCACTCCTGGAAGATGTAGCGCTGCAGGCGCAGGCCGGTATCCATGGTAGTGCCGGCGAACAGCGCCGCCATCACGGTGAGCAGGGTCGCCGCGGTGGCTTCCGGCAGGCCGATGCCGTTATGGATGATGAAGGCGCCGCCCTCGACGAAGGCATTCACGCCGCCCTGGCCGAAGGCGCTGTACATCGCCTCCCAGTCGCCGAAGGTGGCGAAACCGGCGGTGGCGGCCAGGATCGCGGCCAGCGCCAGCATGCCCTCACCCACGGCCCCGAAGTAGCCGACGAAGCGGGCGTCGGTCTCCTTGTCGAGCTGCTTGGAGGTAGTGCCGGAGGAGACCAGGCCGTGGAAACCGGAGATGGCGCCGCAGGCGATGGTCACGAACAGCAGCGGCAACAGCGACGGCGTGCCGGCCGGCACGTTGGTATTGAACGCCGGGGCCACCAGGGTCGGGTTCATCAGCACGATGGCGCCGTAGAGGATGATCAGGCCGATGAAGAGCTGCAGGCCATTGATGTAGTCGCGGGGCTGGAGCAGCACCCAGACCGGCAGCAGTGAGGCGATGGCGGCATAGGCAAACAGGATCAGGATCCACACCGCGTTGCCGGAGAAGCCAGCCACCTCGGCGGGCATCTGGATCGGCACCGAGGGCCCGATGCCGATCAGCGCATAAAGCGCAATCACGCCGAGGATGGAGACCATCGGCAGGCTCAGCACGCGGCGGTAGATCAGCTGGCCGATGACCAGCGCCACCAGGATCGCGCCCCACACCGGTACCACGGCGCTGGAGAAGTTCATCATCAGGCGCGCGATCACCACGGCGAACACCGCGTTGACCATCAGCAGCACCAGGAAGATGACGATCATGAAGATGCTGCGGGCGCGCTTGCCCACCACGTCGCCGGTCAGGGCGCCGACGGACTTGGCCTTGTTGCGCACGCTGGCCCAGATGGCACCGAAGTCATGAATACCGGCGAAGAAGATGGTGCCGAACACCACCCACAGGAAGGCCGGCAGCCAGCCCCAGATCACGGCGATGGCGGGCCCCACGATGGGTGCGGCCCCGGCCACCGAGGTGAAGTGGTGGCCCCACAGCACGAAGCGGTTGGTGGGCACGAAGTCGACGCCATCCTCGTACTCGTGGGCGGGCGTCTTGAAGTCGGGATCCAGTCGGTAGATCTTCTCGGCAATGAACTTCGAGTACAAAAAGTACCCCGCAGCCATCGCAGCAAGACCCAGGACCAGAACAACGATGGCACTCATGCGACTCTCCTAGTTGCAAAGGTTGGGAAACCTGATGGGATCAAATGAGACAGCTGATGCCTCTAAGGGCACCTCGCGGTCTAATGGTCTTACCTTACCCATGGCAAGTCCATGACCCCGCATAAATTAACCGCCAACTTGCGACCAAAGTCGTAGGATCGACACTCACTCGCTCTTCATTGCCAAACTCCATAGACTGTATGGACCCACAGCATCGGCTGACGACACCAAGCAGAGAGTGACGAGATGATCATAGGCGTGACCGGCGGCATCGCCTCGGGCAAGTCCACCGTGGCCCGGGCATTCGAAGCCCTGGGCGTGCCCTGGGTGGACGCCGACGACGTGGCCCGCGAGGTGGTCGAGCCCGGCGAGCCCGCCCTTGCGGAGATCGCCGAGCGCTATGCTCGTGAACAAGAGCCCGGGGTGCTCAACGACGACGGCACCCTGAACCGCCGGGCGCTCAGGGAGATCGTCTTCGCCGACCCGGCCGAGCGCCGCTGGCTGGAGTCCGTCACCCATCCGCGCATCCGCGCTCGGCTGATCGAGCACCTGGCGCGCCTCGAGGCCTCAGGCGCCCCCTACGTGCTGCTGGTCTCGCCGCTTATGTTCGAATCTGGCCAGAGCGAGATGGCCGACCGCTGCCTGGTGATCGACGTCCCCGAGTCGCTGCAGATCGAACGCACCGCCGCCCGCGACGACGTCGACGAGGCCCAGGCCCGCGCCATCGTCGCCGCCCAGATGCCCCGCACCGAACGCCTGGCCCGCGCCGACGATGTGCTGGACAATAGTGGCAGCGAAGACGAGATGCGCCGCCGGGTCGCCGAGCTGGATCG
>NZ_JACUUD010000171.1 GCF_014859505.1 Halomonas sp.
CCTCATCTCGTCGTTCTCGTCTCGTCCGGCATATCCTGCCCCGGCATCAGGTGGATCCCCGCCGCCAGCAGCGAGACCTGGACGGCCTCGCCCCGGGCCAGGCCGTTGCGCCGCGCCGCATGAGTGGCGATCTCGAAGCCCAGGGTGCGTTCAGTATGGTCGAAGGCCAGCGATACCGCGGTGATGCCCCCCAGCACTACCAGCGACTCGACCCGCGCCGCCACCGGGTTCTCGCGCTCGCCCTGGGACGGTCGATCACGGCGATGCAGCACCACGTCGGAGGGGGGCAGGTACCAGCTCACCCGCGCGCCGAGGGGCAGTGTCGCGAGCCCTTCTGCCGCTTCCAGCCGCCAGGGGCCCCAGGCCAGGCGTCGCTCGCCGCCCTCCTCCACCACCTCGCCCTCGAAGAGGTTATGGCGGTCCAGCAGCCGGGCCACCTCGGGCGAGGCGGGCCGGCGGAACAGCACTTGCGGCGGGCCCGCCTGCAGGGTGCGCCCGCCGTGCAGCACGCAGAGCCGGTCGGCCAGGGCCGCCGCCTCGTCCAGATCGTGGGTCACCAGCACGATGGGAATGCGGATCTGCTCACGCAGCATGGCCAGCTCACGCTGCAGGCGGCGCCGGGTGACCTGGTCCACCGCCGAGAAGGGCTCGTCGAGCAGCAGCACCCGGGGGCTGCGCGCCAGGGCACGGGCCAGCGCCACCCGCTGGCGCTGGCCGCCGGAGAGCTCGGCGGGGTGCCGGTCGGCCAGCCCCTCGAGCCGCACCCGGTCGAGCCAGGCCAGGGCCTGCTCGCTACGCTCCCGGACCGGCAGATGATCGAGTGCCACCATGATATTGCCCAGGGCGGTCAGATGGGGGAAGAGCGCATAGTCCTGAAAGACCAGCCCCACCCGGCGTCGCTGGGGCGGCAGGGAGAGTCGGCGTTCGGCATCGAACCAGGCCTCGCCGCCGCAGGCGATGCGCCCGCCCGCGGGCCGGTAGAGCCCGGCGATGGCGCGCAGCAGGGTGGTCTTGCCGCTGCCGGAGGGGCCCACCAGGGCGAGCAGCTCGCCGGCATCGCAGTGGAAGTCCGCCGCCAGGGGGATGGGGCCGGGCTGGTGCAGGCTCACCGTCAGCCGTGCGGCCGGTTCGGGGCGTTCAGACACGACGCCACCTCCGCCGGCCCGCCAGGCCGTAGACCACGCCGATGGTCAGGAAGGAGACCAGCAGCAGCATCGCCGACATGATGCCCGCCCCGGCCTCGTCGAAGGCCTGAACCCGATCATAGATGGCGATCGCGAGGGTGCGGGTCTCGCCGTCGATGGCGCCCCCCACCATCAGGATCACCCCGAACTCGCCGAGGGTGTGGGCAAAGGTGAGCGCCAGGGCGGAGATGATCCCCGGCCATACCAGCGGCAGCTCGATGCGCCAGAGGGTCTGCCAGGGCGAAAGCCCGCAGCACCAGGCCGCCTCGCGCAGGTTGGGTGGCACCGTCTCGAAGGCGCGCTGGATCGGCTGCACCGCGAAGGGCAGGTTGGCCACCAGAGAGGCGAGCAGGATGCCGGTGAAGGTGAAGTTGAGGCCCGAGCCGAACAGCCGGGCCCAGAGCCCGCCGAAGGGCGCCTCGACGCCGAAGGCCTGCATCAGGTAGAAGCCCAGCACCGTGGGCGGCATCACCAGCGGCAGGGCGACGAGCGCCTCGCACAGCGGCTTGGCGCGGAAGCGGGCGGTGGCTAGGGTGCGACCCAGCCAGAGCCCCACCGGCAGCAGCAGCAGGCAGGTGAAGGCGGCCAGGCGCAGCGAGACCGTGAGGGCCGTCCAGTCCATCAGAAGTTCGCGTCGTCGGGCAGGCGGAAGCCATAGTCGGCCAGGATCGCCCGAGCCTCCTCCTCCTGCAGCCAGGCGTAGAAGGCCCGCGCGGTCTCGCCGGCCCCCTTGACCAGCGCCATGCGCTGCACCAGGGGCGCGTGCCAGGCCTCGGGGATCATGACGTACTCGCCGCGCTCGGCAAGCTGGGGGGCCAGCGCCAGCGACTCGGCCACCAGGCCGCCGCGAGCGTCGCTGGTCAGCGCGAACTGGGCGGCCTGGGAGACGTTCTCGCCGAGCACCCTCAGCGGCGCCGTCTCCTCCCAGAGCCCGGCGTGCTCCAGGGCCTCTCGGGCAGCAATTCCATAGGGAGCGTGCTCTGGGTTGGCGAGTGCCAGGCGCGGCCGCCCCTGCCCCGCCGCATGGGCCGTCAGCGCCTCGCGCACCCCGGCCAGGGGATCGTCCGCCTCGGGGAGGTCGTCACGCCCCGCTCGCTGCAGCCAGACCAGTCGGCCGACCGCATACACCTGGCTCTCGCCCTCCAGGCGTCCCGCTTCCTCCAGGGCCTCGATGTTGATCTCGTCGGCGGAGAGGAAGAGCTCGAAGGGGGCCCCCTGGAGGATCTGCCGGCGGAAGTTGCCGGAGGAGCCGAAGTTGACCCTCACTTCGCCACCCGTTTCGGCTCGGAAAGCGGCCACCAGCTCCGGAAAGGCGAACTGCAGGGACGAGGCCGCCGCCACGGTGGGCGCGTCGGCCTTGAGCAGCGTCGCCGGAAAGAGCAGCGCCAGGCCGAGCAGCCAGGCCGCACATCGTGAACGCATGGGAGTCTCCGCAGGAATCAGGATGCGCGCATTGTCGGCCAGGGGCCGGGGCACGACAAGGCGTTGCGCCAACGCTGATGCGCGGGGCCGACCGGGGACGGGTCGCGGTCAGGCCTCCGCCGTGACGGCGCCGAAGATCGCCTTGAGGTCGGTGCCGCTGTCCCGGGGGCCCAGGTCGAGCAGCGCCTCGAGGCTCGCCAGGTGCTGGACGACCGCCTGGCGGGCGCCCTCGGCGTCGCCGACGCGCAGCGCCTCGAGCAGGCGCGGGTGGTCCCCGGCCAGGTAGCAGGAGGCCAGCGAGCCTCGCTTATAGAGGGCGATGACGATGGAGGTGCGCAGCACCAGGTCGGTGAGCATGGCGCCCAGCACCCGGTTGAGGGAGAGTTCGGCGAGACGGTGGTGGATCGCCAGGGAGTGGCCGATGCGCGCCGGCTCATCGCCAAGGGCATGGGCCGCGGCCTCCGCCTCGGCCTCGGCTGCGAGCGCGTCGAGGGCATCGGCCTCCAGGTGCCCGGCCAACAGGGCGGCCACCTCGCCCTCCACCAGGCGGCGGGCATGGAAGGTCTCGCGGGTCTCCTCGACGCTGGGGGCGCGCACGCGCGAGACCTGGTTGGGGCGCTGGTCGACCACGTGGTCGGCGGCCAGGCGAGTCAGGGCACGGCGTACCACCGAGCGGCTCACCCCGAAGATCTCGCCCAGCGCCACCTCGGGCAGGCGGGTGCCCGGTGGCAGGCGCTGGGTCAGCACCGCCTGGCGCACCTGGTCGACGATATGCCGGTCGCTGATTCGCTCGCCCGCCTTGACGGCGGCCTCGACGTCTTCCCTCCAGGAGTGGCTCATGGCATGCCTCGACGGTGATGATCCTGATGGCACCTTCGCACTTTTTTCACCAACTGGCCACACTTTGCCGGGCTTGTGTATACAGGATCAGAAGCAGGTGGCCATCACCTCCTGCACCTCGAGCCGGCCATCGACCCGCAGCACGGCGCGCCACCTGTCGAAGGTGAGGCAGGGATGGGAGACCCCGAAGGCGACGATATCGCCTACGCGCACGTCGCCCACGCGCACGTCGCCGGTCGGCTCGGGCAGGCGCACGAAGGCATGCTGGTCCATCAGCTTGACCACCTCCCAGCCCGCCACCGAAAGCACCGCCGCCGGGTCGCCCCCCTCGCGGTAGCGGCGCAGCGCCAGCGGCATGCGGTCGCCGCCCACGTCGCGCCGCCCCATGGCGACGATGGCCAGGCCCGGCTCCGGCAGCGACTGCACCTGGGCGAAGAGCTCCAGCGCCGGCCGCAGCCCCTCCTCCTCGCCCTCGCGGGCCAGCAGGTGGCGCTGGGCCTCGGCGTAGAGGCCATGGTCGTGCACCACATAGCAGCCCGGGCGCAGCACCGGCGCAAAGGCCTGGGACGGCGCCAGGGTCCGGAAGGCCTCGGCGATCAGGTCATACCAGGCCGAACCGGCGGCGGTCACCAGGGGTATCTCGCGCTCGAACAGGTCCTTCCCGGCCAGGGTGTGGGCCGCCGTGACCAGTTCACGGGCGTAGGCGCGCACCACCCCTTCCGGGTCGTCGCCCGCCACCACGCCCTCGTAGCCCTCGAGGCCCGCCAGCACCAGTGCCGGCGCCTGGTTCATCCGCTCGGCCAGGGCCAGCACCGCCTCTGCGCTGCGACAGCCGCAGCGCCCGCCGGGGATGCCGAGCTCGATCAGCACCGGCAGGCGCAGGCCGCGGGCCGAGAAGTAGCGGTCCAGCTCCGCCATGTTGGCCTCGCCATCCACCACCACGAAGAGCTCGGCGCCGGCCTCGATCAGCCCGGCGATGATCGCCATGTTGGCCTCGCCCACCAGCTGGTTGGCCAGCAGCAGGCGCCTGACGCCGTGGGCGTAGGCGGCCCGGCACTGGGGCGCGGTGGCCAGCGTCATCCCCCAGGCGCCGGCCTCGAGCTGGCGGCGGAAGAGCGCCGGGGCCATGGTGGTCTTGCCGTGGGGCGCCAGGTGCGCCCCGCGCGCCTCGGCGAAGCGCTGCATCCAGGCCAGGTTATGGGCCAGGGGCGCCTCATGGACCACCGCCGCCGGCAGGCTGACGCCGGCAAGCAGCCCGCAGCCGGTTTCCGGGCAGCCCTTGTCCCCCGCAAAGACGCCCGGGCGGTGATCCCTCTCTCCTGCCTTCTCCTCAGCCGACATGACGCTCGTTCACGTCCAGGATCTTCAGGGTGTTGGTGCCGCCGTGGGCGTTCATGTGGTCGCCGCGGG
>NZ_JACUUD010000172.1 GCF_014859505.1 Halomonas sp.
CGCTGAAAGCGTTGACCTCCGGCGCCTTCCTTTCTCGTCTACGTTATGGGAGAACCATGCTCAGGGCATGCGCCCATCAAACGCTTGAACGAGGAACAACAAGATGCTCAGGAAGACACTGCTTGCCAGCGCCGTGGCCGCTGCCATGGTGGCGAGTGCCGCCCACGCCGAGACCCTGCGCTGGACTCGCTCCGCCGACGGCCTGACCCTGGACCCCCACTCCCAGAACGAGGGGCCGACCCACGCGCTGAACCACCAGATCTTCGACACCCTCATCTACCAGGACATGGACGTGGAGTACCAGCCGGGCCTGGCCACCGAGTGGTACGTCCACCAGGACGACCCCCATATCTGGGTGTTCAAGATCCGCGAGGGGGTCACCTTCCACGAGGGCCAGGCGCTGACCGCCGATGATGTGGTCTTCTCGCTCAACCGCGCCCGCCACGAGCACGCCGACATGCGCGGCCTGCTCACCTCCATCAAGGAGGTGCGCGCCGAGGATGACACCACGGTGCACGTGGAGACCCACGACCCCAACCCGTTGCTGCCCAACAACCTCACCAACCTGTTCATCATGAGCCGCGAATGGGCCCAGGAGCATGGCGTCGAGGAGCCCCAGAACTACGCCGCCGGGGAGGAGACCTTTGCGGTGCGCAACGCCAACGGCACCGGCCCCTTCCGGGTGCAGAGCCGCGAGCCCGACGTGCGCACCGTGCTGGTCCGCAACGATGACTACTGGGGCATCGACCACTACCCCATGGAGATCTCCACGCTGATCTTCACCCCCATCGAGTCGGCGGCCACCCGGGTGGCGGCGCTGCTCTCCGGCGAGGTGGACCTGCTCCAGGAGACCCCGGTGCAGGACATCGAGCGCCTGGGCAACGCCCCGGGCCTCAAGAACGAGCAGGGCGCCGAGAACCGCACCATCTTCCTGGGCATGGACCTGGGCTCCGCCGAGCTGCGCACCGCCGACACCGACGACAACCCCTTCGCCGACCGCCGCGTGCGCGAGGCCATCGATCTTGCCGTGGACCAGACCACCATTCAGCGGGCGGTGATGCGCGGCAACGCCGAGCCCGCCGGGATGATCGCGCCACCCTTCGTCAACGGCTACTCCGAGCAGCTCGACGAGGTGGTGCCCGCCGACCTCGACCGTGCCAACGAGCTGATGGCCGAGGCCGGCTATGGCGACGGCTTCCGCGTCACCCTGCAGTGCCCCAACGACCGCTACGTCAACGATGAGCAGATCTGCCAGGCGGTGGTCAGCATGCTGGCGCGCATCGGCATCACCGTGGACCTGGTGGCCCAGACCCGCTCGCTGCACTTCGCCGAGCTGGCCCGCGAGGAGTACGACTTCTACATGCTCGGCTGGGGCGTGCCCACCATGGATTCCGAATACGTCTTCAACTACCTCTACCACACCAAGGAGGGCGACCGCGGCAGCTGGAACTTCACCGGCTACTCCGACGATCGGGTGGATGAGCTGACGGTGGCCATGGGCCAGGAGACCGATGAAGAGACGCGCAACGCGATGATTGCAGAGGCCTGGCAGATCGTGCACGACGAGATCGTCTACATCCCGATCCACCACCAGATGCTCACCTGGTCGATGCGCGACGATATCGACTTCAAGGTGCAGAGCGAGAACACGCCGCACTTCAAGTACCTGCGCTTCAGCCAGTAAGCGTCAAGGACCTGGCCCCCGGCCGCCACAAGCAGCCGGGGGCATCGTCGTCAATTGGTGATCCCATGCTCGCTTTCCTGATCCAGCGCGTGCTGCAGGCCATCTTCGTGATGTTCGTGGTCGCGCTCATCTCCTTCTCGCTGTTCCACTACGTCGGCGACCCGGTGCTCAACATGCTCGGCCAGGAGGCCACCGAGGCCGACCGCGCCGCGCTGCGCACTCAGCTCGGGCTCGACCAGCCGGTGGTGGTGCAGTTCTGGCAGTTCGTCGTCAATGCCGCCCAGTTCGAGTTCGGCATCTCCTATCGCTCGGCCCGGTCGGTCAGTGACCTGATCCTCGAGCGCCTGCCGGCGACCCTGGAGCTGGCCATCATCTCGGCGATCTTCGCCGTGGTCATGGGCATCGTGCTCGGCATCTATACCGCCATCCAGCGCGGCAGCTGGCTGTCGAAGTTCATCATGACCGCTTCGCTGATCGGCGTGTCGCTGCCCACCTTCCTGATCGGCATCCTGCTGATCTACCTCTTCGCCGTGGAACTGGGCTGGCTGCCCGCCTTCGGTCGCGGCCGGGTGGTCGACCTGGGCTGGTGGAACACCGGCCTGCTTACCGCCAGCGGGCTGAAGTCGCTGATCCTGCCGGCGATCACCCTGGGGCTCTTCCAGCTGACGCTGATCATGCGCCTGGTGCGCGCCGAGATGCTCGAGGTGCTGCGCACCGACTACATCAAGTTCGCCAGGGCCCGAGGGCTGTCGAAACGGGTGGTCAACCTGCGCCATGCGCTGAAGAACACCCTGATCCCGGTGATCACCATCATCGGCCTGCAACTGGGCACCATCATCGCCTTCGCCATCATCACCGAGACGGTGTTCCAGTGGCCCGGCGTGGGGGCGTTGTTCATCACCGCGGTGCGCTTCGTCGACGTGCCGGTGATGGCCGCCTACCTGATGATGATTGCCCTGGTGTTCGTGATCATCAACCTGATCGTTGACCTGCTCTACTACGCCGTGGACCCGCGCCTGCGCGTGCAGGGAGGTGCCCAATGAGCCAGGACGTGCAACGAGCCGACGCCTCGCCCGTGGCCGCGAAGCCGCCGGGGGCCCTGCGGACCTTCCTGGCCAGCGATATCGTCTACTCCTGGAAGCGCCAGCCGGTGGTGATACTCGCCACCCTGGTGACCCTGACGATGTTCGCCGGCGCGCTGTTCGCCCCCTGGATCGCCCCGCAGAACCCCTTCGACCCGCGCCAGCTGGAGCTGATCGACGCCTTCACGCCGCCGCTGACCACCTCGGACTTCACCGGCAACTTCTACCTGCTGGGCAGCGACAGCCAGGGCCGTGACGTCTTCTCGGCGATTCTCTACGGCTCGCGCATCTCGCTGCTGGTGGGCTTCGCCGCGGTGCTCTTCGCCCTGGCGCTGGGCACGGCACTGGGCCTGATGGCGGGCTTCCGCGGCGGCTGGCGCGACGCCCTGATCATGCGCATCGCCGATGTCCAGCTCACCTTCCCCTCGATCCTCATGGCGCTGCTGATCTTCGGGGTGATCCGCGGCTTCCTGCCGCGCTCCATGCACGCCGAGGTGGCGATCATCGTGCTGATCGTGGCCATCGGGCTCTCCGACTGGGTGCAGTACGCCCGCGCCGTGCGCGGGGCGACCATGGTGGAGAAGGGCAAGGAGTACGTGCAGGCGGCCCGGGTGATCGGCCTGCCGGATCACCGCATCCTCTTCCAGCACATCCTGCCCAACGTGATGCGCCCGGTGCTGGTGATCGGCACCATCGGCCTGGCGCTCGCCATCATCGCCGAGGCCACGCTGTCGTTCCTGGGGGTCGGCATGCCGGCCACCCAGCCGAGCCTGGGGACCCTGATCCGGGTCGGCCAGGACTACATGTTCTCGGGAGAGTGGTGGATCCTGCTCTTCCCCGGGGTGGCGCTGCTGCTGCTGGCGCTCTCCGTCAACCTGCTGGGAGACTGGTTGCGTGATGTCCTCAACCCCAAGCTCCGTTGAACACGGCCCAGGTGACCGGAACGCCGTCGCGACAGGTAGCCAAGAACCTGCCGTTGTGGGGCAGCCGCCGGTGCTTTCCGTGCGCCATTTGCGGGTGGAGTTCCCCACCCGCCACGCCACCCTGGTGGCCCTGGACGACATCTCCTTCGATATCGCCCCCGGTGAGGTCCTCGGCGTGGTGGGGGAGTCCGGCGCCGGCAAGTCGATGACCGGCAACGCGGTGATCCGGCTGCTGGAGCCGCCCGGTCATATCGCCGGCGGCGAGATCCGCCTGATGGGCCGGCGTATCGACGACCTGGCCGAGGAGGACTTCGTACCCCTGCGCGGGCGGCATATCGGCATGATCTTCCAGGACCCGCTGACGAGCCTCAATCCGCTCTTCTCCATCGGCGACCAGTTGGTGGAGACCCTGCGCGCCCACCTGCCGATCAGCGAGAAGCAGGCACGAGAGCGGGCCCTGGCGCTGCTCACCGAGGTAGGCATTCCCGCCCCGGAGACGCGGCTTGCCGCCTATCCTCACCAGTTCTCCGGCGGCATGCGCCAGCGGGTGGTGATCGCCCTGGCGCTCGCCGCGGAGCCGGAGCTGATCATCGCCGACGAGCCCACCACGGCCCTGGATGTCTCCGTCCAGGCGCAGATCCTCGCACTGCTCAAGCGAGTCTGCGCCGAGCGCGGCGCGGCGGTGATGCTGGTCACCCACGACATGGGGGTGATCGCCGAGACCGCCGACCGCGTGGCCGTGATGTATGCCGGGAGGTTGATCGAGATCGGACCGGTGAACGAGGTGATCCGCCACCCCCGCCACCCCTACACCGAGGGACTGATGGCCTCCATCCCGGGCCTGGCCAAGCGCCGCGAACGGCTCTACCAGATCGAGGGCGCCATGCCGCGCCTGGCGGCGATCCCCGCGGGCTGCGCCTTCAATCCGCGCTGCCCCCACGCCGCCGAGCGTTGCCGTACCGAGCGACCCGAGCTGTTGCCGGCCGGCGCTGGCCAGGCCGCCTGCTGGCTGCATGACCTCGAGAATCCACTGCCGCGCCGCGACAACCTGAGCCAACGGCAGGACGAGCCACTCGAGGATAGCCCCAGGGAGACAGCCCGATGAGCCGGATTCAACC
>NZ_JACUUD010000173.1 GCF_014859505.1 Halomonas sp.
TTCCGCGACACCCTGATCGAGCAGGCCGAGCAGGGGGTGGACTACTTCACCATCCACGCCGGCGTGCTGCTGCGCTACGTGCCGCTCACGGCGAAACGCGTGACCGGCATCGTCTCCCGCGGCGGCTCGATCATGGCCAAGTGGTGCCTGTTCCATCACCGGGAGAGCTTCCTCTACACCCACTTCGAGGAGATCTGCGAGATCTGCAAGCGCTATGACGTCGCCTTCTCCCTGGGTGACGGCCTGCGCCCCGGCTCGGTGGCCGACGCCAACGACGAGGCCCAGATGGCCGAACTCAAGACCCTGGGCGAGCTGACCCATATCGCCTGGAAGCACGACGTCCAGGTGATGATCGAAGGCCCCGGCCATGTGCCCATGCATCTCGTGAAGGAGAACATGGACAAGCAGCTCGAGTACTGCGACGAGGCGCCCTTCTATACGCTCGGCCCGCTGGTCACCGATATCGCGCCCGGCTACGACCACATCACCTCCGGCATCGGCGCGGCCATGATCGGCTGGTTCGGCTGCGCCATGCTCTGCTACGTGACCCCCAAGGAGCACCTGGGCCTGCCCAACAAGGACGACGTCAAGACCGGGATCATCACCTACAAGATCGCCGCCCACGCCGCCGACCTGGCCAAGGGGCACCCGGCCGCCCAGCGCCGCGACAATGCGCTGTCCAAGGCACGCTTCGAGTTCCGCTGGGAGGACCAGTTCAACCTCGGCCTGGACCCGGACACCGCCCGCGAGTACCACGACGAGACCCTGCCCAAGGACTCCGCCAAGGTGGCTCACTTCTGCTCCATGTGCGGCCCCAAGTTCTGCTCCATGAAGATCAGCCAGGAGGTGCGCGACTATGCGAATGAACACGGGCTGAACGGCGACCAGGAAGCGGTGATGAAGGGCATGGAGGAGCAGGCGGAGAAATTCCGCGAGACGGGGAGCAAGCTCTACCAGGAGGTATGAAGCGCAGGCGAGGGTGGCATTGACTAGGCTGAAGCCAAGTCCCGACTCGATTCCCAGGAGAGCCCCATGTCATTGATAGAGAGCCCCATGTCAGAGACAGACCGTTTCGCCTACCCGCATCGCGTGCTGCACTGGCTGGTGGCCGCGGTGCTGCTGTTCTCGCTGGCCAGCGGCCTGACCCTGGGATTTCTCGGCTTCGAAGGGGCCATGGAGCGCCTGGGGCGCGCCGGCACCGACCTTCTCTACACCGCCCACAAGTCCTTCGGCGTGGCGATGCTGGCGCTGATGACGCTCCGGGTGATAACGCGGCTGCTCTTCGTGGTCCCCGACCATGAACCTCCGCTGCCCGACTTTCAGCGGGTGCTCAGCTCGGCGGTGCACCACCTGCTCTATCTGGCGCTGCTGGTGCAGCCGCTGCTGGGCTGGGCCGCCACCGCCAGCGGCAACTTCCCGGTGCAGTTCCTGCACTGGCGCCTGCCTGGAATCGTGCCCGTGAACGAGGCGCTCTCGGAGCGCCTCTTCCTCTGGCACGGCTGGCTGGGCTGGGTGATTCTGGGCCTGGTGGCCCTGCATATCGCCGGTGCCCTCTACCACTGGCTGATCCGTCGCGACAGCGTAATGAAACGCATGAGCCTGTTCTGATCCGGGCAGGTTGAGCTGGCACGCTCCCTGCATGGTACTGGCAACGCCAGATCGACCAGGGAACCGACCATGCCCGACCGCCCGACCTTCACCCCCTCCGTCACCACACCACTGGGCGCGGCGGCCTTCCGCCGCCGCGCCCATGGCCACCTGGCCTTTCTCTATGGCGAACGCGCCGACGAGGTGCTGCGCCGGCTGCTGACGCTGCTCGAGCATCAGGCGCCCGGGACATGCTCCCTGAATGACGCCCCCGTGCCGCTGTGGAGCGAGCGCGACCAGTGGCTGATCGGCTACGGCGACAGCCTGCTCGATGGCGAGCGAGCGCCCCTGGAGGTGCTGGGCGAGTTCCTCGACCGGCGCCTGCCCGACACCTTCAGCGGCGTGCATGTGCTGCCCTTCTTCCCCTGGAGCAGCGACGACGGCTTCTCGGTGATCCATTACCGGGAGGTGGACCCGGCGCTGGGCGACTGGGCGCACATCCGCGCGCTGGCCGAGGGGCGCGACCTGGCGGTGGACCTGGTGCTCAACCATGTCTCCCGGGAGTCGCTGTGGTTCGTCGACTACCTGACCGGCAGCCAGCCGGGCCGCGACTACTTCATCGAGATGGACCCGGAGACCGACCTCACCGCTGTGGTGCGCCCGCGCAGCTCACCGCTGCTGGTGCCGGTGCCCACCCGCCGCGGCACCCGCTACCTCTGGGCGACCTTCTCCGAAGACCAGATCGACCTGAACTTCGCCAACCCGGACGTGCTGCTGGAGTTCATCGGCATCCTGCTCTTCTACCTCGGCCAGGGCGCCCGCATCGTCCGCCTCGACGCCATCGCCTACCTGTGGAAGGCGGTGGGCACCCCCTGCATCCACCTGCCCGAGACCCACGAGGTGGTGCGCCTGCTGCGCGCCGTGGTGGATCATGTGGCGCCGGGCACCCTGCTGCTCACCGAGACCAACGTGCCCCACCACGAGAACCTCAGCTACTTTGGCCTTGAACGAATCGCCGACGACGGAGAGCCCGACGAGGCGCACCTGGTCTACCAGTTCTCGCTGCCGCCGCTGCTGCTGCACACTCTCACCGGCGGCGACGCCACCCTGCTGGCCAGCTGGCTCAAGAGCCTCCCCGAGCTGCCCCCGGGCTGCAGCTACCTCAACTTCACCGCCAGCCACGACGGCATCGGCGTGCGCCCCCTGGAGGGCTGGCTGCCCCCCCACGAGATCGAGGCGCTGCTGGAGCTGATGCATCGCTTCGGCGGCTTCGTCAGCATGCGCCGCCGCCCCGACGGCGAGGACACCCCCTACGAGATCAACATCACCTGGTTCGACGCCATGCAGGGCACCCGGCGCGGCCGGGACCCCTGGCAGATCGAGCGCTTCCTGTGCAGCCAGCACCTGATGCTGGCCCTGCAGGGCATCCCGGCGCTCTACCTGCACTGCCTGACCGGTACCCTCAACGACCTGGAGGGGGTGGAGCGCAGCGGCCGGCTGCGCTCCATCAACCGCCGCCGCTGGCACCTGGACGAACTCGACGAGCTGCTCGACAGCCGCAACACCCCCACCCGGGAGGTGTTCCTGGCGCTCAAGCGCCGCCTGGCGATCCGCCGCGCCGAGCCCTGCTTCCACCCCGACGCCCCCCAGCGGGTGCTGCCCGCTCCGCCGGCGCTGCTGGTGCTCCAGCGTGGCCCGCTGGCCGACGGCCGGCGCCTGCTGGCGATCCATAACGTCAGCGACCAGCGCCAGCCACTGGCGGTGGCGGAGCTGGCCGAGGGAGATTGGTTCGACCTGCTGGAGAATGCCCCCTGGGCGGGCGGGGAGAGCCTCGCCCCCTACCGCACCCTGTGGCTGGTGCAGCAGCCCTGAAAGACGCCCTGATCCGACCTGGTTACACTTCCCCAGCGTTGTCGGCCTCCACGGCGTCGTGGAGGCGGCTCAGCAGGTCGGGGATCGCGGAGCGCACGCGGTTCCAGCTGGGAATGAAGGGACGCTCGCCGGGGTTGTCGAGGAAGGCGTTGCCTGCCTCCAGCAGGTTGGCGGCGAACAGCTCCACGGCGCGCTCCTCGGCGTGGCGGTCCAGGGCGAGGCCGTTCATCACCGCGTCATGGTGGTAGGCCTCGATCAGATCCAGCGCCAGGCGGTAGTAGGTGGCCTTTAGGGTGCGGAAGCCCTCGGCGCTGAAGGTCACGCCCTGGGTGGCCAGCTTGCGGTAGAGCGCCTTGGCGATGTCCAGGCTCATGCGGTTGAGCCCGGCCGAGGCGTCCTGCTCGGAGACCGGCTGGTGCTTGTGGTCGTAGCAGTCGGCCAGGTCCACCTGGCACAGCCGCTTGGTGGAGTGGTTGCGGTGCACCTCGGAGAGCACGCCGATCTCCAGGCCCCAGTCGGCGGGTATCCGGATGCCGTCGAGCACCTCGGCGCGCATGGCGAATTCGCCGGAGAGCGGATAGCGGTAGCTGTCCAGGTACTCGAGGTAGGGCAGCGGCCCATGCATCTGCTTGAGCGCCCGCAACAGCGGCGTGACCATCAGCCGGGACACCCGGCCGTTGAGCTTGCCTTCGGCGATGCGCGGGTAGTAGCCCTTGCAGAACTCGTAGTTGAAGTGAGGGTGGGCCACCGGGTAGAAGAGCCGCGCCAGCAGGCCCCGATCATAGGTGAGGATGTCGCAGTCGTGGAGCCCCACCACCGCACCGCGGGCCGAAGCCTGCACGTAGCCGGCGCAGAACCAGACGTTGCGCCCCTTGCCGGGCTCCCGCGGGGAGAGGCCCTGGCCCTCCAGCTCGGCATCCAGCGCGCGCAGCCGCGGCCCGTCGTTCCACAGGATGCGGTGGCGCTGGGGCAGGCGCGAGAAGAACTGGCGGGCGTGCAGGAACTGGGCACGATCGGCCCGGTCGAGCCCGATCACCACCTCGGCCAGGTAGGGCACCTCGGCCAGGGCCTCGACGATATGCGAAAGCGCCGGCCCCTCCAGTTCCGAGTAGAGCGAGGGCAGGATCAGGCTCATGGGCCGACGGCGGCCGAACTCGCAGAGCTCCGCCTCCAGGGCCGCCACCGGCCGGCGGGTCAGGTTGTGGAAGTCGGTGATGATGCCGTTCTGATGGAAGTCGCTCATGCCACCGTCTCCCCTGCCGCTGCCGGTTCCGTCCCGAGGGCCGCCGGCATCAG
>NZ_JACUUD010000174.1 GCF_014859505.1 Halomonas sp.
GGCCTGCAGATACTGGGCACCCACTTCGCCGAGACGCGGCTGCTCAACGTCGCCCACCAGTTCCAGCAGGCCACCGACTGGCACCTGCGTCGTCCCGCGCTTGCCGAGGAGACCACCTGATGCAATGGGAAACCGTGATCGGGCTGGAGGTTCACGTCCAGCTTGCCACCCAGTCCAAGATCTTCTCCGGGGCCTCCACCGCCTTCGGCGCCGCGCCCAACACCCAGGCCTGTGCCGTGGATCTGGGCATGCCCGGGGTGCTCCCGGTGCTCAACGAGCAGGCGGTGGCCATGGCCGTGCAGTTCGGCCTGGCAATCCACGCCGAGATCCCCGAGGTCTCGGTGTTCGACCGCAAGAACTACTTCTACCCGGACCTGCCCAAGGGCTACCAGACCAGCCAGATGTATCACCCCATTGTCGGCGCCGGCGAGGTGGAGATCAGCCTCGAGGACGGCACCACCCGACGCGTGCGGGTGCACCATGCCCATCTGGAGGAGGACGCCGGCAAGTCGCTCCACGAGGACTTCCACGGCATGACCGGCATCGACCTCAACCGGGCCGGTACCCCGTTGCTGGAGATCGTCTCCGAGCCGGACATGCGCAGTGCGAAAGAGGCGGCCGCCTACCTGAAGGCCATCCACTCGATTGTCACCTACCTGGGGATCTCCGACGGCAACATGGCCGAGGGCTCCATGCGCTGCGACGTCAACGTCTCGGTGCGCCCGGTGGGCCAGGCCGAATACGGCACCCGCGCGGAGGTAAAGAACGTCAACTCCTTCCGCTTCGTTGAGCGTGCTATCGAGTTCGAGGTGGGACGCCAGATCGAGCTGCTGGAGGACGGCGGCAGGGTGCTCCAGGAGACCCGCCTCTTCGACCCCGAGCGGGACGAGACCCGCAGCATGCGTACCAAGGAGGAGGCCAACGACTACCGCTACTTCCCCTGCCCCGACCTGCTGCCGGTGGTGCTCGACCGCGCTTATGTCGACCACCTGCGCGAGGCCCTGCCGGAGCTGCCCGACGAGAAGCGCGCCCGCTTCCAGGCCACGCTGGGGCTCTCCGCCTACGATGCCGGCGTGCTCTCGGCCACCCGCGAGATGGCCGAATTCTTCGAGGTGGTCAAGGACACCTGCGGCGACGCCAAGCTCGCCGCCAACTGGGTGATGGGCGAGCTGGCCGGCGCGCTGAACCGCGAGGGGCTACCGATCTCCGACAGTCCGGTCTCGGCCCGCCAGTTGGGCGAGCTTGTCGCCCGGGTGATGGACGACACCATCAACGGCAAGGCCGCCAAGCAGGTCTTCCAGGCGCTATGGAACGGCCAGGGGCAGAGCGCCGACGAGGTGATCGAGGCCAAGGGGCTCAAGCAGGTCACCGACAGCGGTGCCATCGAGGCGATGATCGACCAGGTGATCGCGGAAAGCCCCGGGCAGGTGGCCCAGTACCGCGACGCCGAGCCCGACAAGCGCGGCAAGATGATCGGCTACTTCGTGGGCCAGGTGATGAAGACCTCCCGCGGCACCGCCAATCCTCAGCAGGTCAATGCGCTCCTCAAGGAGAAGCTGGACGCCCTGTGCTGAGTCGCGGCCGATCGGCGACCGGAGACGAAAGGAGGCATCATGGCCGATGACGTGGGCGAAAGACTGCGCGCCCTGCGCACCCTGCGCGGCATCTCCCAGCGGGAGCTGGCCAAGCGCTGCGGGGTCACCCACTCCAGCCTGTCGCTGATCGAGCAGGGCAAGGTCAGTCCCTCGGTCAGCTCGCTGAAGAAGATCCTCGATGCCATCCCCATGAGCGTCGGGGACTTCTTCACCCTGGACCTGGAGAACGGCCGCCGGGTGTTCTACACCGCCGACGACCTGGCCGACATGGGCACCGGCGACGTCATCTACAAGCTGGTGGGCGCCGATCGCCGCGATCGCGCCCTCTCCTTCCTGGTCGAGACCTACCCCCCCGGGGCCGACACCGGCCGCGAGATGATCGCCCACCTGGGCGAGGAGGCCGGCATGGTGCTCGAGGGCGAGATCGAGATCACCATCGGCGCCGAGAGCCGCCTGCTAAAGGCGGGGGAGGCCTACTACTTCGAGACCAACGTGCCCCATCGCTTCCGCAACCCTGGCGATGCACCCTGTCGCCTGGTGAGCTGCGCGACCCCCGCCCGGGCCTTCTGAGGTCCGGCGACGTCACTCCTTCTTGAGCTTGTCGATCTCGGCGCGCAGCGCCTCTGCCTCCTCGGTGAGCGAGGCGTTGGCGCGCATGTCGCCGTTGCGGGCGGCGTGCATTGCCTGCTCCAGCTTGCGCTCGTACTCCTTCTGCAGTTTCTTCGTCGGGTCGCTCTTGAAGAGTCCGAACATGGGCCTGGCTCCTTTCAGGGGAATATACTGACAGAGTACTCGCCCCGCCGAAAAAAAGCGATGCAATAGTTGTACAGATATAATTTAAAGTACATGGTTAAGAGGCCGCCGCCCTGGGGGCGCCGGCCTCATCATGCCTGGGCGGCGAACGTGATGTCAGCTCGACAGCGAGATCCAGACGCTCTTGAGCTCGGAGTACTCCTCCAGGGAGTGGTGGGACTTGTCGCGACCGTTGCCCGACTGCTTCACCCCGCCGAAGGGCATGGTCTGGTCGCCGCCGGCCCAGTTGTTGACGAACACCTGGCCGGAGTGGAGCCGCCGGGTGACGCGCATGATGCGGTCGATGTCCTGGCTCCACAGCCCCGCGGCCAGGCCATAGACGCTGTCGTTGGCCATGGCCACCGCCTGCTCCTCGCTGTCGAAGCCGAACACCGAGAGCACCGGGCCGAAGATCTCCTCGCGACCGATGGCCATCTCGGGGGTGACGCCGTCGAACACCGTGGGGGGAATGAAGAGCCCCGGCCCCTCGAGGGGCTCGCCGCCGACACGCAGCCGGGCGCCCTCCTCGCGGCCCTTCTCGATGTAGCCCAGGATGCGCCGATACTGCGCCTCGTCGACGATGGCCCCCATGAAGCTGTCGGGGTCCAGGGGGTCGCCGGGCTGCATCCTCTTCGCCGCCACGAGCACCTGGTCGATGAAGGCCTCGCGGATCGAGTTCTCCACCAGCAGCCGGGAGCCGGCGATGCACACCTCCCCCTGATTGTGGAAGATCGCCGAGGCGGCGTGCTTCGCCACCCGCGTGAGGTCCTTGCAGTCGGCGAAGACGATATTGGGCGACTTGCCACCGCACTCCAGGTAGACCCGCTTGAGGTTGGACTGGCCGGCGTACTGCATCAGCTGCTTGCCCACCCCGGTGGAACCGGTGAAGGCGAGACAGTCCACCCCCATGGAGAGGGCCAGGGCCTGGCCCACGGTGTGGCCGAAGCCCGGCAGCACCTGGAAGACGCCCCGCGGCAGGCCCGCCTCTCGGGCGAGCGCGGCCAGGCGCAGCGCCGAGAGCGGCGACTTCTCCGAGGGCTTCAGGATCACGCTGTTGCCGGCGGCCAGCGCCGGGGCGACCTTCCAGGAGGTCATCATCAGCGGGAAGTTCCAGGGCACGATGGAGGCCACCACGCCGAGCGGCTCGCGCAGCACGAGGGCCAGGGCCTCCTCGCCGGTGGGCGCCACCTCGCCGTAGAGCTTGTCGATGCACTCCGCCTGATAGCGGAAGCAGGCGATGGCGCCGGCCATGTCGCCCAGCGAGCTTGCCACCGGCTTGCCCATGTCCAGGGTGTCGAGCAGCGCCAGCTCATGCTTGTGGGCCTCCAGCAGGTCGGCCAGGCGCAGCAGCACCTTCTTGCGCCGGCCCGGGGCCAGGCGCGACCACTCGCCGGCCTCGAAGGCGGCCCGGGCATGGCCCACGGCGAGCTCGGCGTCGGCGGCGTCGCAGCTGGCCACCTCGGCCAGGGCCTCGCCGGTGGCCGGATTGATCGTGGTAAAGGTCTCACCGCTGTCCGCATCGACGAAGGCGTCGTCGATGTAGGCGCGGGTCTCGAGCCCCTTCTCGGACGTCAGGGAGGCGGCCAGGGCCTGCCAATCGGCCAGGGTCTTCGGGGATTCAGGGCGGCTCATGTAAGGCTCTCCTTCTGAGGGTCGGTCAGGGGGTCGGCCAGCCGGGCCAGGGTCGCGTCCAGCGCCCGGCGAGCCTTGTCGACCAGCTCGTCGATCTCGTCATGGGAGATCACCAGCGGTGGCGAGATGATCATGGTATCACCCACCGAGCGCATCACCAGGCCGCCGGCGAAGCAGAGATCGCGGCACAGGGTGCCCACGCCCCGGGACTCGTCGAAGCGCTCACCGGTGGCGGGGTCGACCAGCTCCAGGGCACCGATCAGCCCCAGCGAGCGCGCCTCGCCCACCAGCGGGTGCGCCTCGAGGGCCTTCCAGCGGCCGGCCAGGTAGGGGCCGATCTCGTCGCGGACCCGGTCCACCAGCCCCTCGGCCTCCAGCAGCTCGAGGTTCCTCTGCGCCACCGCGGCGCACACCGGATGGCCCGAATAGGTGAAGCCGTGGAAGAACTCGCCGCCCTCCTCGATCAGGGTCTCGGCGACCCGGTCGCCCACCAGCACCCCGCCGATGGGCAGGTAGCCCGAGGAGAGCCCCTTGGCGATGGGCATCAGGTCCGGCTCCAGGTCGTAGTGGACGCTGCCGAACCACTCGCCCAGACGCCCGAAGCCGCAGATCACCTCGTCCACCACCAGCAGGATGTCGTACTTTTCGAGCACTTCCTTCACCGCCGGCCAGTAGCTCGCCGGCGGAATGATGGCGCCCCCGGCGCCCTGCACCGGCTCGGCGATGAAGGCCGC
>NZ_JACUUD010000029.1 GCF_014859505.1 Halomonas sp.
GACAGCGCCTTCGAGGAGTATCTCAAGGACCCGCAGCATTTCATCTATGCCATCGGCTCGGTGGTGGGGCCGCACCCCTTCCCGAAGATGGTGCGCGACTTCCAGTCGGTCATCGGCCGCGAGTCTCGCGAGCAGTTCCTGGCGCGTCATGGCCACCTGCCGGACCACGTCACCGCCTGCGTGGGCGGCGGCTCCAACGCCATCGGCATGTTCACCGCCTTCCTGGACGACGAGTTCGTGCACCTGGTGGGGGTGGAGCCGGCCGACGAGTGCCTGGACGCCTTCCTGACCCTCTCCCGGGTCGAGGGCATCATCCCGGCACTGGAGAGCGCCCACGCCGTGGCCTGGGCCATGCGCGTGGCGCCGACGCTTCCGGCCGACCAGCACATCTTGGTCAACCTCTCCGGTCGTGGCGACAAGGACGCCGACTACGTGGCGGAGAAGCTCGGCCTCTAGGTGGCGCCCTCGGCCGGATCGGCATCGGCCAGGCGTACAGGTGCCCGCCAGCGCATTCTGCGGTAGGGTGAAAGCCGGGCTCGGAGAGGCCCTTTCACTGGACGCAGGGAGTGTCGTGGCTTGAGCATGGAGAGAGTCAGGCGGGCATGGCATCGCTGGTGGGCCGGGGAGGAGCGCGTCGCTTCCGGCCTGGGTGAGCTGTTTCTGGCGCGCTACCCGGGAGCGGTCATGCTCCTCGATGATCAGGGGGTGGTGCTGCAGGTCAATCCCGAGTTCGAACGGCATGCCGGCCATGCTCCCGGGCAGCTCCTCGGCCGTCGGGCGGTGACACTGGATGCCGACCCCCTGCACGGCGGCTTTGCTCTCGCCCTGGAACACTGCCGCACCACCCGCCAGCCCTGGCAGGGCGTGCTGCTCTGCCGTCGCGCCAACGGCGACCTGCGCCACCAGACCACCATGATCCAGCCTCTGGAGGAGTGCCCCGACGGCGCACTGCGGCTGCTGGTGATCCAGTACGACGTCACCGGCATGCGCGAGCGGGAGCTTCACGACCGGCAGCTGCTGGCGAGGCTCGGGGATACCGTCTCGCGCCTGCCCGGGACGGTGTTCCGCCTGCGCCAGGATGCGGCCGGCCACCTGGAGCTGCTCTACGCCAGCGAAGGGCTGATGGCGCTGACGGGGCTGACGCCCGAGCAGGTGATGGACGATATCGAGCGGCTGCTGGGGCGGGTCACGACGGAGGATCGTCGACGGCTCGAGGTGGCCCTGGCGCAGTCGGCGGTGAGCCTGGAGCCCTGCCAGCTGGAGCTGCGCCTCGACCTGCCGGGCGGCCTGCGCTGGCTGGAGGCCCGCGCCCGACCACAGCGTCGCCGTGACGGCAGCACCCTGTGGGACGGCCTGCTGATCGAGGTCACCGAGCGCAAGGCCGAGGAGTCGAGGATCCGCCGGCTGGTCAGCACCGACATGCTCACCGGAGCGCTGAATCGCCGCGCCTTCTTCGAGCAGGGGGCGGCGGTCCACGCGCGTGCCCTGCGTCAAGGCCAGGCTCTGCCCCTGGCGATGCTCGACCTCGACCACTTCAAGGCCCTCAACGACACCCACGGCCATGCGGCCGGCGATCTCGCCCTGCAGGTCTTCGCGGCGACCTGCCGTGAGTGCCTGCGCCCCTACGACCTGTTCGCCCGCATCGGCGGCGAGGAGTTCGTGGTGGTATTGGTGGATACCTCGCTCGCCGAGGCCTGGGCCATTCTCGAGCGCCTGCGCAGGGCGGTGGAGGAGATCACCCTGGAGGTGGAGGGAGGAGAGATCCTCCGCTTCACGGTCAGCCTGGGGCTGGCAAACCTCCCTCCCGACGGCAATCTGGATGTCGCCCTGGGTGACGCCGACCGAGCCCTCTACCGGGCCAAGCATGAGGGGCGCAATCGGATCTGCGGGCCCGACGGCATGACGCCCCCCTTCAGTGACGCTGACCCAACGTGAGGGTGCGGTCTGGCAATCGCGCCGGGAAGTGGTCAGGATCCTGTTCATGACCTCAATCACCCTGATTCTACTGGCACTTCTCTGCCTGATCGATCGGCATCTGCGCCGCGCCTGCCTGGCATTCATCGTCTTCGCTCTGGTGATGTCTTACACCTGGTGGCAGCTGAGTGTCCCCTGGCTGGCCGTCGTCGAGGCGCTGCTGGGTGCGCTGCTCACCGGTACCGCGCTGCTGCATGCGCTGGGCCGGGCGGGGGACGTGCCGCGCCTGCCGCAGCGGGACGCCACGAAGCAGCGTGTCGGCGAGGCGCCGGCGCGCTGGTTCGCCGCCCTGGCCTGGCTGTCGCTCGCCGGCCTGGCGCTGGTGGGGCTGCTGCGTTCCGGGCGGCTGCCGCTGGAAGGGGATGCCGACCCTACCCTGATGCCTGCCGGCCTGCTGGTGATGGCGCTGGGCCTTTGGGCCTTCTCCCACCATCGCCACCTGCTGCGCCGGCTGTTGGCGTTCAACGTGCTGGGCTCCGGCGTCTTCCTGCTGCTGGCCGGGCTCGCCGGCCCCGGCCCGCAGGTCCAGGGGCTGATCCTGGTGGGGCTTGCGGTGGCGCTGGTCGGCTCGGTGCTGGGTGTGATGCTGTTGCGCCGCCTGTATGCCCTGGAGGGGAGCGTGACCCTCGAGCCCGAGGGCGATCCATGATGTCAGCCGCCAACCTGCTGCTGTGGCTGGCGCTGGTGGCTCCGCTCCTGCTGGGGTTGCTGGCCTGGTGGAGGCCGCCTCGCCACATGCGCGGAGTGGCGCTGGCCGGCGGGGTGTTGCCGCTGGCGACGCTGTGGCTGCTGCCCCGGGCGGGGGAGGGGGCACTGCACGGCAGCCTGTCGCTGGCTGGACTCTCGCTGCACTGGCGGCTGGATGCCTTGTCGGCCCTGCTGTTGCTGCTGACCCAGCTGGTGCTGCTGGCCAGTGCCGCCTACGCCGTGGGACACCGCCGTGCGGCGCTGCCTCCCGAGGCCACCCATGCTCGCTTCTGGCCGCTGCTGGGTGGGCTGGTGCTCGCGCTGGGGCTGATCTGGGTGGCCGCCGACCTGCTGCTGCTCTATGCGGGGCTGGAGCTGATGGGCCTGTGCGCGGTGGGCATGATGCTGCTGCCCGGCAAGGCCGAGGCGATTCGCGCCGGCCTGCGCTACCTGCTCTATGCGCTGGTGGGGTCACTGGCCTGGCTGCTGGGCGTGACGCTGCTGCTGGGCGCCTGGGGCACCCTGGAACTGGCCGGCCTCGCGGCGGTGGTCGAGCCCGATGTCACCACCCGCATCGCCATGGCGCTGCTGACCGGAGGGTTGCTGCTCAAGGCGGCGATCTTCCCGCTGCACGGCTGGCTGGTGCCGGTCCACTCCAGCGCCTGGACCCCGGTCAGTGCCATGCACGGGGCGCTGGTGGTGAAGGCCTCCTTCTTCATCCTGATCACCCTGTGGCGACTGCTGTTGCCGGAGGCCGAAACGGCGGCCGGCGCGCTGGGGCTGCTGGGCGGGTCGGCGGTGTTGTGGGGTGGGCTCAAGGCGTGGCGAGCCGATTCGCTCAAGCAGGTGGTGGCCTGGTCCACGGTGGGCCAGCTCGGCTACCTGATGCTGCTCTTCCCGCTGCTGGCCGGCACCGCGGCATCGGTGGCCACACTGGCCTGGCAGGCCACCTGGCTGCAGCTGGCCGGCCATGCCCTGGCCAAGGCGGCGATGTTCATGGCCGCCGGCAACCTGATGCTCTCCACCGGCGCCAGCCGCCTCTCTGGCCTGGCCGGCACCAGCCGTCGGCTGCCGCTGTCGCTGATGACCTTCGGTATCGCCGCAGTGACCCTGATGGGCCTGCCGCCCAGCGCCGGCTTCACCGCCAAGTGGCTGCTGATGCAGGCCTCCCTGCAGTCGGGCCAGTGGCTCTGGGTGGTGGTGCTGGTGCTCGGCACCCTGCTGACCGCGGCCTATGTGTTCCGGGTGCTGCGCTGTTCCTTCGTCGAGGAGGCACCGCGCCATGACTTTCAGACACTGCCGCGGGGTATGGACCTGGTGCCGCTGCTGCTGGCCCTGGCCGCCGTGGGCCTGGGCCTGGTGGCAGAGTGGCCGCTGTCGCTTCTTCGCCAGGGAGGCGTGCCATGAGCGCCTCCTTCTTTCCAGTCGCCACCCTGGCCACCTCGCTCGCGGCGGCGGCGATCATCTTCCTGCTGCCGGAGGGTGCCGTCCGCGCCCGTACCGGGCTCAACCTGGGCGCCGCGGTGCTCAAGATCGGCCTGGTGGCCTGGATGGTGCGTGGGCTGAGCCAGGGCCAGGCCTACGCCGTGGAGTTTCCCGTGCTGGAGGGGCTGGCCTTCGTGCTGCGCGCCGATGCACTGGGCATCATGTTTGCCGGGCTCTCCTCCCTGCTGTGGCTGTTCACCACCATCTATGCCATCGGCTACCTGGAGGACTCCCCCAACCGGCGCCGCTTCTTCGGCTTCTTCAGCCTTTGCGTGGCCAGCACCCTGGGCATCAGCCTGGCCGGCAACCTCTTCACCTTCCTGATCTTCTACGAGCTGCTGACCCTCTCCACCTATCCGCTGGTGGCTCATCGCGGTACCCCGAAGGCGCTGGCCGCGGCCACCCTCTACCTGCGCTTCACCCTCACCGCGGGGCTCGTCCTGATGATCGGCATGGTGGCGCTGCACACCCTGGCCGGCGATATCCGCTTCGGCCAGCGCGAGATCCTCGCCGAGTTTGGCCCGGAGCAGCGCGGTGTCCTGATCGCCATCTTCTGGGTGCTGATCGCCGGCTTCGGTGTCAAGGCGGCGCTGGTACCTCTGCATGGCTGGCTGCCCCGGGCCATGGTGGCGCCGGCGCCGGTCAGTGCCCTGCTCCACGCGGTGGCCGTGGTCAAGGCCGGCGCCTTCGGCATCGTGCGGCTGGTGTATGACGTCTATGGTGCCGAATTCAGCCAGGCGCTGGGGCTGCTCACCGGGCTTGCCGTCATTGCCAGTGTGACGATCCTCTATGCCTCGCTGCGCGCCCTGGCCCAGGTGGAGCTCAAGCCGCGGCTGGCCTTCTCCACGGTCAGTCAGGTCAGCTACGTCGTGCTGGGCGTCGGGCTTTTCGGGCCGCTGGGTACCATCGCCGCACTCTCCCATCTGCTGCACCAGGGGCTGATGAAGATCACCCTGTTCTTCTGCGCCGGCAATTACGCCGAGGAGCTCGGCATTCATCGCATCGACGAGCTCGACGGGGCAGGGCGGCGCATGCCGCTCACCAGCCTGGCCTTCAGTGTGGGCGCGCTGGGCATGATCGGCGTTCCGCCGCTGGTGGGCTTCCTGAGCAAGTGGTACCTGGGCACCGGGGCGGTGCAGGCGGGCATGCCCTGGGTGATCGCCGTACTGGTCGTCAGCAGCCTGCTCAACGCCGCCTATTTCCTGCCGATCCTCTATCGGCTGTGGTTCTGCCCCGGCCCCGACCACGGCGTGGGCACCTGGCCGGAGGAGCGCCATCTCGGCCGCTTCGAGACCAGCAGCTGGCTGCTGCTGCCGATGCTGGCCACGGCGCTGTTCAGCGTGATGGCGGGGCTGCTGGCGGGCATGCCCTTCAGTCCGCTTGAGTGGGCGACCCGGGTGGCCAACCTGGAGTATCTGCCATGAGCCAGGTGACCTTCGCGGTGCTGATGATCGCGGCGCTGCTCTGGCCGCTGGCGCTGGTACTGCGCGAGCCGCTGATGGTGGCGCTTGTCGAACACGGCGAGACGCGTTTCCCCCTCGACACCCTGTGGGCCACGGCACCGCTGCCGGCATTGGCGCTGGCGCTGCTGGGGCCCGACGGCAGCCTCTCGCTATCGGCCTGGCTGCTGGGCGGTGTCTGGGTGCTGGATGATCCGCGTCGGGTGCTGCTGGCGTTCAGCGCCCTGCTGTGGCTCCTCTCCGGCTGGTACGCCCGCGGCTATCTGGCGGGAGAGCGTGACCGAGCCAATGCCGGTAACGGCGCCTCGGCCACGAGGCTTTCGCGCTTCGCCGTGCTCTGGCCGCTGACCCTCTCCGGTAACCTGCTGCTGCTGGTGGCCGAGGACATCGCCAGTTTCTACCTGGGCTTTGCGGTGATGACCTTCGCGGCCTTCGGCCTGGTGATTCACTCCGGCACCCGCGTTGCCCTGACCGGTGGGCGCGCCTACCTGATCATGGCGGTATTCGGCGAGGGGCTGATCCTGGGTGGCCTGCTGTGGGGCGCCGGCAGCCTGGGAGCCCTGACCCTGGGCGAGTTCCGCGAGGGGCTCGCCACCGCTCCCCACGGCGCCTGGATCGGTCTGCTGCTATGGCTCGGCTTCGGGGTCAAGGCGGGCGTGGCGGGCCTGCACCTGTGGCTGCCCCTGGCGCACCCCGTGGCCCCCACGCCGGCCAGCGCCGTGCTCAGCGGCGCCATGGTCAAGGCCGGGGTGGTGGGCTGGGTGGCGACCCTGCCGCTGGGGGAGGCCTCCGCCGAGGCGGCCTTCATCGGGCTGGGGCGCGCCATGCTGCTCGCTGGCCTGGTGGGTGCCTTCGGTGCAGCGCTGTTGGGCGTCTGCCAGCGCCACCCCAAGGCGGTGCTGGCCTACTCCAGCGTCAGCCAACTGGGCATGCTCGCGGCCCTGGTGGGAACCGGCCTCGTGGCCCCCGGGCTGTGGCCAGCGCTGGCCCCCGCCGTGGTGCTGTTCGCCGCCCACCATGGTCTGACCAAGGGGGTGCTGTTTCTCGGCGTGGGCATCGGCGAGCACCCGCCGCGGCTGCCGGCCTGGGTGCTGGCCCTGCTGCTGACGCTGCCGGCGCTCTCGCTGGCGGGGGTGCTGGGCTCGGGACTGGCCACCAAGTGGGCCTTCAAGGCGGCACTCTACGAGGGCGGCCACTCGGCGCTGGTGACCTGGCTCTCCCTGGCGGCGGTGGGTACCACGCTGCTGATGGCGCGCACCCTGTGGTGCCAATGGCAGGGCGAGCGGCAGGCGCGCCGGGACGGTCTGGTGCCGCTTGGCGCCCCCATGCCGCTGGCCTGGCTGCTGCTGATGGTCAGTGCCCTGACGCTGCCGCTGTGGTTGCCGGTGCTGGGCATGCGCCCGGAGCCACCGCCAGCCGCAGAGCTCGCCGGCCTCTGGTGGCCGGCACTGCTGGGGGTGCTGCTGGCCCTGCCGGGAGGCTGGCTGATTCGCTATCGGCTGCGGCGGCTGGCCAAGCGGCGTCCGCCGCCGGGGGACCTGTGGTGGCCGCTGGCGAGTGGCCTGAGTCGACTGTGGGTGGCCACCTGGCCCTGGCTTGAGCGGTTGGCGGTGATGAAGGCGGCCTGGGTGGCCTGGTGGGTGGGGCTGGAGCGGTCGGGCACCGCGGCGCTTCAGGCGCTGGGAGGGGGTGAGAGGTGGCTGCGTCGCCACACCGCGGTGCTGATGATGGTGGTCGCCGTGGGGCTCGCCCTGGTGCTGCTGTTCAGCGCCGCCTGACGCTCCCCGGATCACTGCTGGGGTCGAATCCGGGGGGCGTCAGGCGGGTAGCCGTGCTAGAGCAGCTCCTCGCCGGCCAGGGCCAGGCGAGAGCGTTCGACGCTCTTCAGCGTCACGTGCCCGGCGTGGGGCCAGTCGCGGAAGCGCTGGACCAGTGCCGCCATGCCGCAGGTGTTGGCGGTCAGGTAGGGGGTGTCGATCTGTCCGACGTTGCCCAGGCAGACGATCTTGGTGTTGCGCCCGGCCCGGGTGACCAGGGACTTGAGCTGCTTGGGGGTAAAGTTCTGGGCCTCATCGATGATCAGGAAGGTGTCGTTGAGGGTGCGCCCGCGCATGAAGCCGGGTGAGCGGATCTGCACACGGGCGCCGAGCAGCTGGCGAGTGGCGCCGTTGTCCCAACTGGACTCCCCGTTCTCGTCGCGCAGCAGGTTGTCCATGTTGTCATGGAAGGCACCCATCCAGGGCGACATCTTCTCCTCTTCGGTGCCGGGCAGAAAGCCGATGTCCTCGCTCATGGAGATCGGTGCCCGGGTGAAGACGATGCGCTCGAAACGCTTGGTGTCGAGGGTCTGCTGGAAGGCGGCGGCCAGGGTCATGAAGGTCTTGCCGGTGCCGGCGCTGCCGGCAATGGTGACCAGGTCGATGTCATCGTCCATCAGCAGGTTGAGGGTGAAGTTCTGCCGGCAGTCGTGGGCATGCACGCCCCAGACGCTGGCCCCGTGGCGGTAGTTGGTGAGCAGCTCGAGGCGGGCCCGCTGGCCGCTCGCCTCGCGCACGATGGCCTCGAAGCCGCCCTCGTCGTCGCTGTCCGCCACCAGCATGCCCGTGTGCCACTCGGCGGGGATCTCGCCGTTGAGGTGATAGATCACCCGATGGCTCTCGCGCTCGACGCTGACGTCCAGCGCCAGGCCATTCCACAGCTCGCTGCCCGCGTCCGGGTAGACCCGTACCCCCTCCAGCATGGCATCGCTGTCGTCGAAGGCCCGATCGTTGAGGTAATCCTCCACCGGCACGCCCAGGGCGGCGGCCTTCACCCGCAGGTTGATGTCCTTGGTGATCAGGATCACCGAGGCGTCCGGCCGCTCCTGGCGAAGCCGGCAGGCCTCGGCGAGGATGCGGTTGTCCGGGTTCTCCTCGAGCGGTTCCAGGGGCTTCAGGTCGGTGTAGCAGAGCAGGCGCAGGCGCCCCGCGGGGCCGCTCAGGCGCGGAATGGGGATGCCGCTGCGGATCTGCTCGAGGTCGACGTTGGCGGTGAGGTCGGACAGGGTGCGGCTGACCTGGCGGGCGGTGCGGGCGATCTCGCGGACGCCGTTCTTGTGCTTGTCCAGCTCCTCGAGCACGGTCATGGGGATGACCACTTCATGCTCGTCGAACTGGTAGAGGGAGGCGGGGTCGTGCAGCAGGACGTTGGTGTCCAGCACGTAGAGGCGGGTGGCCTTCTTGTCGATGCGTACCATCGGCGCAGCTCTCCTGATTATCGCGAGCGGACGTCCCATGTGACGTCCCGATGTCGACATTGTCAGCGCGCGATGTCAGGAAGGTGACAGCCGCCGACGTTGTCATGCCGTGCTGGTGTTCCTCCTGTTCGGGTGGCCCGGGTCCGGCGGCGGCCCTGCCGGCTGCGGTGTTCTGAGCATGGCGCCGCGGCCGGCAAGACGGCAAGGCGGGCGCTTAGCGAAGCATCAACGCAAGCGGAGAGCTACTCCATGTCCCGGTACACGCTCTCCACATCCAGGGTAGAGCGGTTGCCCAGTTCCTCGAAGTGCTCGGCCAGCCACTCCTCGGCGGTGCGCCGACCCTCGTCGCGAAGATGGCAGAGGAAGGGCCACTCGGAGTTGAGCTTGCTGGAGACCGAGAGCTTGCCCAGGGTGTCGTCCCCGGCGATGCGGTGGAAGAGGGTGCCCCCGAAGCAGCCGATGTCCACGCCGTGGTCGCCGAGCAGGCGTTGCAGCATGGCGATCATGCGCACCTCCTTGATCAGGGCGGCGTTGAAGGTGATCTCGTTGAGACGGTTCATGATCGCCGCGGCACTGGTGGGCAGCTCTTCGCGATAGATGGGGTTGATCTGCACGATCACGATGTCCTGGGAGCCGCAGTGCTCCATCAGCGGCATCAGCGAGGGGTTGCCCATGTAGCCGCCGTCCCAGTAGGCCTCGCCGTCGATCTCCACCGCCTTGAACACCGTGGGCAGGCAGGCCGAGGCCATTACTGCATCCAGGCTCATCTCCTCGCGGGTGAAGATGCGCTGCTTGCCGCTGCGCACGTTGGTGGCGGTGACGAACAGCTTGAGGTCGGGGCAGCGGCGCACCCGCTCGAAGTCGACCCGCTCGCTGACGATGTCGCGCAGCGGGTTGAGGTCGAAGGGGTTGAGCTGATAAGGCGAGACCAACCGGCTCATCAGGTCCATGGCGATATAGCCCGGCGAGTGGTCGAGGCTCCAGTTGCCCATGAGCTTGTCCAGCGGGGAGCGCTGGATGGGGCTGGACTTGCCGGCGCGGCTGACCGCTTCCCAGAAGTCGTGCAGCGCCTGGCGGGCGGTATCACGGTCGCCGCGGGTCAGGGCATCGGCCATCACCACGCCGTTCATGGCCCCGGCGCTGGTGCCGCTGATGCCCTCGATCTCGATGCGAGGGTCCTCCAGCAGCCGGTCCATCACGCCCCAGGTGAAGGCGCCGTGGGAGCCTCCGCCCTGAAGCGCCAGGTCGATACGTTTGGTGTTGGTCATCGGTTTGCCTCTCATGGCTGTTGCGTTGTGCTGCATTGCATCACGAACAGCATAGAGAGTTCACCTCGGGGCGGCCAGCGCTTCCCTCAGCGCATGGCCAGCTGGCGGTCGTCGCGGTCGCAGGCCAGGAAGGCGGAGCCCTCGAGCCACTCCGGGTCCGGGTAGTAGACGAACAGGTACTGCTCCTCCTTGATGCTGTCGATCAGCGGGTAGGTGACGTCCTGGCGCACCGCCGGGCAGCCGTGGCTGCGGCCCAGGCGCCCGGTCTGCTCGATGAAGGACTCGCTGACGTAGTCGGCGCCATGGATGACGATGGCGCGCTGGTAGGCCAGGTCATTGACGCCGGCTTCCAGCCCCTCCAGGCGCAGCGAATAGCCGTTGCGCCCGTAGTAGGTGTTCATGGTACGAAACAGCCCGAGGCTCGACTGGTAGCTCTCGGGGATATTCGAGAAGGTGGTGGCCACGGCGTCGCCGGAGCCGCGGCCGTGGGAGACCAGTTCCTCGAACATCAGCTCGTCACGGGACAGGTCGAAGACCCACAGGCGCGGCTCGGTGGAGGGCAGCGAGTAGTCGATGACCGCCAGGCGCTCGGCCTCCGGGTCGGCACAGGCCAGGGCATTGGCGGCCAGCGACAGCACCTGAGGGTCAGCGCCGGGGGCCAGGCGGGTCAGCCGCTGGTCCAGGGCCTGGCCGTGGAGCGCCTCGGGGTGCAGGGCCTGGGCGAGGAAGGTATCGGCATGAACCTGGCCGGCAGCGAACAGCGCGCAGCCGGCGAGCAGGGGGAGCGGAAGCAGGGATCGGGTCATGAAGACGGTACCTTGAGAGTCGGTGACGGGCCGGTGGCCCAGCAAGGCGAGGCGGGACCCGCTTCCCTGTGGCCCCGCACCTGAGGCTATTATGGAGAGACAGGCAGGGAAAGCCAGTTTAGCCTTCAACGATAAAAGGAAGAGAACATGCGGTCATTTGTCGCCATCCTCGCCATATTGGCGACGATGCTGTCCCTCTCAGTCGGCGCCGAGCAGCCGCGGGAGGCCCCGCGGGACAGCCTGGAGGCAGAGATCGCCCGCCTGCTGGCCGAGATGCCGGCCGGGGAGGGCGCTGAACTGCAAGGCTTCTATGCCGCCCGCGATCACCGCGCCGCCTGGGTGGAGCGCCAGCAGGTGGCGGCCTTCGCCGAGGCCCTGGAGACCCTGGAGAGCGATGGGCTGGACCCGCGGGACTACCGGGCCGACCGCCTGGTGGCCGAGCATCGCCGCCTTCAGGAGGCGAATGCCGCCCCGGCCGAGCAGGCGCGCTTCGACCTGCAGACCTCGACGCTGCTGCTGTCCGCCCTGCGCCATCTGCAGCGCGGCCGCCTGGATCCGCGTCGAGTCGATCCCCAGTGGGAGATCCCCGTGGAGCCGGCGCGACTCGACCTTGAGGCGGTGTCCCGAGCCGTGGACGGCCAGCGCTTCGAACAGGCCTTCGGTGAGGCGCGCCCCGCCTATGTCCCCTACGAGCGGCTGCGCAACGGCCTGGCCCGTTACCGCAACATCGAGCGGGTGGGAGGCTGGCCGATGCTCCCCGAGGAACCGCGCGTGCTTCGAGAGGACGACATGGACGATGTGGTCGCCCGTCTTCGGCAGCGGCTGGCTATGGAGGGGGAGCTCGAGGTGATGGCCGCCGACCCGGGTGCCTTCCCGGGGGCCGAGCTCGAGACCCCCGACCCGCGCCGCTTCGATGGCCCCCTGGAGGCGGCGGTCAGGCGCTTCCAGCGGCGCCACCTGCTGGAGCCGGATGGCATCGTCGGCCCCCAGACCCGGGCGGCGCTGAACGTCCCGGTGGCGGTGCGCATCGACCAGATCCGCCTCAACCTGGAGCGCGCCCGCTGGCTGCTGCATGGCCTGCCGGAGTCCTTCGTGCTGGTGGACATCGCCGGCTACCGGCTCAGCTACTTCCGCCCCGGCGGCGAGATCTGGCGTTCGCGCATCGTGGTCGGGCGACCCTATCGGCGCACGCCGTCGCTGCGCTCCGAGATCACCCACATGACCGTCAACCCGACCTGGACGGTACCGCCCACCATCCTGCGCGAGGACGTGCTGCCGGCGATCCGCCGTGACCCGAGCTACCTGCAGCGCCAGAACATGCGGGTGCTGAGCCCCTCGGGGCAGCCGCTCGATCCCTGGCGGGTGGACTGGTACAACCCCGGCAACGTGATGATCCGCCAGGAGGCGGGGCCCCGGAATGCCCTGGGCCAGGTGGTGATCCGCTTCCCCAATGACCACCTGGTCTACCTGCACGACACCCCGGCTCAGGGGCTCTTCGCCCGCGAGCAGCGCGCCTTCAGCTCCGGTTGTATCCGCGTGCAGGGGGTGCTGGAGTTTGCCCAGCTGCTGCTGGACGATACCGGATCTGACCAGAGCGTTCAGGCTCTGACCGCCAGCGGCCAGACCCGCAACGTGCCGCTGGCCAGTCCCATGCCGGTGATCCTGCACTACTGGACGGTGCACCCGGGAGAGGAAGGGCAGCTGGTGTTTCGCCCGGACATCTACGAGCGCGACGGCGACCTGCTGCGGGCGCTCAACCGCCCGCTGGCGCTGTAGTTATTCATACCCCTTCGCCTGCAGGCGGAAGAGCCGCGCGTAGCGGCCGTTGGCCGCCATCAGGCTCTCGTGGTTGCCCTGCTCGAGGATCTCGCCGCCGTCGATGACCAGTATCTGGTCGGCGGCGCGCACCGTGGAGAAGCGGTGGGAGATCAGCATGGTCATCTTGTTGTGGCTGTGCTCGCGGAAGTCGGCGAACACCGCCGCCTCGGCGGCGGCGTCCATGGCGGCGGTGGGTTCGTCGAGCACCAGGATATCGGCGCTCTCGCGCATGTAGGCCCGCGACAGGGCGATCTTCTGCCATTGGCCGCCTGAGAGCTCCTGGCCGCCCTTGAACCACCGCCCCAGCTGGGTGTGGTAGCCGCCGGGCATCGCGGCGATGAAGTCGTCGGCCAGGCCGCGCCGCGCCGCCTCCTGCCAGCGCGCCTCGTCGTCGAAGGCGGCCACGTCGCCGGCGCCGAGGTTCTCGCCCACCTTGAGCTGGTAGCGCACGAAATCCTGGAAGATCACCCCGACGCGCCGGCGCAGGGTGCGGATGTCCCAGTCGCGCAGGTCGCTGCCGTCGAGCAGGATGCGCCCCTCGCCGGGCTCGTAGAGGCGGGTGAGCAGCTTGATCAGGGTGGTCTTGCCGGAGCCGTTGGCGCCCACCAGCGCCAGGCTCTCGCCCGGGGGCAGGTGCAGCGAGATGCCGGAGAGCGCCGCCTTCTCGGCGCCGGGGTAGGTGAACCCCACGTTCTCGAAGCGGATACCGTCGCCGGGGCGAGCGCCCTGGGTCAGGGTGCCGGCCTGCGCCGCCACCGGCTGCTCCAGGTACTCGTAGAGGTTCGAGAGGTATAGATTGTCCTCGTACATCCCGCTCACCGAGGTCAGGCTCGCCGAGAGCGCCGCCTGCCCCTGCTTGAAGACCATCAGGTACATGGTCATCTCGCCCAGGGTGAGTTGCCCGCTCACCGTCTCCACCACCACCCAGGCGTAGGCGCCATAGAAGGCCAGGGTGCCCAGCAGGCCGAGGCCGAAGCCCCAGCTCTCGCGGCGAATCGTCAGCCGGCGATCCTCGCCGTAGAGGGTGTCGAAGATCCTGCGGTAACGGTCGAGCAGCAGCGGCTCCAGGCCGAACAGCTTGACCTCCTTGATGCTGTCCTCCCGGGCCAGCACCGTCTCCAGGTACATCTGCATGCGGGTCTGGGGCGAGCGCCAGCGGAACAGCCGGAAGGCGTCGCCGGAGAACTTGGCCTCGGAGAGGAACACCGGCAGCGCCCCCGCGGCCAGGATCAGCAGCGCCCAGGGGGAGAACTGCACCAGCAGCACCCCGAAGCTGATCAGCGAGATGCCGTTCTGGGCGAGGCCGAAGGTCTTGTTGACCAGCCCCAGCGGGCGGATCGAGGCCTCGCGGCGAGCCCGGGTCAGCTTGTCGTAGAACTCCGAATCCTCGAACTGGGCGAGCGACAGGGTGCCGGCCTTCTCGAGGATCATCACGTTGACCTTCTGGCCGAGCAGGGCGCGCAAGAGCGACTGCTGGGCCGAGAGGCCGCGCTGGGCCATGGCGATGGCGGCGATCACTCCGGCCTCGGCCAGCACGTAGCGCAGCACCGGCCAGGCGCTCTCGAGGGTGAGGGGCGCGCCGGTTTCGCGATGGTAGGCCATGGCCTCCACCACCGAGTCGACGATCAGCTGGCCGATCCAGGCCGCCACCGCGGGCAGGACGCCGGCCACCAGGGTGCACAGCGCCAGGCCCACGGTGAGCGGCCGCGAGGTCTGCCAGACCAGCACCAGCGCACGGCGGCTGTAGCGGAAGACCCCGAAGAAGGCCGCCAGGCGGTTCGCGGGGGGAGGGGCGGGTTGGGTGCGACGCATATGGGGCGAGGACAAGCGGTGTCTCCGTGCCTGGAGAGAGGGTCAGCAGCGATCTGGCAGGGGCCCTAACCGCAGCGCCCCGCGGCAGGGCGGGGCGCTGGGTGGTGTCAGGCGAGGGTTCAGCCCTCGTCGTCGCCGTCGCGACGGCTGGCCACCACCGTGCCGGTGTCGCCGCTCCGCAGGGCAGCCAGCAGCGGCTCGGCCTGGCGCTGGAAGGCCACCAGCGTGTCGCCCGAGAGGCTCTTGTTCTCGGGCAGGGACACGGTCATCGCATTGACCTGGCTGTTGTTCACCAGGATCTCATAGTGCAGGTGGGGGCCGGTGCTGCGGCCGGTGTTGCCGGAGAGCGCGATGCGCTCGCCCATGGTCACGCGATCACCGCGGCTGACCAGCGGGCGGGAGAGGTGCAGGTAGCGGGTCTGGTAGCCGTTGTCGTGGCGAATCACGACATAGCGTCCGGCCGTCGGGTGGTTGGCCACCTTCTCCACGCGACCATCCGCTGGCGCCACCACCGGCGTGCCGATGGGCATGGCGAAGTCGGTACCGCGATGGGGGCTCACGCGGCCGGTGACCGGGTGAGTGCGGCGCGGGTTGAAACCGGAGCTCAGCCGGTAGCTGCCCTCGAAGGGGTAGCGGTTGAAGGCCGGGTCGAGGCTCTCGCCATCGGGGGTGTAGAAGTTGTTGTCGTTGCCGTTGCGTACCAGGGTCAGGTCGAGTCGCTCGCCCTCGTACTGCACGGCCAGTACCCGGGGATCGAAGCTCGAGCCGTCGATGATGTCGGATTCCACCAGCACCTGGAAACGATCGCCGCGACGGGTGTCGCGGCGGAAGTCGAGTTTCTTGCCCAGTACGCGGGAGAGCTCGCTGATCTCCGCGCTGGAGAGGCCGGTGGCCTGGGCCGAGCGGGCGAAGCTGCCGCTGACGGTGCCGGCGAACAGGCGCTGGGAGGCCTCGCCGGTGCGCTCGATGGTGGCGACCTCGAAGCCGCTATCATCGCGCTCCACCAGGAAGCCGCTGCGGGCGTTGCGCATCATGCGCAGGGCGAGCAGCTTTCCCTCCTCGTCGAGCTGGTAGTCGAAGCTGTTCCCGGCGCGCCAGCGGGTGAGGGCGTTCTTGTCGGGCAGCTCGTCGAGCAGGCGCAGCACCTCGCTGTAGCCGAGCCCCAGCTGGTTCTGGGCCATCACCGCGAAGGTATCGCCCTGCTTGACGGTATAGGTCTGCCACTCCGGCACGAAGGGCTCGGTGGCGGCGATCTCCTTTTCGAGGATCATGGGGGCCTCCTCGAACAGCCCGAGCTCCTCGTCCGGCACGGGCTCATAGGAGGTGGCATCGGCCATCAGGGTACCGTCATGGTCGAGCATGCCGCTGCCGATGGTGCCCACCACCACCGCCATGTGCACGGCGCCCTGGTCGAGCCGAGGGCCGGCAATCGCCTCTTCCGCGCCGGAGGCTCCAGGCTGGCTGGCGGCCGGGCGAGTGAGCGCCAGGGGCAGGTCGCCGTCGGCCGAGGCGCTGTCGATCAGGTCAATATCGAGGGCCTCGCCATCGGCGAGCTTTGTCAGGGGGAGATGGAGGCGGGTGGCGTCCAGCGCCTGGCTCGCCATCTCGATGGCATCGCCAAGAGGACTGCGTTGAAAACTGAGCGAGGGAAGGCCGGGGCTGGCATCCATCTCGAGGGGGACGATCACGGTGTCGAGCTTGTGGTGTTCGCGCTGGACATCCTGGTAAGTGGTGACGATTTTCTGTGCGCCCAGCACGGTAACCATGGTGGCAACCGGTAACAGCAACAACTTGTGCGTGCGGGGCAGCGAATGAAGGATTCGCAACATAGGTAATGGCCAGTGAATAATGGAAAAGACATAAAAGGGCATGCGAACCATAACCCATGCAGTATGACCTGCCTATCCTGTACATATTCACAGTAAACATCCCGCGCCGGAATTTTACCGTGCGGGAGACTTGGATGAACGCCGTTTGTTAAGAAGTGTTATTTAATCCCGAGCGTCTCGGGAAATCAACCCTATGACACACAAGCTCTTGTCACGGACGTCGGGTTCAGCCGGTCAGGGTGCCGTCACGATAGTCGCGCAGCGCCTGCTCGAGCTCTGCGTGGCTGTTCATCACGAAGGGCCCGTAGTGAGCGACGGGCTCCTCATGGGGCGTGCCCGCCAGCAGCAGGGCCTGGCCACCCGTGGCGCTGGCCAGTGCCAGGTGGTCCCCCTTGGAGAGCCGCGCCAGATGGCCCGCCGGCACCCGGGCATCGCCCACCTCAAGCTCGCCCTCGAACACGTAGGCCAGCAGGGTAGGGGCGTCGGTCTGCAGCGTCAGCTTGCCCCCCGCCGCCAGGCGAACATGGGCTACGCCGCCGCTGCCGGCCAGGGCGTTCAGTGGCCCCTCGACGGATTCGCCGTCGTCACGGGTCCAGCGTCCGCCCAGCGCGATCAGCTCGACCCCGCCGCCGGCAAGGCGAGGCATCTCGTTGCCGCGCACATCCCGGTAGTCCGCCGGTCTCATCTTCTCGCGGGCGGCCAGGTTCAGCCACAGCTGGAAGGCGTGCAGGCCATGGCTGTCGGTGAGCGGCATCTCGGAATGGATGATGCCGCGGCCGGTGTGCATCCACTGGGCGTCGCCGGCATGGATGGTGCTGGAGTGGCCCATGTGATCCTCGTGGGTCAGGCCGCCGTGGATCACGTAGGTGAGGGTCTGGATGCCGCGGTGGGGATGGGGCGGAAAGCCACCGATGTAATCGTTTGGCTGATCGGAACCGAGTTCGTCGAGCATCAGGAAGGGATCAAGGCCACCGCCGAAGTCATGGATCCGCTTGATCTTGACGCCGTCGCCGTCCTGGCTGGGCTGGCTGGGTTGCAGGTGATCGACCTGGCGAAGCGTGCGTGTCGACATGGCAGGAACCTCCGGGGGCGTGTCGAGTGCGTCATGACATATTGCCTGGCATTCTAGGCCGACTTTTTCGAAAATTAAGCGCAATGTTTCGCTTCAATCATTCGAGGAGTTCGAAATGTCACGCGTCACCCTGGCCCAATGGCAGATGCTGGCCGCGGTGGTGGACCACGGCGGCTTCGCCCGCGCCGCCGAGGCGATCCACAAGAGCCCCTCCACCCTCAACCACGCGGTGCACAAGCTCGAGGAGTTGCTTGGTGTGCAGGTGCTGGAGCCCGTCGGCCGGCAGGTGCGCCTGACCGAGGCCGGCGAGCTGCTGCTGCGCCGTGCCCGCCAGCTGATCGAGAGTGCCGCCGCCCTGGAGGATGTGGCCGGCCGGCTCGCCGAGGGGCTGGAGGCGGAGGTGGTGCTGGCCGTGGATCAGGTCTTTCCCTCCGACGCCCTGGCCCTCGCCCTGGACGACTTCTCCGAGGCCTACCCCTATGTGCGGGTCCAGCTCCACGAGACGGTGCTCAACGGCGGCATCGAGATGCTCTACGACGGCAGCGCCGACCTGGTGATCTCCGGCCTCTCTGCCCAGGGCTTCCTGGGCGAGCCGCTGGTCACGGTGCGTTTCGTGGCGGTGGCCCACCCTGACCACGCCCTGCACGGGCTCGATCGCATGCTCGACCTGCGCGACCTGGTGCAGCATCGCCAGCTGGTGGTGCGCGACTCGGCGCTGCGCCAGTCCATGGATGCCGGCTGGCTCAAGGCCGAACAGCGCTGGACCGTGAGCCACCTGGAGACCTCTATCGACATGGTGGAGCGCGGCCTGGGCTTCGCCTGGCTGCCCGAGACCCGCATCCAGGGCGCGCTGGCGGCGGGGCGGCTCAAGCCGCTGCCGCTCACCGCCGGCGGCGTGCGCGAGATCCCGGTGCAGCTGATCCACCGCGACCGCGACCGTGCCGGCCCCGCCACCCGGGCCATGGCCGAGGCGCTGCTGAGGGAGGCGAGGGGCTGTGCGCCCGAAGCAGGTGAAGAAGATTCAATTTTATCGAAAGAGTGAGCCCAGAATATGCGCTGAAGCGTCGATGATATCGCACTAAGATAGGGATGACGATCCAATCGGTGGCGTTACGCCGCCAGCAAATGAGGAATCCCATGGGCCTGTTGATCGACGGCAAGTGGCACGACCAGTGGTATGACACCGACAAGCACGGCGGCGAGTTCGTGCGTGAATCCGCCAAGCTGCGTGACTGGGTGACTCCCGGCGGCGAGAAGGGGCCGGATGGCCAGCCGGGCCTGCCCGCCGAGGCGGGGCGCTACCACCTCTATGTCTCGCTGGCCTGTCCCTGGGCCCACCGCGCCATGATCCTGCGCAAGCTCAAGGGTCTGGAGGAGCTCGTCGGCCTGTCCCACGTCAGCCCGCTGATGCTCGACGAGGGCTGGACCTACAACGTGGCCGAAGGGGCCAGCGGCGACCCGGTCAACGGCGTCGACTTCCATCACCAGCTCTATACCCTGACCGATGCGCGCTATACCGGTCGTGTGACGGTGCCGGCGCTGTGGGACAGGCAGCAGCGACGCATCGTCAACAACGAGTCCTCGGAGCTGCTGCGCATGTTCAACGGCGCCTTCGACGAGCTGACCGGCAACCGCCTGGACTTCTACCCCGAGGAGCTGCGCGAGACCATCGATACGGTCAATGACGACGTCTATGACCACATCAACAACGGCGTCTACAAGTCGGGCTTTGCCACCGAGCAGAAGGTCTACGAGAAGCACGTGGTGGCGCTGTTCGAGGCGCTCGACCGCATGGAGGCGCGCCTGGCGGAGCACCGCTATCTGGCCGGCGAGTGGTTCACCGAGGCCGATGTCCGCCTGTTCACCACCCTGATCCGCTTCGACGCCGTCTATCATGGCCACTTCAAGTGCAACCTGCGGCGCATCGAGGACTACCCGAACCTCTCGAACTACGTGCGCGAGCTCTATCAGTGGCCGGGCATCAGGGAGACGGTGGACTTCGATCACATCAAGCGCCACTACTACTACAGCCACGACAACATCAATCCCACCCGCATCGTGCCCCACGGCCCGCTGCTGGAACTCGATCGCCCCCACGACCGTGAGCGGCTGCCGGGCAAGGGTATCCGTGAGAAGGGTTAACCCGGATATTGCACCTGGTATGAAAAAAGCGGCTGAAAATCGTTTATGATTCAAGCTCCTACACCAGAATCAACCGCCTCAGCCGCCATGGCAAAATGTACCATTCCTTCCGCTTCTTTTCCGCGCTGCAAAGGCCGTCAGATCATCGCCCGCTTCGATGGCGGCGATGTCACCTCCGATGGTGGCATCCTGCTGCTGAGGCAACTCGATCGTGAGATGGGCCTGAGCTTGGCAAGTTGAATGAGCGCCTCGCCAGGCAGGGCCGGCACCTGAGCCTGAGCCCGGCGGCGATTCGCTGGCTGCAGCAGGATTACGACGCTCGCTTCGGCGCTCGCGACCTCGCCCGCGACTTTCGCGCGCATGTGTTGCCAGCACTGGCGCGAACTATGCTGAGTGAAGTGGATTCCGCGCACCTGTACGCCGATCTGCATGACAACACGCTGGTGATCCGCCCCGATAATTACGTCAAGTGACGTATGGTCAGCGCCAACGTCTTGTCAGATAGTGAAATCGCGAAGCGTTGTTTCTGCTGCGTCAATAACCGATCAAGTGAAATCAGAGGAGTGGTTGCCATGGCCGATACCATCATCAAGATTGATCTGGGCAAGTCCTGCTACGACAACGACATGATCCACAATCGCTGGCATCCAGATATTCCAATGGTAGCCAAGGTCAAACCCGGCGATGACTTCATTGTTGAGTGCTATGACTGGACCGGTGGGCAGATAAAGAATAACGACAGTGCCGATGATGTAAGGGATGTGGACCTGACTCAAGTGCACTTTCTGTCAGGCCCTATCGGCGTCGAAGGGGCCGAGCCCGGTGATCTTCTGGAAGTGGATATCCTGGATATTGGCGCCTTCAAGGAAAGCCAGTGGGGTTTTAACGGATTCTTTGCAAAGAAGAATGGAGGTGGTTTTCTGACCGAGCATTTTCCTGAAGCACAGAAGTCTATCTGGGACTTCAACGGCATGTTTACCAAGTCCCGGCATATTCCCAACGTGGAGTTTGCTGGCTTGATCCATCCGGGATTGATCGGCACCCTGCCTTCCAAGGAAATGCTGGCGGATTGGAATAAACGAGAAAAGGCGCTGGTTGATACCGATCCGGACCGTGTGCCTCCCTTGGCTGCTCTGCCTTTCGCCGATACTGCCCATATGGGGCGGATGCCGTCAGACCAAGCCAAGTCCGCAGCCGCTGAAGCCGCACGCACTGTGCCGCCCCGCGAGCAAGGCGGTAATTGCGACATCAAGGACTTGTCTCGAGGGTCCAAGATCTATTTCCCCGTCTACGTCGATGGCGCTGGACTTTCGGTGGGAGATCTCCACTTCAGCCAGGGCGATGGGGAAATTACCTTCTGTGGTGCCATCGAGATGGCGGGTTGGATTCATCTTCGGGTCAACGTCATCAAGGGCGGCATGGCCAAGTACGGTATCAAGAACCCGATCTTTAAACCGAGCCCGATCAAACCGCGCTATGATGACTATGTGATCTTTGAAGGTATCTCGGTGGACGAGCAGGGTGGGCAGCACTACCTGGACGTGCATGTGGCCTACCGGCAGGCATGTCTCAATGCCATCGAATATCTTACCAAGTTTGGTTATACCCCCGCCCAGGCCTATGCCATTCTCGGCTGCGCCCCCGTCGAGGGTCATATCAGCGGGGTGGTGGATATTCCCAATGCCTGTGCGACACTCTGGCTACCCACCGGGATATTCGATTTCGACGTGAACCCCAGTGCCTCAGGACCCGAGGTAAAGGTCAAGGGAGGTATGGACGTGCCGCTGTCGCAGGATAAGGAGTGATGCCATGCCACTTTATGATTACAAATGTAGTGAGCATGGGCTGTTTCAGGAGTTGGCCACGCTCTCGGAGAGTGCCGAGCCTAAACCCTGCCCTCGATGCAGGGCATTGTCGGCGCGTGTGATCATGATATCGCGGGCTTTACATTCCATGGACTCAGCCACTCGGAATGCGATAGACCGTAATGAGCGCAGTAAGCATGAGCCCAGATTTTCGACGCCGGAGCATCGCGCCGAAGAGCAGGCTCGTCATGAGCATCGTCATGGGAAGGGCTGTGGCTGTGTGGCACAGGCCAGCGACAAGCCCAAGGTGTTTTATACTGCAGATGGCAAGAAGATGTTTCCTTCCGCTCGGCCCTGGATGATTAGCCATTAGTCATCTTTTAAAACACTACCAACTGGAACTACCCATCGATCTTTCGATGGGTAGTTCGCTCATGCCGTGTTCAGTAAGCGCCCGGCCAACTCAATATTCTGGTCAGAGTCAGCTATGTAGAGTCTCTTTCTGGTGCCATGGAAACAGCGTGGCGAGATCGATGTCCACACTTGCTGGGTAAGATAACGTCGTCAAGATAAACCGCAAGACGGTAGTGGTGCAGTCTGAAGAAAACCGCCGGTGGAAAGTCTCGGCGGTCATGATCAAGCGACTATACGATGTATAGCCTGGCGGGCACCCGCGACGTCAAAAACTGACCGGTTTAACGCTGCCGACCTCGGCGGCGGAGATTTTCAGCGCTATCTTTATCTTTATCGACTCGACTGGCGTCACGCCTAGCCTCGTTTCTACGCTGACGCCCTCTGCGATCAGTAGCTTCCAGAGGCTGCTGGTGCTCAATCTGCAGGGTTCTGGCTGACTGTTGGCGAAGCCTGCGGCTCCGCCCTTCATTGGCACCTGATTCTTGGGATTGTTCTGACCGCTGGCGCACCGAGCCGTCATCGGCTTCTGAGATGGTGCTGGCCATGGCGGGCATGACTTTTAGGAGAGGCAAGGCGGCGGCTGCCAGGGTCATGGAATAAGTGCCGTTCAGGAAATCTCTACGGTTCATGAGAAAGACATCTGGTGGTTTGCGATGTGTAAGTTTTTGCAAACCATGTGCCAGATTTTTGTAATTCTCAATGAACCAATTGTTAGCAAGAATGGTGTTCAGTATCAAGGGTATGGTCCCACCTCTCTGCCCGCGGAAAAACTGAACACTTTGGTGCGGATGTGATGCATTTTGCACCTACAAAGCGCAACTGCTCCTGTCATATAAACCGTGTTATTGCAGTCAACGTGATCTTGATACGGAATGCCTTCACCGTGAGCGGGTGCCAGGCAAGGGCATTCGCGAGAAGGGTTATCGGTGTTTTGCCAACCAGCGGTCCAGCGCATTGGCGAATTCGCGGCGATCCGCATCGGTGTAGCCCTTGGGGCCTCCGGTATGCTCGCCGCTGGCGCGCATGGTCTCCATGAAGTCCCGCATCTGCACCCGGGCGCGGATGTTGTTCGCGTCGAGCGCCTCGCCGCGGGTCGTCATCACCTTCGCACCGCGCTCGATGGCCGCCATGGCCAGCGGCAGGTCGGACGTGATCAGCAGGTCATTTGCCTGGATACGCTCGACGATCTCGTCATCGGCAGCATCGAAGCCCTGGCTTACCGCCAGCGCCTTGACCCACGACGAGCGCGGCAGCGGTACCGAATGGTTGGCCACGAACCAGGCGGCGGTCGAAGTGCGTTCGGCGGAGCGCACGATGATCTCGCGTGCCACCTTGGGGCAGGCGTCGGCGTCGACCCATAGCGTCGGCATGGAGCGTCTCCCTGACGGTAAAGGAATGGAAAGAAGGGCGGGCCCGGCGAAAAGGGTGGCCAGGGGAAGGCGACGATGGTAGCATGCGTCCTTCCTCGCATGTGCTGACCCCACCATCATGTACGACGCCATCGCTGACGGTCATCGACCGAACACAGGATGGGCGCCGCAACGCCAGGCCCAGCGTCATCGCTGACTGCCACAAGCGTTCGAATTGTGTAGATGGAGCGCCAACCGAGATCCCGCCACGCTGGCGAGATCGGCGCAAATGGTCGCCACAGGGTTCCTGATCGCCATCCCCGATGGCAGGGACCCGATGCCAGGTGCGACCGGCGTCCCCGACTCCGATGTCCCGTGCTGCCACCCCTCGAGGGTTCAGCGCGCCTGACCGTCTTGTTCGCGTCAGGGACGCCAATGAATTTATGCCGGTGATCCCGGCCTACCAAGGTGTGATTGATGACCTCGACTTCTGTCGCCTCGCCGAGCTTCGGCGACCTCGCTCTGTTGCCTGCTGTTCTCTCTGCTGTCAAGACTCTGGGCTACGAGATTCCCTCGCCGATCCAGATCCAGACCATTCCGGCCCTGCTGGAAGGTCGCGACATGCTGGGCCAGGCTCAGACCGGCACCGGCAAGACCGCTGCCTTCGCCCTGCCGATCCTGTCGCGTCTCGAGCTGACCCGCCGTGAGCCTCAGGTGCTGGTGCTGGCGCCGACCCGTGAGCTGGCCCAGCAGGTGGCCGTCTCCTTCAGCAAGTACGGCCAGAACCTTCAGGGCCTGGAAGTCGCCACCCTGTGCGGCGGCCAGGAATATCGCGAGCAGTTGGGCGCCCTGAAGCGCGGCGCCCAGGTGGTGGTGGGCACCCCGGGCCGAGTCATCGATCACCTGGATCGCGGCAGTCTCAAGCTCGACGGCCTCACCTCCCTGGTGCTCGACGAAGCCGACGAGATGCTGCGCATGGGCTTCATCGACGACGTCAAGCGCGTGGTCGCCGATACCCCCAAGACCGCCCAGCGGGTGTTCTTCTCCGCAACCCTGCCGACCGAGATCGAGCGTATCGTCAACCGCTACCTGGTTGATCCGGTGAAGGTGGCCATCGAGTCGGGCACCACCACCGGCGAGAATATCGAGCAGCGCCTGGTGCGCGTCGACGGCGGCGCCAAGCTGGAGGCGCTGTCGCGCATCCTCGAGGTGGAGCCGGTGGACGGCGCCATCGTCTTCGTGCGCACCCGGGCCGCCTGCGCCACCTTGATGGAGCAGCTCTCCGCCCGCGGCGTCAACGTGGCCAGCCTCTCCGGCGACCTGGACCAGAGCCTGCGCGAGCGCACCATCCAGCGCCTCAAGCGTGGCAAGGTCGACGTGCTGATCGCCACCGACGTGGCCGCCCGCGGCCTCGACGTGCCGCGCATTACTCACGTCTTCAACTACGACCTTCCGCAGGATGCCGAGGCCTATACGCACCGCATCGGCCGTACCGGTCGGGCTGGGCGTACCGGCATCTCGATCACCTTCGTCGGCTTCCGTGAAGGCCGCAAGGTCGGTTGGATCGAGCAGGCCACCGGCCAGAAGCTCAGCGAGATGGAGGTGCCTGATGAGGCCGCCATCCGCGCTCACCGCGACGAGGTCTTCCATCAGAAGGTGATCGCCGCGCTGACCGCCGGTGCCGATGAGCAGCGTGCCCTGGTCGGCCGCCTGGTCGAAGAGGGTTACGACCCCATCGAGCTGGCCTGTTCCTTCGCCCGCCTGGCCCGTGCCGACGAGGCCCCCATCGGCCGCATGCAGGCGCCGCGCAAGGAGACCCGCAACGACCGCGACGGCAAGCCGGCGCGCCGTGAGGGTGGTGCTCGCGATCGCGGTCCCAGCGAAGGCATGACCCGCTACCGCGTGGCCGTGGGTCACAAGGATGGCGTCAAGCCCGGCCAACTGGTCGGTGCCCTGGCCAACGAGGGTGGGATCGAAGGGGCCCGTATCGGCCGCATCGATATCCGCACCTCCTTCTCCGTGGTGGAGCTGCCCAACTCACTGCCGGCCAGCATCCTGGCCAAGATGGCTCGCGCCCGCGTCGCCGGCCGTGCCCTGGAGATCAGCGAAGACAGCGGTGCTCCCGAGCGTGCCCCGCGCCGTCGTCGCGAGGACGGTGACGCGCCGATCCGTCGCCCGTCACGCGCCTGATGTCTGATGGAACGCCTGACAGCTAACGCCTGACAGTTCGGCGGCCCGGGCTGTCAATTTCCACCAGCCTGACCTCACAGCGCCCCGCACCGGAAACGGTGCGGGGCGCTGTGGTTTGGTAGTTGCGGCCCCGTGGGGGCGGGTCATCGAGCGAGCTTTGCGCCGTGGCCTATTCCGTGCCCGGTCGCATGGCGGGGCGCGTCGCTTGGGCGGTGCCGGCCGCGTTGTTCTCTGCCAGCCGCCGGCCCAGCCCAACCATAAAGCGGGTACCAGCCTCGAGCTGCTCGCACTCGATATACTCGTCTGGCTGGTGGGCCTGGCCGATGCTGCCCGGGCCGCAGATCACGGTGGGCAGCCCACGGCGCTGGAACTGGCCCGCCTCGGTGGCATAGGCCACCGCGCCGGCGGGGCGCTCGCCGAGCAGGGCATTGCACAGGGTGAGCACCTCGGCGTTGTTGTCGTCGGCCAGCGCCGGCACTGTCTCGTTGAGCGCCTCGGTGACGATGGCCGCCTCCGGGGCGCGGCGGCGCATCTCGGCCTCGAGCTCGGCGGCCCGGGCGTTGACCCGGCCCAGCAGCTCCTCGAAGCGGTCCGACGGCAGGTGGCGGATCTCCCACTCGAAGGTGCATTCCCGGGCCATGATGTTGATGGCGGTGCCGCCGACGATCTTTCCGACGTGCAGGCTCGAGTGCACCACGTTGAAGGCCTCGTCCACGCGCCCCTCGGCGCGGAGCTCGGCCATCACCTCCTCGATAAAGGTGACCAGCCGGGCCGCGACGTGGATCGCCGAGACCCCCTGGTTGACCTGGCTGGAGTGGCTGGCACGGCCGGTCACGGTGGTGCGCAGGTTGGTGGCGCCCTTGTGGGCCACCACCGGGTTCATCAGGGTCGGTTCGCCGACGATCACCGCGGCGGGCAGCGGGTGCTCGGCCATCAGCTTCTCGATCATGCGCGGCGCGCCGATGCAGCCCACCTCCTCGTCGTAGGAGAGCGCCAGCCAGATGGGCTTTTCCAGGTCGAGCGCAACCCAACGCGGCACCTCGGCCAGGGCGCAGGCGATGAAGCCCTTCATGTCGCAGGTGCCGCGGCCGTAGAGACGGCCATCACCCTTGTCGACCAGGGTGAAGGGGTCGGTGGACCAGGGCTGGCCGTCCACCGGCACCACGTCGGTATGGCCGGAGAGCACCACGCCGCCGGCCACCTCCGGGCCGATGCGCGCCAGCAGGTTGGCCTTCTTGCCGTCGTCGCTCTCCACCCGCCAGTGCTCCACGCCGTGCTCGTCGAGGAAGCCCTCCACGAAGGTGATCAGGTCGAGGTTGGAATCCCGGGAGACGGTGGGGAAGCCCACCAGGCGGTCGAGCATCTCGGCGGCGGTCATGGCGCGCTCCTTGGTATCGATGGTGGGAAGCCTATCACGGCGGCCGGGGCGGCCGAAGGC